>CANETF010000025.1 GCA_947440575.1 Verrucomicrobiaceae bacterium
AAGATGCCGCCTTTCCAGCAGGCGGTGCCGGTGGGCCAGGAGAGGCCGTCGGCGAAGATGGTGGATTTGTCGAAGGTGCCGTCGCCATCGGTGTCGGTGAGGAGGCGCACCTTGCCGAGGGGCAGGTCGGTGGGGTTTTCTTGTGCAGGCTTGTGGGTGGCTTTGTCGGTGTAGGGGTAGTCGTTCATCTCGCACACGTAGGCGCGGCCATCGGCGTCGTAGGTGATGGCGACGGGGTCGGTGACGAGCGGTTCGGCGGCGATGAGTTGCATTTCGAAGCCATCGAGAACGTGGAAGGTCTTGGCGGCGTTTTGCGGCTCCACGGGCGGGGTGGAGGGGAACTCGAGGGCCAAGGTGGCCACCGGGAAACACAGAAGGAGAGGCGAAAGACGGAGGCGCATGATGGCGGCTAGAGGAAGACGGAGTGGGTGAGAGTGTGGATTTGGGCGGGGGTGAGGGCGGACTCCTGGAGTTTCAGCTTGGCGGCCAGCCAATAGAAGAAGGGCGCGTTGGAGCCGAAGGCAAGCTGCTCGATGGGCCAGGTTTGAAGGAGGGTTTCGAGGACGCCGCAGCCTTCGAGTTTGGCGATGTCGAACCAGAGGTTTGGGGCGGGTTGGAGCGCTGTATGGATCATGGTGGAGCTGGCGTTGAGGACCATGATACGGGCTTCGGGGATGTCTTTGAGAAGAGCAGGGAGCAGTTTGAGATCGACGGAGGGAGTTTGCAGGGCAGGGTGCTGGGTTCGCTCGTCTTCGAGTTGGGCGACGATTTGGAGGGGGATGCGTGCGGAGGTGGCGGCTTCTAGGAGTTGGCGGAAGGCGGGGTCGGCGAGGGTGTAGCGATGGAAGCCTGGGTAGATACGGAGGGCCTTCATGCCGTGGGTTTGCTGGCAGCGTTTGAGGTCGTCCTGCCAGCGGGGATGGTTGGGGTTGAGGGTGCCGATGGCGAGGAAGAGGTTGGGGTCGGTTTTGGCGCAGTCGGCGGCGAGGCGAGCGTTGACGGCGGTGAGGTCCTGCTGGAGGAGGGCGTCGTAGCTACCGGCCCAGGCCTGGGCGACGCCGTGGGCGTGGAGGTGGTCGGCGAGAGCGGTGGGGGTGTCGTGTGGGAGGCGGTGGTGGGGCCAGCGGTGGAGGTGGATGTTGACGTCGGTGATGCCGGATGCGGAGGCGGCTGGGGAGAGGAGGGGTGCGGCGGTGAAGGCGGCGGCTTGGGTGAGGAAGGTCCGGCGGGTGGGCATCGAGATTGGAGGAGGGTTAGGTTTTGATGCCTTTGGCGGTGAGGATGGGGGTGAGGAGGCGGTGGAGGTTGGTGTGGAAGATTTTTTGTTTGATGGATTCGGGGATGTCCGCGCCGTGGACTTTGGCGAGTTGAGTGGCGAAGCTGCGGCCTGGGGCGTCGCTGCCGTAGAGGACGCGGTCTGGGCCGAGGGCGGCGACGGCGGTTTCGGTGATGCCGGCGGTGGGGTCGCTGCCGGCGAGATCGGCGTAGAGGTTGGGCTGGTGCTGGATGGCGCGCAGGCCGAGGCGCCAGTTGCCGCCGGTGTGGCCGCAGATGAGGGGGACGGAGGGGAAGCGCTGGGCGAGGGCAACGAGGTCGTCTGGGGTGGATTCGCCAGGGTAGTTGCCGCCGGTTTTGATCCAGGTGTGCTGGAAGACGAGGGCTTTCAGTTCGGCAGCGCGGACGATGAGGGGATCGAGAGAGGGGTTGTTGCAGCGGCCGGCGACCCAGAGTTTGACGCCGACCATGGGGCCGTGGGCGACGCAGCGTTCGAGTTCGGCGAGGCTGGTCTCGATGTGCTCGGCGCTGAGATAGACGAAGCCGAAGAGGCGGTCAGGGAAGGCGGCGAGGGCGCGCAGGACCTCGTTGTTTTGCTGGATGAGCTGCTCGGGGGTGGGGTTTTGCAGGAAGCGCAGGCCCATGTAAACGCAGAGGCGTTCGATGCCGACGCGGTCGGCGTAAAGGAGGAGATGGGTGGCGCGCTCTTCCGGGGTGAGGCCGGGTAGGCCGGTGAGGTGACAGTGGAGGTCCCAGATGCGCATGCGGGTTTGTTACGCTGCGGGCAGGGTTGGGATTGCAAAGAGGTGTCGATCCTTGATCGGTGACCCCTGGGTGCCGGGGGTGTTACTGCGGGGTGGGTAGGAGGGATTGACTATGCGATGTCGGACTGAAGGAGGTGGGTGATGGGGCGGAGGATTTGGGATTCTTCGCAGATGCTATTGAGGCGTTCGACGGCGGTGGGGATGTGCTGGAGGAAGTGGGGTTTGCCGAGGTTGCGGCTGAGGTTGCCGTAGGCTCCTAGGGCCTGCGTGAGGCGTTGGGCGGAGCAGAGGAGGAAGGTTTCGCGGAGCTTTGAGAAGGGGAGGCCGCGGAGGTCGGCGTAGTATTGGAGGAGTTCCTCACGTTGGGAGCGGGTGAGGTTGACGTAGGGGTCGTAGAGGAGGGAGGCGAGGTCGTACTCGGCAAGGCCGAGGCGGAGGCCCTGGTAGTCGACGAGCCAGGCGCGGTTTTCGTGAATGAGGACGTTTTGGCTTTGGAAGTCCCGATGGACGAGGCAGCGGGGCAGGGCGGTGAGGCGTCGGCGGAGGTCGCTGAAGGCTTGTTCGATGGGGGCGCTATTTTCGTCAGGGAACTCTTTTTGAAGGTGGCCGCGGACGAAGTGGTCGAGGAAGTAGTCTTGCTCCCAGAGGTAGAGGGAGTCGTCGAAGGGGGGTTCGAGTTCGATTTGATCGTTCGAGGTGAGTTGGGTTTCGGTGATGGCGTGGATTTTGGCGACTTCCTGGAGGGTGGCTTCATACCAGGGGCGGAGGACATCCCAGGGTTCGTCCCGGTGGGCGTGGAGGTCGTCCCGGCCGAGGTCTTGGAGCCAGATGCAGAGGCGGCTTTCGTCGTGATGGAAGATGGTGGGGACATGGACGCCGAGGGCGGTGAGGCGCTGGGTGGCGGGGGCGAATTTGGGGTTGTCGCGGCGGGCGTTGGTGTAAACCATGAGGATCATGGGCTGCTGGCCGGAGGTGGGCCAGGAGAGGCGGTAGTAGTGTCGGTCGGAGCCGCCTTTGAGGATGGGCTCGAACTCACAGGGGAGGCCGGTCAGCTTGGGGAACTTCTGGCAGGTGAGGATGTGGAGAGCTTCGTGTTCGGGGGGCATGGGGGCAGTTTTTGTTCGCGGTTCGCAGTTCTCGGATTAGAGGTCGGCGTTTTCGTGGGGGCCGGAGGCGGTGATGTGGGAGCGGACGATGGTGCGGGTGAGGCGGGCGCCGGCTTTGATGTAGGCGTGGGGCCAAAGGAGGCTGTTTTCGAGGGTGGCTCCGGCTTCGACGACGGCGTGGGGGCCGATGATGTTATGGCCGATCAGGGTGGCGGTGGGGTGGACTTGCGCGAGGGGGTGGATGGCGGTTTGACCGAGCGGGGTGCCGATCTGGGCGAGGTGGGCGTCGAGATAGGAGGTGCGGTTGCCGAGGTCCCACCAGTGGCCTTCGTCGAGGACGAGCCCGCCGATGCGGTGGCCGGTTTCGATGAGTTTGAGGAAGATGGGGATGACGGATTCCTTTTTGCCGGGGGTGAGCCAGTCGAAGAAGGCGGGGCTGACCATGTAGATGCCGGTGAAGAGGTGGGTGCCGTGGTGGCCGGTGCCGAGGAGGTTGCGGATGTCGAGCAGGAGGCCGGTTTTGGGGTCGATGGCGATGTGGGGGGCGGGGCCGGTGGAGCGGAGGGCGAGGGTGACGAGATTGCCGCTGTTGTGGTGATGTTTGATGAGGGAGTCGAGGGGAATGTCGGTAAGGATGTCGCCGTTGTAGACCAGGAAGGGGTCGGGGCCGTCGAGGAGGTCGCGGACGTTGGCGATGCCGCCGGCGGTTTCGAGGCGGTCGGGGGATTCGTTGCGGAAGCGGAGGGGGATGTCCGAGTGACGGGCGGAGGGGAAGGCTTCGGTGTAGGCGTGAGGGAGGTGATGGGTGTTGATGACGATGTCACGTGCGCCTGAGGCGATGACATGATCGAAGGCGGCGCAGATGAGGGGCCGATGGTAGAAGGGGATGAGGGGTTTGGGTAGTTGGGAGGTCAACGGACGGAGGCGCTCCCCGAGGCCTGCGCCCAAAACAAAAGCCTTGTTCACGGCGCGGATTTACGGTCTCATTGGGAGGGGCGCAATCGGAAGTTCGCCATTGTATGACGAACTGTCTGGACTATTGGGGCCTTATAATCGAATTTTTCTGATGACGGAAACGGAACGTCGAATCTTAGCCGCGCAAGGGTATGTGGAGCTTTCGCTGTATGCGGAGGCGCGGGTGGAGTTGACGAAACTGCCTGGGGAGGCCGGGGGAAGGGTGGATGTTTTGGAGATTTTGCTTTTGTGTTTGATGGCGGAGAGTCAGTGGGCGGAGGCGCTGGCGTTGACGATGCGATTGTGTGAGTTGGAGCCTGAGGAGCCCGGGGGATTTATTCATGCGGCGTTCTGTTTGCATGAGTTGGGCCGAACGAATGAGGCGGTGGATATGCTGAGCCGGGGGCCGACGGCGTTGAGGTCGAAGCCGGTTTTTTATTACAACATGGGGTGTTACTACGCGCGATTGGGGGATTTGGAGCGAGCGTTGAAGTTGCTGAGGCAGTCGTTTGAGATGGATGGGAGCTTGCGGGCGGTGGCGCGAAAGGATCCGGATTTGGACGGGTTGCGTCCGGCTTTGCAGCGGCTTTAGTTGAAGGAATGACTGGAACTGTTTTGTCTGATCGTCTGGGGGCTGTTGAACGCTGGTTCGACGGGAATTTTCGGGAGCTCGGGGAGGTTGGGGCGGCGGTGAGTGTGTGGAAGGATGGGGTGGAGGTGCTGAGTTTGGCGGGAGGGACGACGACACGGGAGGGGGCTGAACGTTGGACGGTGGAGACGCTGGTGCCGGTATGGTCGGCGACGAAGGGGATGGCGGCCTGGGCCTGTGTGAAGGCTTTGAGGGAGAGTGGGGTGGGTCTTGAGAGGGAAGTGGCGGATGTGTGGCCGGATTTCGAGCAGGGGGGCAAGGAGGAGGTGTGTTTTCTTGATTTGCTCTCGCACACGGCGGGTTTGGCGGTTTTGGACGAGAAGGTGTCGATTTTGGATCATGCGGCGGTGGTGCGGGCGCTGGAGCGGCAGGTGCCGATGGGACTACCTGGGGAGAGACAGGGGTATCACGCGAGGACGTTTGGCTTTTTACTGGATGAGGTGGTGAGGCGGGCGACGGGGGCGCGGTCGCTGGGGGAGTATTTTGAAAAGGAGGTGAGGGAGAAGGTCGGCGGCGAGTTTTGGATTGGGTTGCCGAAGTCGGAGAATGGCAGGGTGGCGACGCTTTATCCCGGGCGAATGACGGAGGCGATCAAGGCGGATGCGTTTATGAAGGCGTTTCAGACGCCGGATTCGGTGACGATGAGGGCTTTTCAGAGTCCCGTGGGATTGAATGCGGTGGCGGATTTCAATCGGGCTGAGACGTGGCAGGCGGGTTTTGCGTCGATGGGGGGAGTGGGGTCTGCGAGGGGGTTGGCAAGGCTTTATGCGGGGTTGCTGGGCGAAAATGGAGAAAAGGCGTTCATGGAGAAGACGCTGACGAATCGGGAGGATGAGGTGATTTGCCGCCCGGTGGCTTTTAGCACTGGAATGATGAAGGATGCGACGGAAGGGGGTGGAGGGCGGAAGGTGAGGGCGCTGTTTGGGCCGTCTTTGCGGGCTTTTGGGCATCCCGGGGCGGGTGGGAGCTTGGCTTTTGGGGATCCGGAGAATGGGGTGGCGTTTGCGTATGTGATGAACCAGATGGAGTTGGGGGTGTTGCCAGGGGAGAAGGCGCTGGGGCTTGTGAGGGCGCTTTACGGCTTGGAGGAAACTGAATTTTGAGAGGCTGCACGGACGTTTGCACTGTGGAACTTCTGTGCTAGCTTCTCAATCCGCCGTGAACGTGGCGGGCTTTTGTAACACTGGTCACACATCACTCTCATGGGCAAAACTCTTTTCGAAAAGGTCTGGGAATCACACGCGGTTGGCACATTGGACAACGGACAGACTCAACTGCTGATCGACACGCATTTGATTCACGAGGTGACGAGCCCGCAGGCGTTTGGGATGTTGAGGGATTTGGGATTGAAGGTGGCGTATCCGGACCGGACGTTTGCGACGGTGGATCACATTGTTCCGACGGACAGTCAGGTGTCGCCCTTTGCGGATCCGCTGGCGGAAGAGATGATCCAGGAATTGAACCGGAACGTGAAGGAGTTTGGAGTCACGTATTTTAGTTTGAGCAGCGGGAAACAGGGGATCGTGCACGTAGTGGGGCCTGAGCAGGGGATCACGCAACCGGGGACGACGATTGCTTGTGGCGACAGTCACACAGCGACGCATGGGGCTTTTGGCGCGATTGCCTTTGGCATCGGGACGACTCAAGTGAGGGATGTTTTGGCGACTCAGACGATGGCGTTGAGTGAGATGAAGGTGCGCCGCATCAATGTGGAAGGGAAGTTGCGGGCTGGGGTGTATGCGAAGGATGTGATTTTGCACATCATCCGTCTGCTGGGCGCTGGTGGCGGGAAGGGCTATGCTTATGAATATGGTGGCAATGTGATGGACGGTTTTTCCATGGAAGAGCGGATGACGGTCTGCAACATGTCGATCGAAGGTGGTGCGCGGTGCGGGTATGTGAATCCGGATGAGAAAACTTTCGAATACCTCAAGGGGCGCAATTTTTCACCGAAGGGAGCCGAGTGGGATGCGGCGGTGGAGAAGTGGCGTGGATTTGCGACGGATGCTGATGCGGTTTATGACGATGTGGTGAACATCCGGGCGGAAGACATTCCGCCTACCGTGACCTGGGGAGTGAGCCCGGATCAGGCGATTTCGGTTGAGGAGATGGTGCCGAGTCCGGCCGATGCGAAGTCGGCCTCGCAGCGGGAATCGACTGAGGAAGCCTTGGCGTACATGAAGTTGGAGGCTGGAGCGCCGATCAAGGGAACAAAGATCGATGTGGCATTCATTGGATCGTGCACAAATGGCAGGCTCAGTGATTTCAGGGAGGTTGCCAAGTTCATCAAGGGTAAGAAAGTGGCTGCGGGCGTGAAGGCGATTGCCGTTCCCGGTTCCCAGATCGTGGCAGTGATGGCTGAGAAGGAGGGGTTGGACAAGGTCTTTTCTGAAGCGGGTTTTGAATGGCGTGCGGCGGGTTGTTCGATGTGTTTGGCGATGAACCCGGATAAGCTGATCGGCGACCAATTGTGTGCTTCTTCATCCAATAGGAACTTCAAGGGGCGGCAAGGAAGTCCCACAGGCCGGACGATTTTGATGAGTCCGGTAATGGTTGCAGCGGCGGCATTGACTGGAGTGGTGGCTGATGCCCGGGAGCTGTTTCATATGGAAGAAGCGGTCGGGGTGTGAGGCTAGGTTCAAGGACCGCATAGGTGAGTGGTGGCACCATTGCCCATAGGAGTTTGGCCGGTAAGGAAGCTGCCTTTTACCTTGACGAAGGCCGATGAGTCGGCAGTAATGGAGGTTGGCGCGCTTTTTGCTCGTTTTCCCGTTCACACACACACCACCCGACCTCCCTCTCTACGCATGATTTCCGGCAAACTCCCCTGCCTCAGGCACTGCCTCTCTTTGTTCCTATTATTTGCCGTTACGACGGTTCCGTTCTCTGAAATTCGAGGACAAGTGCCTGCTGCACCGACAGCCCCCGCCAAGAAGGTGAAGAAGGTGGAGGTGAACTTTACGGGTGCCCAGAGTCTTGATGAGGCTCGCGTTCGGGGTCAGATGTCCCTTCGTGAAGGTGAAGATTATGCGGATGAGAAGGTGGAACAAGATATTCGCAATCTGTTCGGCACGGGTGCGATCGAAGACGTCAACATCCGCACTGTGGATGTCGCGGGTGGGGTGAATGTGATTGTGAGCATCGTGGGTCGCGGTGCGATCGGGACCATCTCGTTTGTTGGTAATTCGATGGTCGATGAGAGCAAGCTTCGGAAGGATATCGAAGTGAAGGCGGGTGATCCAGTGAGTGAGTCTCAGTTGGCAGCGGCGCAGGTGAAGATTCGTGAGGTCTATGAAAAGCGGGGATACAGCGATGTTCTGGTGACTTACAGCACCCGCCCGGACACCCGGAACGGATTCACCGCGGTGATCTTTAACGTCGAAGAAGGTGCCCGGGGTCTGATCGGTGACATTCGGTTTGAGGGAAATACTGCGATCAAAAGTGGGAAACTGAAGGCTGTTCTGAAAAGTAAGGAGAAGTCGTTTTGGAGACTCTGGGGTAAGGCGGGTAAGCTGAACAATGAGGATTTGCAGGCCGACATCAAAGCCGTTGAGGGAGCCTTCCAAGACAAAGGTTATGTCTATGCCAAAGTGACGGAGGTGCGGCGTGAACCAGTGAGCACCGACAAAGTTGATCTTATTTTTGTGATCGTTGAGGGGGACTCATATCAGGTCTCTGAAGTGGCATTGGACGGCATCACCGTGTTTTCGCAGGATGAGTTGTCACCTGGGATTGTGACTGAGGCGGGATTCCCGTATTCGGGTTCTCAAGTGAAGGCGGACGAGAAGATGATCCAGGATTACTATGGGTCTCGCGGTTACGCTGATGCGCGTGTTGAAACCAGCATTTTGTCCGGTGGTCCTGGTCAGGTGAAGGTTCTTTATCGCGTCACTGAAGGGTCGAAGTCCTTCATTCAGAAAGTGAACATCGCCGGGAACACGGTGACGCAAGACCGGGTGATTCGCCGGGAGTTGCCGTTCGCTCCGGGTGAGGAGTTGAACACGGTGAAAATGGAGGCGGGTAAAAATCGTCTGAACAACATGAACTATTTCAGCCAGGTGGACATGCGATCCATTGATACAGGGGCCGAAGGGTTTAAGGATGTGAATATCGACGTGGTCGAAAAATCCACGGGAACGATCAACTTTGGCGCAGGTTTCAGTTCGATCGATAGTTTGGTGGGTTTCATGGACCTCACTCAGACCAACTTTGACATCACGGATTGGCCGAGCTTTCGGGGTGCGGGTCAGCGCTTCAACTTGAATGCGCGATTTGGTCTTCAGCGCCGCGATTTCAGCATGTCGCTGACGGAGCCTTGGTTCCTGGGGCAGAAGTTGTCGTTCACGACAAGCTTGTTCTATCGCAACTTGTTCTTCTTGTCGGATCGTTTTGACCAGACCGAAGCGGGTCTGTCGCTCGGACTGCGCAAGCCATTGGGTGAGCACGCGTATGTAGACATGACCTACACGCTGCAGAATGTGACCATCGATGGGATCGATCCGAATGCATCTCAGATCATCAAGGATGAAGAGGGCGAGTATCTGCAGAGTAAACTCGACTTTGCCTATGTGCATGACACTCGGGACAATCTGTTCATCACGCGTTCGGGCCATAAGTTAGAGTTCGGATTGATGGCCTCGGGAGGTTTCCTTGGAGGAGATGTGGACGCGTATGGATTGAACTTCCAGGGTGCGCAGTATTTCAATCTTCCCGGGGATACGATTCTGAGTTTTGAGGGTGCGTGGCGCACGGTTGACAGTTGGGGTGGTGGTGACAATGGCGTGCCGATTTTTGAGCGCTTGTTCCTTGGGGGTGCCAATAACTTGCGCGGTTTCCAATTCCGCGAGGTGGGTCCGAAGGACGAAACGGGAGAGCCTATTGGTGGCGGAACTTCAGCCTACCTGACGACGGAGTTCACCTTCCCGATTTTCGAAAAGGTACGTGGGGCCGTGTTCTATGATGTGGGTTTTGTGAACTTGGATGCGTATGATGCCTCGACCGCAAACTTTAATGCGAACGTGGGTGTTGGTCTGAGGTTGTTTTTGCCGATCGGTCCGATCCGGGTGGACTTTGGTGTTCCAACGCAATCGGATGAGTTCAACGATTCGGGTGGTCAGTTCCAGTTTAACGTGGGTTACAAATTCTGATACACTGGGTTTGACCTTGGACGGAGTTACTCCCTGTCGGAACCTAGCTCTAGTCTGATGTACACAGCGTTAGTTTCCGTTTGTGCCCCCGCAAAACGCATGCATTCTTAGTCGTCTCTATTTATGAAAATCCTTGTTGCTTCTTTAGTTCTGATCTCGGCCTTTTCCACGCAGGCTGCCGATCTCAAGTTTGGCGTGATTGACATGGCCAAGGCCTTTTCCGAGTTCTACAAAACCAAGGAAGCGTCTGAAAAGTTCAAAGTTAACGTTGAGAAGGCGACCCAGGAGGTCAATGAACGCTGGAGCGTTTACAAGAACATGCTGGGCGATATCCAGAAGCTGCAGAAGCAGGCTCAGGATCCGATTCTGACCGGCGAAGAGCGAGCCAAGCGTGGCGCCGAGCTGCAGGAAAAGGTGAAAGAAGTTCGGGCGCTTGAGCAAGAGATCGGGGAGTTCCAAAATCGGCGCCAAGGCCAACTCAAGCAGGAAGATGTGCAGATTCGGAAGGGTTTGTATGAGGAGATCTTGGTGGTGGTGAAAGACAAGGCGAAGGCCGACGGGTATGATTTTGCTTTCGACAAGTCGGGTGTGAGTCTTTCCACGGTTCCAGTCCTGCTTTACTACAAGGACGCGGTGGATTTCACGGATGAGGTGGTGGTGGAGCTGAACAAGAATGCAGGTTCTGCCGCTGCGCCAGCCGCTGACGCTAAGAAGTAAAGTAGGGAGATGCCCTTGAGAGTTTTTAAGCGCGTCGATTTTAAGTCGACGCGCTTCTTTTTTGGATCGTGACTAGCATAGATTCGATGAATGAGGCAACTAGAGAGACGATGACGGTGAGGTCCCTAGCCGAGCTGGTGGGAGGCAAGGTGCTTTGTGGTGAATTGGATGCGTGCGTGAGAGGTCTGAACTCCATTGCCGAAGCTGAACCGGGTGATGTGACCTTTTTGGGTAATGCGAGGTATGCTGCGTCATTGGAAACAAGTCGGGCAACGGCGGTGTTGGTGCCTGAGGGATTTCAGGGAACCGGGGGTGGCAAGGCGTGTATTGCCGTGGGGAATCCGACATTGGCGTTTTCGATGGTGATTAGGCAGTTTGGCCCGAAGAAGCCGCAGGCGCGGTGGGGGGTGAACGATCTTGCTTTGGTTGATCCAACAGCTCGATTTGACGCCGATGAGGTGAGCATTGGAGTGGGAGTGTATGTGGGTGAGGGGGCGGTTCTGGGAAGGGGGACCATCTTGTGGCCGGGCTGTTTTGTTGGGGCTGGGGCGGTGATTGGTGAGAATTGTGAATTGCATCCGAACGTGGTGATTCGGGAGCGCTGCATTCTGGGCAATCGGGTGACGATTCATAGCGGATCGGTGATCGGCTCAGATGGTTTCGGGTATGAAATGTTTGAGGGCCGGCATGTGAAGATTGAGCAGGTCGGGATTGTGCAGATTGAGGATGATGTGGAGATTGGTTCCTGTACGACGATTGATCGGGCGAGGTTTGGAAGGACCCTGATTGGAGAGGGGACGAAGATTGATAATCTGGTGCAAATTGGGCACAATTGCGTGTTGGGGAAACACTGCATCATTGTGTCCCAGACGGGAATTTCGGGGAGTACGAGGATTGGAAACCATGTGACCATGGGTGGTCAAGTGGGGGTGGCCGGGCACTTGGTGATTGGTGACAAGGTGATGCTTTTGGCGAAATCTGGAGTGACGAAGAGCATTCCTGAACCGGGAGCGTACACGGGCTATCCGGCGAAGCCGCTGATGGAGGGCCGGAAGATGCTGACGTATCCTGCGCGTGTGCCAGAGTTGATGGAGCGAATCAAGAGGTTGGAGCGGAGGTTGGCGGCGCTTGAGTCCGGCACTGCCGATACGAGTGCGGAGTGAACCAAGAAAAGGGGTGCAGCGCGCTCTTGCGGGGACGGTGATTTAGGGTATGTAGTCGGCCCTTCTTTTATGCACCATTTCCGCTACCTCCAAGGCTCTCTGCACGCTGAGAACGTTGATTTGCAATCGCTGGCTGAACAGCATGGCACGCCTTTGTATGTTTACTCGAAGGAGACGATCGTCGATCACTACACGCGTTTGGATCAGGGGCTTTCGAGGTTGGACCACATGATTTGCTATGCGGTGAAGGCGAACTCGAATTTGGCGGTGTTGAGCACGATTGCGCAGCTTGGGGGTGGATTTGACATTGTGTCGGGCGGTGAGTTGTTCCGTGTGTTGAGGGCGGGTGGGCAGGCGGCGAAGTGCACGTTTGCCGGGGTGGGCAAGACGCGGGATGAGATTGAGTATGCTTTGAAGGAAGGGATTTACTGTTTCAATGCGGAGTCGGAGGCGGAATTGCGCTTCATTGATCAGATCGCGGGGGAGATGGGGCTGAAGGCGCCGGTGGCGGTACGGGTGAATCCGAATGTGGATGCGAAAACGCATGCGAAGATCACGACGGGGAAGAGTGAGAACAAGTTTGGGATCGATTTTGATCGGATCGAAGAGGTGTATGAGATCATTGCGAAGGAGTGTCCGAATTTGGAGATTCGGGGTTTGCAGATGCACATTGGGTCGCAGTTGACGTCGGTGGGGCCGTTTGTGGAGGCGGTGGAGAAGGTCAAGCCGCTGGTGCAGGAAATGAAGGCCAAGTATGGTCTGCAGTTCTTCAGTATCGGGGGAGGGATCGGGATTGTTTACAAGCAGAGTCTGGATTCGGGCAGTCAGGATTGGTGGAGTCTGGAGGGCAATGAGAGTCATCCGTTGACGATTCAGGCGTATGCGGATGCTGTGGTGCCTTTGTTGGAAGATTTGGGACTGCGGATTTTGCTGGAACCGGGACGCTTTATGGTGGGCAATGCGGGGGTGCTGCTGACGAAGGTGGTTTATGAGAAGCGGGGGAAGGCGAAGGTTTTCAAGATTGTGGATGCGGCGATGAATGATCTGATCCGGCCGACGCTGTATGAGGGATGGCATCAGATTGTGCCGGTTCGGAGCAAGGTTGGAGCAGAGAATGAGCTTTCGGATGTGGTGGGGCCGATTTGTGAAACCGGGGATTACCTGGCGCAAAACAGGGAGTTGCCGCCTTTGAATGCGGGGGATGTTTTGGCGGTGATGAGCGCTGGGGCCTACGGATTTACAATGGCGTCGAATTACAACACGAGGACGATGCCGGCGGAGATCTTGGTGGATGGAACCGAGGCTTATGTGGTGCGGGAGCGGCAGACGCTGGAGGATTTGGTCCGTGGGGAGCACGTGCCGCCGGTGAAGTGATTTCCGGCGGAATTAGAGCCAATTGGTACCGTCTACAAAATGCGATCGGTGGCGTCTAGTCCTGGGATGGATTGGAAATGGTGATCGTAGGTGAGGATGACGGCGCCGGAGTGGAGGGAGCAGGCGGCGATGTGGATGTCTTGGATGGGAAGGGTGATGCCCTGGCGGTCGAGAGTCCAAGCGAGGTCGAGCGTTTCCTCCCAGCGTTTGGGTGAGGAATCGAGGTAGAGCATGACCGACCAGGCGCGCTGGTAGGTTTCCAGCCAGCGGCGGTGGCGGAGCCCGCGACCGACTTCGGCCTGGATGATGCCGCAGGTGGCGATTTCACGTGTTTCGGCGAGGAAGGAGAGGGCTTGGAGGGGATCGTGTCCGTTGCGGGCCTGCTGGATGTACCAGCAACTGTCCACGAGGATGGGGCGGCTCATGGTGAGGAGTGTCAGGGATTGGCGGTGACGTTGTAAGGGGCTGGCGTCTCTGCGACGCGGGCGGGGGGCTCCCAGGAGCCTGTGGTGCGGAAGCGTTCGGGGGCGGAGGCGTCGTCGAACATGGACTTGAGTTCGGAGGTGGTGGCGCCGAGGCCGCCTCTCAAGACTTCGATCAACCGGGCCTTACGGTCGATTTCCCGGAGGGCCATGGTGATGGCTTCGGTCTTGGTGGAGGCTCCGGTGATGGCGACGACCCGGTCTAAGAGGGCGTCATCGAGGTTGATGGTGAGTTTCATGGGGGAGAATCGTGGGATTGGAGGGAGGTGTCAAATAGGAATGTATGAAACAGGTATCAAGAGTGTATGGAGCGTGTATCAAATACATAATCGAAGATGAGCTTGTTTTTGATCGTGATTGAGGATCAAAATCCGACATGAGTCAGTTGGGAGTCGATCAACAGTCGCATCGAAGCAGAAACGAGCGGAAGAAGTGGGGGCTTGGAGTTTGGATTTTTGTGATTCTGCTTGGGCTCGCTTTGCTCTTTTTGGTCAGGGCAAGATTTTGTGTCATCACACACAAAGCAGATCAGATGAAGGCTACGTCAAACTGTCGCCAAATCATTATGGCGATGAAGGCCTATGCGGGGGATCACAATGGCAAGTATCCGAGGGGGAAGACGGCGAATGAGGTGTTTCGGGAATTGGTCCGGGCGGATATTCTCCAGGATGAGCGTATTTTTGGATGCCCGTTAAGCGGCTACGTCCCGGACAACGATGTTGGTTTAGCACCTGATTTTAACAAGGCGGTCGGGCCGGGCGAAAATCACTGGATGGTGGTGGATGGGTTGGGGGATGATGCGCTCGCGTCCATGCCGGTGGTGTTTGAAAATGCGCTTGAGGCTACTTGGCCTCCAGGTTGGGATGGTTCGCCTTACGTGGGGATTCGGAAGCGTGGGCAGTCCTGGGAGCGAGGCAAAATTGTCATTGGACTAAACGACAACTCGGTGGTTGTGGAAAAGCTTGGTGGGGCGGATTTACGTCGGCAGACGGTTCAGCCAGGGCTGGATGGGAAGTCGATCTTTGATCTGGTTCCGAAGGCGGTGGTTTTGGATATCGAGGAGTGACGGGGCACAAAAAAGGCGAAGCCGGTGAGGGCTTCGCCTTTTGGAGGGAAGGGATGGTTTAGGCGAGGGCTTCGACGCGTTTGATGAGGGCGTCTTTGGATTGCACGCCGACGACGCTGTCGACTTGTTTGCCGTCCTTGAAGAACACCAGCATGGGGATGGAACGGACACCGAATTGGGCGGCGAGGTCGGGGCTTTCGTCGACATTGACCTTGCCAATTTTGAGAGCGCTGCCCTGTTCGGTGGCGAGTTGCTCGAGAATGGGGGTGAGCATGCGGCAAGGGCCACACCATTCGGCCCAGAAGTCGACGATGACAGGGCTGGTGGAGGATTCGATCTCGGACTGGAAGTTGTCGGAGTTGAGAGTGACGAGGGCTTCGCTGGACATGGTGGTGTGGGATGGGGGACTTGATTCGGTAATGATGATACGAGTCGTGCCGGAAAACGGCTACTTTGAGACTGGCAAGGTGACGGGAATGGTCAACGAAAGAATTTTTTCTGGTCGCACTTGGGAGGTGAATTGGCATGGTGAAGGATGATTCCAGAAGAGACGGATGCGTTGACGAAATTGCGGGCAGTGGTTCATCGGTTGAGGGCTCCAGGAGGCTGCCCGTGGGACCAGGAGCAGACGCATGAGAGCCTGATTCCGCATGTTTTGGAGGAGGCTTATGAGGTGGCGGATGCGATTCGGAGTGGGGATCCGGCATTGATGTGTGAGGAGTTGGGGGATTTGCTATTGCAGGCGGTCTTGCATGCGGAGATCGCTTCTGAGACGGGAGCCTTTGATTTGGACCGGATGGCGGAGGGATTGACGGAGAAGTTGATCCGGCGGCATCCGCATGTTTTTGGGGAGTCGAGCGCGGAGACATCGGCGGCGGTGTTGCAGCAGTGGGATGCGATCAAGCGGGTGGAGAAGGGGCATCAGAATGAGGGCTATTTGCACGGAGTGGGGAGTGGGTTGCCGGGGTTGATGCGGGCGCAGAAGTTGCAGAAGAAGGCGGCGCGGGTGGGGTTTGACTGGCCTGAGATGGGGCCGGTGGTGGGGAAGGTGAGAGAAGAGTTGGCGGAGGTGGAGGAGGCTTTGCAGGGTGGGGAGATGATGAAGGTGGAGGAGGAGATTGGGGATCTGTTGTTCAGTGTGGTGAATCTGGCACGGAAGGCAGGGGTGCAGGCAGAGGCGGTGATGGCAGCGGCGAACGAGAAGTTCATGAGGCGCTTTCATGCGATGGAAAAGCGATTGGAGGAGGATGGGGTGAGTTTGGATGAGGCGAGTTTGGGCGTGATGGACGCGGCCTGGGATGAGGTGAAGCGGGTGGGTTCATGAGCGTTGGTCCAGACGAAGATTTGGTGAAGGTGCTGCTGACGAAGCTGCGCTCGAAGGCTTGGTTTTGGCTGTTTCGACAGACGGAATTGAAGCGGGGGTTAGGACATGCTCGGGAAGTGGCGATTGAATCGGTGGTGATGAAAGGGGATGAACTGGAGGTTCGGATGGAGCCAACCTTTCCGTCAACCTTGGAGGGGCGGGCGATGGGGGTGTTGATGCGGCTGTCTGAGGGCGGTAATCTTTCGGTGACCACCCATTGTGAGAACTGTGGGCGACCGTATTGCTGGCATAGCGCGGCTCTGCTGGGATGGTTGAGTGACTTGGAGTCTGTGAATAAGGTGGTTGAGTCGGTGGAGAAGGTGGAACGGGAGGCACCGGTGGAGGCCGTTTTGCCATCGGAGGCGAAACAGGGGGAGGTGAGGCCGGTGGGACAGGCTGTCATTGAGTTAAGAGATGTGGAGATGAGGCCTGTGCTTTTGCTGAAGCGGGTCGAGGCGCAGGTGAAGGAGTTGAGTCGCAAGAACCTGAAGACATCCGTGAAGATGATTCAGGTGGGAGTGGCGGTGCCGATGCTGAAGTATGCGGGATGTGAAGAGAGATTTCTTTTGGTGACGAGCCGGTTGGTGGGGTATTTTGAGTTCACGAGGGACGATGGGAGGAGGGTGCGATTGGTTCGGGATTCATTCCGCGAAAGGTCGTTGTTAACGGAGATGCGGATGCTGGAGTTGGAGCCGTTTGGGGTGGTTTTGCCTGATGCGAAGACGGAGCATGTGACGACGAATTGTTTGACGGTGCCGAGAGATCGGCAGGCGTTGTATTGGGCGCATTTTCGGGAGTCGATGGTGCCGGCACTGATCGAGGCGGGGTGGCAGGTGGAGGTGGCGGATGATTTCGGTTACGAGATTGTGGAGCCGGACGAGGGGACGTGGTTTACGGAGATGGAGGAGGAGACGGTTGGGGAGAGTGATTGGTTTGCGTTGAACCTGGGATTTCAGGTGGGAGGGCAACGGATTTCTCTGGTTCCGGTGCTGTCGCGAGCGTTGGATGAGGGACTGACGGTGGAGGTGTTGGGGGAGGCGGCTGAGGAAGGGAAGGCGTTTTTACTGGTATTGGATTTGCCGGGAGATCCGGTGGTGGAGGTGCAGGCACAGCGGTTGCTGCCATTGATTCGATTCTTGAATGAATTGATGTCGACGATTCCAAGGTCTTTGACGGCTAGCGGGAAGGGGTTTCGATTGGATCGGTTGAGGGCGGCGCAATTGACGGAGATTGACGGGATGGCGATTCAGGTTCCGGCGGTGTTGGCGAAGCTGCGGGAGAGGTTGATGGGATTTGAGGGGATGAAGGTGGCGGAGATGCCGGAGGGCCTAGCGGCGGAGTTGAGGCCTTATCAGGTGGAGGGGGTGTCGTGGTTGCAGTTCCTTCGGGAGTTTGATTTGCATGGGGTGTTGGCGGACGACATGGGGCTGGGGAAGACTTTGCAAACGATCACTCATTTGCTGAAGGAGAAGGTGGAGGGGCGGGCGGATCGGCCGAGTTTGGTGGTGGCTCCGACTTCGGTGGTCAGGAATTGGGTGCGGGAGATGAAGAAGTTTGCGCCAAATTTGAGGGTGCTGTTGTTGCACGGAGGGGAGCGTAGGGGGCTGTTCAAGAAGATCCGTTTGAATGATGTGGTGGTGACGACGTTTCCGCTGCTAGTGAGGGATGTGGAGGTGCTGAAGAAGACGCAGTGGCATTTGCTGGTTTTGGATGAGGCGCAGAACATCAAGAATCCCAAGAGTCAGGCGGCCTTGGCGGCGCGTGAGATGGAGGCGAGGCATCGGCTTTGTTTGACGGGGACGCCGATGGAGAATCACTTGGGGGAGTTGTGGAGTTTGTTTGAGTTTTTGATGCCGGGCTTTTTGGGGGATGCGGAGACGTTTCGGAAGGTGTATCGGAATCCGATTGAGAAGAGTCAGGATAAGGAGAGGCAAGGGGTGTTGGCGCGGCGGGTGGGCCCACTAATGCTGAGGCGGACGAAGGATGCGGTGGCGAAGGATTTGCCGCCGAAGACGGAGATTGTGCATCGGATTGAGATGGAGGGGGCACAGGCGGATTTGTATGAGACGATTCGGGCGGTGATGGATCAGCGGGTGAGGGAGGCAATCGCGTCCCAGGGGATGGATCGGTCTCACATCGTGGTGCTGGATGCGTTGTTGAAGCTGCGTCAGGTGTGTTGTCACCCGGCGTTGTTAAAGGTTGAGGCGGCGCAGTTGGTGACGCAGTCGGCGAAGTTGGCGTTTTTGATTGAGGAGATGCTGCCGGAGCTTTTGGCGGAGGGGCGGCGGGTGCTGATTTTTTCTCAGTTTACCACGATGTTAGCGCTGATTGAGAAAGCGTTGAAGGAGCAGAAGACGGAGTATGTGAAATTGACGGGTGAGAGTCAGGACCGAGAGACGCCTGTGCAGCGGTTTCAGGCCGCGGAGGTGCCGATTTTCCTGATCAGTTTGAAGGCTGGTGGCGCGGGACTCAATTTGACGGCAGCGGACACAGTCATTCACTATGATCCGTGGTGGAATCCGGCGGTGGAAGCCCAGGCGTCAGATCGCGCGCATCGGATTGGGCAGACGAAGCCGGTGTTTGTACACAAGCTGATTTGCGAGGGGACGATCGAGGAGAAGATCCTTGCGTTGCAGCAGAGCAAGGCCGCGATGTTGGAGGGGCTTCTGGGGGGCAGAATCGAGAAACTGAGTCTGACGCCGGAAGATGTGCAGAGGCTTTTGGAGCCCTTGTCGTGATCCTTATTCCTGCCAAGTCCAGGTGACGGTTTTGTCGATGTCCGGATGGAGGCTTTGGTGGACTGGGCAGGCGAGGGCGACGGCTTCGAGGAGGCGGCGTTCGGGGTGATCCGGCGGCAGTGGGACGGTGATGTGAACAGGGAGGCGGACGATGCGGCGGGGCATGTCTTCGCTCATGTGTTTTTCCACGCTCACTGACATGCCTGTCACCTGAAGGTCCTTTTGCTTGGCCTTGATGCCGATGACAGTGGCCATGCAGGTGGCTAGGGCGGTGGCGACGAGGTCGGTGGGTGAAAACGACTCACCCCGGCCGTTGTTATCGACCGGGGCGTCGGTGTAAAGTTCGATGTTGGAGGGCCCGTGGGTGGCCCGGCAGCGCAGGTCTCCTTCGTATTGAACTTGGATGGAGACCATGCGGTTGTGGTGGTGAGGGTGCGTTACTCGACGGTCATGATGCCGTTCATGAGCATGCCGTGACCTGGGAAGGTGCAAAGGTAGGGGTAAAGTCCTGGCTCGGAGGGAGCGTCGAATTCAAGCACTTCCTTCTGAGTGGGCTGGATCAACTTCGTGTGGAAGAGGACGTCTGCGCCCTCGGGAATGTAACCCTTGGCCATGCCATCCGGAGCGGCTGCCATCTGCATGGCGGACATCATGATTTTATCCTTCATGCCGGGTTTGCCGAAGACGATGTTGTGGGGTTGGGGGATGGGGTGAGCGTTTTCGAAGGTGATTTTCACTTTCTGGCCGACCTTGACGTTGAAGGCCTTGGTGTCGTATTCCATGCCTGCGGCGCCGGCAGGCTTGATGGTGAGTTCGAAAGCGGCTGCTGCTTGTGCTGGTGCGGCAGGAGCAGGAGAAGGGGCTGCAGCGGGTGCTGGAACTGGGGCGGGGGTTTCAGCAGCGGGGGCTGAGGCTACCGCAGGGGCGGTTTTGTCACCAAAACTTTGCTTGAGTGAGCCCGACAGGAGGGCAACGCCCCAGTAGGTTGCGAACAGGGCCACGAGGGAACCGATGACGAGGTTGAGGGTGTTCCAGATGGAACCGGATTCTTGTTGGTGAGTGGAGGTAGATGCTGACATGTTTTTGGGGTGGATGAATGGGGAACGAAGCACAGCCTGAAAAAGACGCAACCCGCAACTGAAGATCGCGAGATGGGTTCTTAGTTGGGTGGGCTGACGAGGCCTGCCTTGCCTGATGGCCAGTCTGCGCCCTCGGCAACCCATTTTCTGAGGACGGAAAGTTCTTCGGGGGTGATTTGTTCGCCGACTGGTGGCATGGCTTTGAGGTGGGCAGGCGCGCTAGTGGTTTTGGTGAGTAGGAGGCTTTGGTCGGGTATGCCGGGTACGATCCAGAGTCCGATCGCGCCGGTTCGCAGGGCGGCTGCCTGGCTGGAGAGATCCATTTTTCCGGGTTGAGCTTCTTGGTTGTGACACATCACGCATTTGGCGGCGAGGATGGGTTTGACGTGGGCGGAAAAGTCGACTGGCTGGCTGCGTGCCGTGGCAAGAGCCGATGGAGAGAGGACGGTCGTGCCCGGGGGGCGAGTCTCGGACTCAGATGAGCTTGGAGATTGGCAGGAAGCGAGAAGGAAAAGGGCGGTAAAGGTGCTGAGTGGTTTGGCATTCATCTTGATGAGAGTTATCACGGACGCAGAAGGGGGTCAATTCATCCTCTGGGGTTGATTGACCGTAATGAAACGGTAGCTTTGGCGTTCCCTTTGCCCTCCGACATGAAATCCAAGAAGCATCAGCCACCGAGTCGCCCGCCTGAAGCGGTTGTGGGCGGGGGAGTTCGGGCATGGGTGATGGGAGGCGGGATAGGCGCTTTGGTGATCGGTGCCGGGGTTTGGCTGATGTGGCCTCAAGCGGAGCACACGGTGGTGCCATTGGAGATGGCGGCGGTGGTTGAGCCAAAGGCATTTGAGATGGTGCCTGAGGCGGTGGTGCACGCCGAATATGGGGGGTCGGAGAGTTGCAAGTCGTGTCATGAGGCGGAGTACACGAAGTGGAAGACTTCGAACCATGGGATGGCTGAGCGGAAGCCGAATGCTGAGATGGAGGATCCGGGATTTGTGCCTGAGCGATCATTCAAGCATGGCACTCAGACGACGGAGTTGCGCAAGGAGGGGGATGATTTTGAAGTGGTGTCGTTGGGATTTGGGGGGGAGAAGGCTCCATACAAGGTGGAGCGGATCATTGGGCACAATCCACTGAGGCAGGTTTTGGTGGATGGTGGCAATGGGCGGTTGCAGGCGATGGAGGCGTGTTTTGATCCAAAACTGAAGGAGTGGTTTGATGTTTACGGGGATGAGGATCGGAAGCCAGGAGAATGGGGGCATTGGACTGGGCGGGGGATGGTATGGAATCAGATGTGTGCTTCTTGTCACAACACGAGGGTGCGGAAGAATTACGACGAGGCGACGGATAGCTATAGGACGTCGATGGCAGAGCAGTCGGTGAGTTGCGAGTCCTGCCATGGGCCGATGAAGGATCACTCGGACTGGCAGAAGTTGTATCCAGGGAAAAAGGGGCAAGATCCGCATTTGGTGAAGTGGGATCGCAATCAGCACACGGAGAATTGTGCTGGATGCCATGCACGACGGGGTGAGATAACGGGGGACTTCAAGCCTGGGGATTCTTTTTGGGATCACTATTTGCTGACGATCACCGATCAATCGGACACTTATTTTCCGGATGGGCAGGTGCGGGATGAGAATTTTGAATTTGCGAGTTTCATGAGCAGCGGGATGCAGCACTCGGGCGTGCGGTGCATGGATTGTCATGACATGCACAGCGGGAAGACGATTTTGCCGGGGAATCAGCTTTGCATGCGTTGCCATACGGCGGGCGGATTTCCGAATGCGCCGCCGATCGTGGCCGCGGCGCATACGTTCCATGGGGTGGAGAGTAAGGGCAGCGAGTGCATCAACTGTCATATGCCTCAGACGCCGTATATGCAGCGGCATTGGAGGCATGATCATGGTTGGACGATACCGGATCCGAAGTTGACAAAGGATTTTGGGATTCCGAACGCGTGCAATCGTTGTCACCAGGATCAGACGACGGAGTGGGCATTGGAGGCAACGGAGAAGTGGTATGGGGAGAGGATGGAGCGGTCGACGAGGCATCGGGCGCAGTTGATTGCTAAGGCCAGACTTGGGGATGTTTCGGCGATGGCAGGGCTAGTGGAGGTTTTGCAGACGGATCGGATACCGCATTGGCGGGCGAGTGCGGCGCTGTTGTTGGAGCAGTGGGCTTTGGAGTCGAGTGTGCGAGCGGCGCTATTGGAGCAAGCGGCCCATGAGCATCCGCTGGTGCGGAATGCGGTGATTCGGAGTTTGGAGCAGGTGTTGGCGAGTGGTGACACAGAAACGAAGGCGGTGATGGAGAGGGCGCTGCTGGATCCTGTGCGATCGGTGCGGGTAGCGGCGGCGTGGGCGCTGAGGGAGACTTTGGATGTGAATGGAGTGGCTGGGAAAGATTTGCTGAACATGCTTCATTTGAACAGTGATCAGCCGAGTGGGCAGATGCAGCTGGGGCAGTTTTATTTTTCTCGGGGAGAGGCGATGAAAGCAGTCAGGCATATGGAGACGGCGGTGAAGTGGGATCCGAATTCCCCGCCTTTTCATCATGATTTGGCGTTGATCCACAGCAGCCAAGGAGATACCGCAAAGGCGATTCAGAAGCTGGAGGATGCGATTAAATTGGCTCCGAACGAAGCTCAATACCGCTATGAACTGGGGCTCGCATTCAGTGAGACCGGGGACCTCATGAAAACGGTGGCCGCGTTGAATGAAGCGGTGCGGCTGGCACCAACGTTTGCAAGGGCATGGTACAACTTGGGGTTGGCGTTGAATGGATTAAAACGGGCTGATGAGGCCTTGGTAGCATTGGGTAGAGGGGAGGCTTCGGAGCCTAATGATCCTGGGATTCCCTATGCGCGAGCCACCATTTTGGCGCAGATGGGAAGGAGGATGGAGGCGATCATGGCCGTGGATCGGGCTCTAGAAATTGCACCAGGCTATGGTCAGGCTAGGCAATTGCGGGAGATCTTAAGGAGGGGGCAATCTTTTTGACTCAGGGCATTCTTAAAATTCACATTCCGTTGAACAAAGTCTTTTAGTTTTTGTCTGGACTTTGAGCGGCCATATTTCGTATTCTGGTTCCTGTTATATGAAAATATAGTCGTCCTGAAAGGCCTCGAGTTAGGCGCTAGCAGGAGAGAAGCCTTCCCTATCCCAGTCCAACCTTGATTGTTCGACTCGTCGAACAGAATCCCCGACCACCGCCATGCAGAATAAAGCCACCCCAACTGCTTCTACGCAACGTGTTTGTCGCCAACTCAAGACTTGGCGAGTCATTGCCCTGGGTTTGTTTTTGGGATTTGGAGGGCCGGCATCAGGCGATTTGGACATGGATGTGGATGGAGATGGGTTGAACGATGTCTGGCAGGGAATCTACGATGCCTGGGACTTGCTTCCTGGCGGGGATGAGGACGGGGACGGATGTTCCAATTTGATTGAGTCGGTCGCAGGCACTAATCCCAAGGTGTCGGGTGATTGTTTGAAGGTTGGTGATACCTACATCACTGGAACGAATGTCTTTTTTGTTTTCGACGCGAAGGTAGGTAAAAAGTACCGGATACTGAGTTCGGATACGCCAGGAGGTGGATATGGGTCGGTAGGAGAAACGCTGCTATCGCCCGACTCCGGGACTGAATTTGTTGCGACAAACGACACTTCTAAGACTCTTAAGATCACCAAGCCTGTAGGCAGTCGGAAGTTTTACAAACTCGAGACGAGCGACGTGGATTCAAACAGTGATGGGGTCTCGGACTGGGTAGCCCAGAAGCTGGGGTATGACCCGAATGCGGAGAGTGTGGATCTGGATGCGAATGGCAAGAGCGACCTTTTGGACATGCTTGAAGGCGAGTTAGGCAGTTCGGATGAAGTGACAGTGGTCGCCTCGAGTGTATTTGCATCTGAGGATGGTCCGCAAAGCGGTTCGTTTTTGGTCAGGCGTAACCGTAGTTTGTTTGATGCGAGTGTTGGCGTGGGGTTTTCGGGAACAGCCGACTCTGCAACAGACTACTCAAAGAGCCCTGCAGTGAGTTCTGTCCAGTTTGCGGCCGGGGAAACGGAGAAAACGATCTTCATCAACCCGAATCCGAGCCAGGCAGCTGTGGTTGAGGGTTCGGAGTCGGTAACGCTGACATTAACGGGCGATCCGACAAGCACAGTAGCGGGCGGGGCGCCAGAAATTGGGAGTCCGGCGGCTGCGACGGTGATCATTAATGACACAACGGTTGCTAGTGGAACGGGTCTTCTGGCCAATTACTATGACACTTCCAATGGCACCTATACCAACTCAGCAAACTTCGATAACGCTCAATTAAAGGTCACCCGGGTGGATCCAGTTGTAGATTACGATTTGGCCTACGGAACACCGAATGATGTGGGCCTTACACCTAACACTGTGGTGGATAATTATTCGACAGTCTATGAAGGGTGGCTTCATCCGACGACTGCTGGTAGCTATCGGTTCCAACTGGACGGCGATGATAAAGCCCGGTTGTTGATTGATTTGAATCAAGATGGCGATTTCGACCTTCCTGGGGAGCAAATTGTGGAGCATGGATGGGACGATGCTGGAACGGCATCACCAGAAGATGGTATTGCGGACGATGAAGTGATTGGTGCCTTCAAGGTGCAGACAATGGCTGCCTTTGCTTTAGCGGTGCCAGCTGGTGCTGCACAACGTTATAAAATTCGCTTGGAACAAGTGGAAACGACGGGTTCAGCCCGCTGTCGAATTCAGTGGAGCCGGGACAATGGCACATTCGGTAATCCGGGTTCGACGAACCTGTTTAGCCATGTCACGGCGTCGACTTACCAGTCGAGTGGTGGCACCACTACGGTCACAACGACAAGTGCCCACGGGCTCACTGCTGGAGTAAGCAAGGCAAGGCTTTGGTTTTATGGAGGAGCGCTTTTTGGGCAAGCAACCAGCTACAATGGAGAATACAACGTTGCTTCGACGCCCACCGCGACCTCTTTTACCGTAGCGATTCCGGCCGCACCAACCCAGGCGACTAACGCCAACGTCTATTGGGAGAATAGCGCATCGACCACCGCAGGACTCCTTCAAATCGTGTATGCCAACACTGGCTTTACGGGCGGGCCTGGGAGCGTTACGATCCAGGGCGCTGGACCTAACCAAAACAACAATGGTATTTTCGGGATTGGGACGCCGGATCCATTGATCGTTCGGGACACGTTTTCGATTCGCTGGACCGGACAGGTGCAGCCGCAATTCTCCGAAGAATACACGTTTGCGGTTCATGCTGACGATGGATGCCGACTCTGGGTCAATGATCAGGAATTGCAGTTGAGATTGTCTGGCAACTCGGAAGCCGATGGCAATACTTACAACTACAATAGCGCCACGGGTGATGTCTTGGTGACCTACACCAACTCCGATCTTGCTTCGGGTGCCTTTGCTGTTGGTGATGTTGTGCGTCTCAACCCAAGCTCGGGAAATCTCACCCACGGAAATGGCAGCACCTACACTTACGATTCGGCCACTGGCAATGCAGTGATCAATTACTCAAATTTAACGAACATCACTGCTAGTGGGTTCCGAGTTGGGCAGAATGTGGAAGTTGACCCAACTAGCGGAACGGTCAATTTGGGACAACTTGCATACCCAATTACCGCAGTAACTACCAACACCTTCACAGTTAACTTCGGTGTTGGAGCGTTTGCGTCTGGAAGTGGAGACATCAACATCTCCGATAATATCGATCTCCCAATCACGGCAGCCACATCAACTTCTTTCACGGTTAATATTGGTGCCGAAAAATATACAAATGCAAGCACAGGAAACATCAATATCTTTGGCCCGAACCTTCTACTCAAGCCCTGGGCAAGTAATGGAAGTGAGCGTTACGCAAGGATCGCCTTGAAGGGTGGCGTGCGTTACAACATCAGGCTTGAGTCTTATGAGGGAACGGGTTATGCGCGTTGCCAGCTCTTTTGGTTCAGCCCAAGCCAGCCAAAACAGATCATTCCAAGCAATCGGTTGTATCCATCTACAGGGCCGGTAGCTCCGCCTGCGCAGCTTTCGGACACGGACGCAATAGCATTGGTCGGCGGACTTTTCTCCCACACGATTCTCGGCAGCAATGGTGCGAATCTGAGCATTAGTGGAGCGCCAGCTTGGCTCAATTACAACAACGGTGTGCTTAGTGGCACTCCCACTGAACCAGGCAATTATCAGATCCTGATCTCGCTCTCTGGATCGGCTGGGACGAGCACATCGGTGCTTAACTTGAATGTTGCTGACACCGGTAGAACCATTGCGCGTGAGGTGTGGAACGGTGTTTCAGGTACTTCAGTTGCCAGTATTCCTACCGGAACGGTGCCGTCGGTCACCAGTAACCTTTCCTCTCTCGCTGCCCCTGCAGGTGTGGGTCCGAGTTACGGAGCGCGTATTCGGGGCTATATCACCGCTCCCAAGACGGGAAATTATTATTTCTGGATCGCATCGAATCATGGGTCTGAGCTGTGGATCTCGAATGATGATGAACCGGTCAATGCGTTCAAGCGTGCTTGGGTAACTACGGGCAGCGCCACGCCTGAGACCTGGAACGGTGAGTCTCGTCAAAAGTCACCCTGGCTGGCCTTGGAGGAGGGTAAGAGGTATTACATCGAGATTCTGCATAAGGCGGGCGAAGGAACGGGGGATAATCTGGCAGTGGGGTGGTCGAAGCCCGGGGAGAGCTTGACGTCTCCGAGTGAAGTGGTGCCCGGCTACGTTTTGTCGCCCTTTGGGGCGACTGTGGGCGGTTCCACCCCTGGGACGCTTTACGTGGCAACCCTACTGGCTCAAAATGGATCGGTGCCAGAGGCTCCTAAAACTCGAGTGGAGGGTGTTGGGACAGCGACGATGCGTTTGAGCGCAGACGAGACCGTGGCGTACGTCAACTTCAGCTACAGCGGCCTTACGGGGGGCAACACTCTGACCGACTGGCACGTGCACAATGATCCTTATCTGTCCTCGGGCGCTGGCATCATTTTTGACGGTGTGGAGCCAGTCACGCCCGGCGATGGTTTGGTCACCAGTGGTCCCTATGCGGGATCCCACAAATGGACTATCGAGGCAGTGGGAGCGCTTTCAGCCAATGATATCCGCGAGTTAATCAAACAAGGTAAATCGTATATCAACCTGCATACCAATCTCAATCCTAACGGTGAGATTCGCGGAAACTTCACCCCGGCGAACGGCAGTCGCACTTTCACGGTACCGCCTGCGCCTCCCGCATGGACGACTGATCACAATACTGATGCGGGAGCTGTGCGTTTTCTGACACAGGCGACGTTTGGAGCGAATGTGTCCGATATCGCGGCACTCAAAGCCATGTCCAGTTACGAGGCGTGGATTGATGATCAGGTGACCAAACCGGTTTCCGAGCATCTTCCGGAGGTGTTGGCGCGCGAATTGTTTGACAACAACGGAGGCGGGCAATTTGATGAACGGCTTTTGTTCAACGCCTGGTGGAGAAACAGCATCACTGGAAAGGACCAACTTCGCCAGCGGGTGGCGTTTGCATTGAGTGAGATTCTGGTAGTGTCCGCTCAGGGTCCCTTGGACAATCGATCGGAGGCGCTGGCTTACTATTTTGATTTGTTGAAGTCCCATGCCTTTGGCAATTTCCGCAACTTGTTGGAGGCGGTGACCCTCTCGCCAGCGATGGGTCGATACCTGGACATGAAGGAGAACGACAAGCCGGACATCAGCATCGGCCGTATTCCCAATGAGAACTACGCACGAGAAATCAAACAGTTGTTTTCGATCGGTCTGTTCCGCATGTGGCCGGATGGCACCCTGATCTTGAATTCCAGGGATGAGGTAGTGCCGACGTACACCCAGCGGGAGATTGTGGGGTTGGCGCATTTAATGACCGGGTGGGATGATGGTTATGATGGTGCCTACCGGACAAGCCTGGGTGCCGCCACCAACTGGCTGCGGCAAATGCGGGAAGTTCCAGCCCGCCACTTCACCGGACACAAACGGCTGTTGAACAACGAGGTGCTGCCCGGGCTCGCTTCTATTGGCAGTCAGTCGCTTGATCCGCTGGCGACGCACACCTCAGTGCATTTTAGCGACCCCGCCTATCAGGCCCTTCCAAGTCAGGAGTTGGATTTTATACACGACCAGCTTCACAACCATCCGAACGCAGGTCCGTTCATTTGTCGGCAACTGATCCAGCGTTTGGTGACCAGCCACCCTTCGCGAGATTATGTTTACCGGGTGGTGCAAAAGTTCAACGACAATGGGTCGGGAGTGAGGGGAGACTTGCTGGCGGTGGTGAAGGCGATACTGCTCGATTACGAAGCGCGCAGTTCGACCGTGATCACCCAGCCTACCTATGGCAAGCAGCGGGAGGCGGTGCTGCGAACCACATCACCCGCGCGCGCCTTCCGATTGGATGGCATGGACGGCACCTATGAGCAACCCGTTTCGGGTTCCGGTGCGCATGTGATAAAGGTCACCACGACCGTTCCTCACCTGCTTGTGGCCGGGAGGTCGGTGTATTTGGAGTTCCCTCAGGCGTGGGTGCCAGGATCACCAGTTCCGAGTGACGCGCTCTATACTGTGCTGACAACACCTGCGCCAACCTCCACAGTCTTTTATGTGAACGCCAAAGGCTGGGTGGGAGTAAGTTCATCCGATGGAAACGTTAATTCGGGCATCACAGGTACTTACAGCCAGTCAGCAAACAGCTCGGTCTTGACGATAACGTTGGGCGGTCACTGGCTGCCGGCTGGCGGCGAGGCTTATCTAGACTTCGAGTCGCCTACTGGCCCCGTCATCGCCGACGGAGTGTATACCGCCGCTACCTCTACCAGCACGACTGGTGGGGGCACGACTTTCACCATCACCAATGGGACCAATACTTTGGCCCGTTCGGGGCGCGTCCGGTTGGTCGGATTTAGGGGTTCCTACGCGGTCTCTAGTTCCGGGTTGCCAGCTCCTTTAGATCGCAGAATCACTCTCGACACGACAGACTGGTTTGCAGGCGGCGAATCTGTGGCTCACAACTTGAATGTGGGCGATTCGGTTTTCCTCAACTTCACGGAAGTCTCGGGTGCCAACATCATGCCTACTGATGCGGAGTTGGTGGTGGAGTCGGTGCCAGATATGAATTCCTTCACGGTGTTGACAAGTAGTGCTACGGGAGCGCCGAGCAATACCAGCCGAAATGGCATGTGGATGTTCCCGCTGGTGAGTCAGCCCATTTCCCGCACGGGAACTGTGAACAGGCTTTCAAGCACCTTCCAGCTAGGCAGCACGGATGCGGAACTTGAGCAGTCGCCCTTGAATGCCGATACAGTCTTTAACTTCTACCTGCCTGACTACAAGTTCCCTGGTCTGCTGGCTTCCTCTGGTATCACCACGCCAGAGTTCCAATCCACGGCGGAGACGACGGTGATTCGCCAGTCGAACTTCTTCTTCAACGGGATCTTCAACCCAGCCGACACCAATGGGATCAGTAGCTTCCGCACCGGCCAACATGCGCTGGTATTGGACTTCAGTCCATGGCTGGTGGACGATGCCACGAACATCGGGCTGGGGGCACCAGTGAGCACCACATTGCCGTGGACGCACAATCAAAACATCGCCCGACTGATTGATCAGATGAGTGTATTACTAACAGCGAACCAGCTGAGTTCGAATGCCAAAACTCTGATCCGGAATTTTGTCAGCATGCCCATTACCAGCATTTCAACAGGGAACCCATGCACGGTTACTACCTCCGCCCCTCATGGTTATACCACAGGCAATATGGTTTGTATCAGTGGGCTTAGCAGCACCAATTCTGCGAATGGCACTTTTAGCCCCAGCGATGCATTTGTGAGCAGTTCCACGGCTCGCGCCATTACGGTCACGGGAAACAATACCTTCACCGTTACGGGAGTTAGCTGCACTGAGGCACCGACCAGCTATACCAACGTTCATGCTTCGCAGGTCATTTACAACCAAGGATCCACTACACCCACTGCTTCCGAGCGGCGAGATCGTATGCGTTCCGTCATTCACCTCATCCTGAGCAGCCCCGACTACATCATCCAGCGCTAACCCCCATGAAACCCTATTCCTCACCCAATATCCTGACGCGGCGGAGTTTTCTATCCCGGGCCGCTTATACCGGAGTGGCAGCCAGTGCAGCGGCGCATACCATTCGTGACCTGCGTCTGATCAGCACGGCCATGGCTGCCCAAGGGCCGGTATCCGGCTACAAGGCGCTGGTTTGTCTGTTCATGGCGGGCGGCAATGATGCGAACAATATGGTGATCCCCACGGACACGTCCACGTTTGAGCGCTACACCGCCATTCGGGGGAACATGGCGATACCGTTGTCGTCTCTCTTGAGGCTGAGGACCGGCAGTAGCGGTGGATCTCCCGAGTATCAGGACAGTGATGGTCATACGCTTGCTCTGCATCCTGCCATGACTAAACTGCAGACGCTTTTTGGAGAGGATAAACTGGCGATCGTCAAGAATGTGGGAACACTGGTACGCCCGACGACCCGGGCGCAGTATTTGGCCAACTCAAGATTTTATCGGCCGCCTCAGCTTTTTTCTCATAGCGATCAGGTCACACAGTGGCAGACTTCCGTTCCGGACCAACCGCCCGTGACCGGTTGGGGCGGGCGTGTAGCAGATATCATCAACAGTGTGGCAAACCCGAATGGGAACATTTCCATGTCTGTTTCGCTGAATGGAGCGAACACGCTGCAGATTGGCAATGTGGTGTCCCAGTATCATGTCTCCACTGCCGGGGCTGTGACTCTGAGCGGCGATCTCATGACGGGCACCGGAGCCCGAGCGAGAGTGATGCGGGACATTCTGGGTTTGGGCCACAGCAATTTGCAGCGTACCGCCTATGCCAAAGTCGTCGAAGGTGCGATCGCAACAGGCGAACTGTTGAACACAGCCATCGTCGATACAACCAATGACAACTTTTGGACTACTGCCTTCCCAACCTCGACTCTGGGGCAGCAGATGAAAATGATCGCCCGCCTGATTCAGGCCAGAGGAGCCACGAAGTTCAATATGAATCGGCAAATTTTCTACTGTCAGATCGGAGGTTTTGATACCCACGCCGGTCAGGTGCAGTTCACGCCGAGCTTTGACGCCACGCTCGGGACGCAACGTAACCTGCTCAATGACGTCAGCGAGTGCATGTTTGCCTTCCAGAAGGCGATGGAGCAGCTAGGCGTAGCCAATGATGTGACCACGTTCACGGCCAGTGACTTTGCCCGAACCTTCATCTCCAACAGTCAGGGGACAGACCACGCCTGGGGATCCCACCACTTCGTGATGGGCGGCGCGGTCAACGGTGGTGAGACGTATGGGAGCATGCCGACCTTTGCGCTGAGCGGTCCGGATGACACCGCTTCCAACGGTGGTTGGATTCCCACTACGGCGGTAGATCAGCATGCTGCAACGCTGGCCAACTGGTTTGGAGTGGACTCTAGTGAAATGCCGAACATCTTCCCGAATCTCAGTCGCTTCAATAGTTCCAATCTGGGCTTCATGAAACCCGCCTGATCAGGGTGCGACGGGGGTTCCACTCCATTTTATCCATGAAGAAAAGCCAACTGGTTACGCTGCTGTTGATTGTGCTTACAGGGGCGGTGTTCTGGTGGGTGGGTGGTCTGCGGGAAGAAAGAAGCGGCAGTCTCACTCAAAAGGCACCTTCGGATAGCAAGCCAAAGGATTCGAAAACGATTTCGAGCGTGATCGAACCGATGAAGGAGGCACCACCGCCACAAGTCACCACTTCAGTGACGCCCGGTGTTATCATGACGCCTGAACCACCTGCAGTTGCCAAAGTGCCTGACGATCCACCTCCCACTTCTCCGGGAGGTTCAACTTCACCGCCAGTTGCTGCCATGTCGCCCAATTCGGTTCGTCCGCCCGGCAGTGCGCCCGATGAGCTCGAAGGAGCTAAAAATGAGGCGGAATCGTTAGCGCTTAACATCCGTCAATACCGTTTGCGCTTTGGTGGCAATCCGGTAGGCACGAATGCGGAGATTGTGAAGGAACTTGATGGCGGCAACCCCAAAACCGCGCGTTATCTGCCCACGGAGTTGAAGCGTCTCAATGAAAAGGGTGAGTTGGTTGACACTTGGGGCACACCATATTTTTTTCATCAGTTGTCTGCTGAGGAAATGGAAACCCGCTCAGCGGGGCCGGACAAAATTCTCTGGACCACTGACGACATGGTTTCGAAGTAGCTTGGGTGGCTTGGGGCCTTTGGGGCTCGTTTTTGGAAAAGCAAGGTGTTGATCATAGCTGATCCGTGGGAACTGCGAATAGAGGACAATTGTATTGACCTAATCTCGGCAAAATTTGTATAATCCTCCAAAGTCAATCCTTTCGAGCGCTGTGAAAACATTTTTTTTGACATCATGGAGCGGGACCTTTCCGACTCGATTTCTTGTTGCAACCTTTGCTGCCATTGGCTTGGCAGGGTGGGTGGAAACGGAGGTGCAGGCTGAAATGGAGGCAGTCACTGCGGCGGTTTGGCAGGCGAAGTATGGAGTGACCGATGAGCAGATAGGAAGCGCCGGATGGTTGGCTGAGGATAGCGATGCAGATGGACTGAGCAACGGTGAAGAGTGTGTGACGGGCACGAACCCGTTGATGGGAGGTTCGGTCATTCAGGTGAATCAGGTGGTTGATCATGGGGAAAGTGTTTCGCTGACATTTCCGGCCCTGCGAGGCAAATACTATGTTGTGCAGGGATCGCCCAGTTTGACGGGTTTTGTGGCAATAACGCCGCTTGTAAGTCTAAAGGCGACTGCGGCGGGCAATCAGACCCTGACCACGCCAAAGGGTGCCAACAGGTTCTTTCGCATTTCGGTGCAGGATTTTGATGCGGACAAAGATGGAGTGAGCGATTGGGCGGAGAACGAGGTGGGACTCAATCCGAATGACACTGCATCGAATCCTGGAGTGAAGGACCTTGAGTATTTGAGTGGGGAAATTGCGGCGCCGAATGAGGTGGTGATCAGAGCCTCAGAGCCGTTTGCCTCTGAGGACGGACCCCAAGCTGGACGATTCACCATCAGCCGGACTCAGAAGCTTTTCCCTGCAACGGTGGTGTTGGGGGTGAGTGGCACGGCAGTCATGGGTGTGGATTATGCGGCTTTGCCGACTTCGGTGACGCTGCCTGCAGGAGTTGGAGCGGTCCAGGTGAGTGTGAATCCGCTGCCGAATGCTGCAGTGGAGGGAGGGGAATCGGTGACGGTGGCACTTCAGGCACCTGTGCCGGGTGACACCTCTTTTGAATTGGGTGCCAGTGACACCGCAACGGTGATCATCGGGGATGCCACGGCACCAGCGGGCACTGGCCTGAGGGCGCGCTACTACGATACGGCCAGCAGTACCTATTCGAATTCGGCGAATTTCAATCCGGCTCAACTGACCATTGATCGCCTAGATCCGGCGGTCAATTTCAGTTGGCTGTACGGCACCCCAAACGGAGTGGTTCTGCCTTCTGCGGATACTTATTCAGTCGTATGGGAGGGGCGTTTGCAGCCGTCGTCAGCAAACAATTATCAGTTTCAATTGGATGCGGATGACAAGGCGCGGGTGTTGATTGATTTGAATCGGGACGGTGATTTTGACGATGCAGGAGAGCAGTTGGTCGAGCATGGATGGGAGGGCAGTGCAGAGACCATTGGAACGTTTAAGCAGAGCGTTGCAGTGCCGCTCCTGGTGCCAACGACACCAGCGGAGCGCTATCGAATCCGGGTGGAATTCGCGGAGACATCGGGAGATGCGAGATGTCGTCTCCAATGGCGTGCAGGGACAGCCGCCTATGCCAACATCTCCAGTTCGAACATCTTTTCACACACCCGTGCGGTGACTTACAACTACACCCGCACGAGTGCGACGACAGGAACGGCGGTGATTACACCAACGGGCGGTCATGCATTGGCTGTGGGAGCCACTGTGGCATTGAATTTTTCCTCCGGGAATTTGTTCGCGGCACCGACGCTGAGTGGTAGCCATGTGGTGACGGCGGTGACCGGAACATCCTCCTTTACCGTAGCGCTGGCAGGAGTCGATCTTCCGGTGAGTGGAACGGGCAATGGATTTGTGGCCGATGCCACGAGCACCACGGCCGGATATCTAGCAAGGTATTTTTCGGCCTCGGACTTCAGTGGATCACCTTCACTGGTGGCTGTGAACGGGGCTGTGACGGACGGTAACAATGGAATCTGGGGAGCGGGAACGCCCGGAGCGGGAAGCATCAACCCAGATACCTTTTCGGTTCGGTGGAGTGGGCAGGTTCAGCCGCAATTTTCGGAAGAGTACACCTTTCTGATCACGGCGGATAATGGTGTGCGGCTTAGGATCAACGGACAGGTTCAGCCTCTCAAGTATGTGGCGTCGACGAACAGTAGTGGGACCTACAGTTACAACAGTACGACTGGCAACGCTGTGATCACGCATGCGAATCTGCAGGCGGGGAGCTTTGTCGTGGGTGAGCTTTCACGATTTGATCCCACCAGTGGGAGCGCCAGCACACTAGGGTTTGCGGACCGATTGATCACAGCGGTATCGGGGAATACTTTCACCGTCAATTTTGGAACCGGTGCGTTTGCGACGGGGACCGGCTCTGTCAATATCGAGTCCATCAACAAAGCGCCGATTGATTGGGCAAGTGTGACAGGGGAACGCTATGTGCGCATACCGATGATAGGCGGTACACGGTATGACATTGAGTTGGAATACTTTGAAAACACCGGTTCAGCTTCCTGCATTCTTTCCTGGTATAGTTCGAGTCAGCCGCGGCAGGTTGTTCCGGCGGACCGTTTGTATCCTTCAAGCGGAAGTCTGGCACCCCCAGCTTTGGTTTCTGAATCGGATGCGACGGCCCTCGCGGGCGGAGCATTCTCTTATCCGGTACTTTGGAGCAATGGGGGCACGGCGACGATCTCAGGGAATCCTGCCTGGTTGACCTACTACAACGGGGTGTTGAGCGGAACGCCTCCCAGTGGGAGCGGTGGAGACTACCAGATCCTGATCACGCTAGTGAACGGTGCAGGGACGAGCACGGCGGTTTTGAATTTGCGGGTGGATGAGCCGGGAG
>CANETF010000026.1 GCA_947440575.1 Verrucomicrobiaceae bacterium
CACCGAAGTGAGGTATTCGTCTAACTTGTCTTTGTCCTCCTGGTTCACCTGCTTCGAAAGCCGATTGGCCTCCTCCAGCACCGAATCCAGAATGGACGCCTGCACCTGATTTTCCTGCGCACGACGCACCTGCCGCTCCTTCGAATCCGTGACAAAAAGTTTTTCAAACAACTCCGCAGGATTCGTCACCGGCGGAACTCGCACACCAGACTTCGTCCACGCGATCTGGCACCCCCCATGAATCCCCCCTTCCGAACCAACTGTGAGCGATGGAAAACGCGTCTGAAAACCCACCTCATCCGCCAGATACTGATCGATCGTCACATTGCCATCAGGCCGGTTCTGCGCCTCCGAATTCAACACCCCGGAAAGGAACGAGTGCACCGCAAAATGCCCTCCCTTCACTCCGTGATCCAGACCCCGATACACCGTCATCTTGTCGCGAACGTCCCACAGCGGCTCCAAAAGCGCCGTTTTCTCATAGTCCCGACCCGTTTTTGTCGGAAAAAGCTGCTTCGTCTGGTAACCCAGCAAATTACCGATCGCTACAAACCGCCGAGCCCCCACGCCTGCTCCTTTCGCTGCTTGCACCGCTGAGTTGCCACCCACCGTCTTCGCCATCAGCGAAGACATGCCCGGCAGCGCAAAGGCGGTTCCAAGAGAAGTAACGAGAAAATGGCGACGGTTCATAAGAAAGTTCACAGAGACTAACGAATCTGGAACCCCCGCTGTTTCAGGTTAAATAACGGCAAAAGTGCATTCCAAATAGCCCTCTGTGCAGACCCTTTGGAAACTTCCGCCATCACCAACGTTTCCACAACCCCATGAAAAGCCTTCTTCGTTTGCTCATCTGCTCCCTCTCAGGATTCTTGAGCGCTGCCGAACAACCCAACATCGTCGTCTACATCTCCGATGATCACAGCCAGTTCGACTCGGAGGCATACGGCTCCACCGAAGTGCGCACGCCAAACATGGCCAAACTCGCCGAAGACGGCCTGAAATTCACCCACGCTTTCGTCGCTTCGCCATCCTGTGGCCCCAGCCGCACGGCGCTGCTCACCGGTCTCTGGTCAGCTCGAAATGGAGCCGAAGCCAATCACAAGGCCAAGCGTCCCGAGGTTCCTTCCCTACCCTCCGTGCTTCGTAACATCGGTTACGAAGTGGTGGTGATCGGCAAGGTCGCCCATGGCAATTGGGCCCAATTCTATGACTTCGATGCCGTGATTGGCCCACCTGTCGGCATCTCCGACACCACCGACGTCGCCAAATTTCTCAACCAGCGCACCTCCAAAAAACCCCTTTGCCTTTTCGTTGGCACCCGCCATCCACACGTTCCTTGGAGCGAATCACCAACCTACGATCCTGCCCACGTCAAAATTCCCCCCACTCATGTGGATACCGCCGCCACCCGTGCAGAAAGGGCCAAATACCTCACCGATATCACCCATTCCGACACCCTTCTCGGCGAGGTCCGGACACTCGCTCACGAAAAAATCTCAGGTGACACTCTCTTCATCTACACCGCAGACCACGGCAGCCAGTGGCCCTTTGCCAAATGGAACCTCTACGACGCGGGCATCCGCGTCCCGCTGATCATCACCTGGCCCGGCACTTTGCAGCCCTCCACTTCCACCGATGCCATGGTCTGCTGGCCCGATCTGCTGCCTACTTTCATCGAACTCGGTGGCGGCAAGGTACCCGATGGCATCGACGGCCAATCCTTCGCCGGCATCCTTCGCGGCACCACCACCAAACATCGCGACCAGATTTTCGCCACTCACAGCGGCGATGGCGACTTCAATGTCTACCCTGTCCGCTCCGTCCGCAGTCGCGACTGGAAATACATCCGCAATCTCCACCCTGAGTTCCAGCATCACTCGCACATCTCTCGCTCCACCGGCCCCAGCGGACTCGCCTATTGGCAAACTTGGCTCTCCGCCGCCGAAAACAATCCATCCGCGGCGGCGACTGTGAAGCGTTTCACCACCCGTCCCGCCGAAGAACTCTACGACCTCGCCGCCGACCCCAATGAACTCCATAACCTCGCCGCCGATCCGAAACACGCCGACCGCCGTGCCAAAATGAGCGGCGACCTGGATGTGTGGATGCAACAACAAGGCGACACCCAAACCGTCTTCGGCACTCCCCTCCTCCAAGGTGAGCCCGTCACCCTGATCAACAAAGAAGAAGTTAAAAAAGCCAAGGCTAAAGCAACCAAACAACCATGAAATTCGCCTCCCTCCTCTGCTTGATCCTCTGCGTCCTCCTCGGCTCATCCGCTACCGCCGAGTCGAAACCGAACTTCATGATCATCATCGCCGATGATCTCTGCTGGCGCGACATCGGATACGAAGGTAGTCCCGATGTCAAAACCCCGAACCTCGACCAATTGCGCGCCGAGTCCATGCACCTGCGCGGCATGTTCAACCCGGCAACCTCTTGCTCACCCACACGACACGCGCTCTACACTGGTCTCTACCCCATCCGCAGCGGTGCCAATCCCAACCACACACGCGTCTATGACGGCACCAAAAGCCTCTTCACCCACTTGAAGGGCGCCGGTTATCGCGTGGCCCTGCAAAACAAAACTCACGTCGGTCCGGCGGCCTCCTTTCCTTATGAGCACATCGACGGCGCCGACGATCTGACCACGACCACTTCCTTCGTCACTCGTGACCCCGCACAACCGTGGTTCATCGTCTTCGCCTCCAATGATCCGCATAGCCCATGGACCCGAGGCCCCTCGTACGATCCCACCAAGATCACGGTGCCTCCCTACTTGCACGACAACACCATCACCCGCGAAGCCCTCGCCACCTACTTCGGTGAAATCAGCAGACTCGACGAACAAGTCGGCGTCCTCATGAAGATGCTTGATGACACCAAACAATCACAAAACACCATCGTCCTCTTCGTCAGCGAGCAAGGCAGCAGCTTCCCCTACGGCGGCAAATGGAGCGTCTATGACAACGGCATCCACTCCTCAGCAATTCTCCGCTGGCCCGCCAAAGTGAAGCCTGGCAGCACCTCACCCGCGCTCATGCAGTACGTCGACGTCCCACCCACTTTCCTCGCTGCCGCTGGCATTGACCCCACCAAAATCGATGTCGGCTGCCCGGACGCAAACGGAGCTACCGGCTTCGACGGCCGCAGCTTCCTCCCCGTTCTCCTCGGGGAGTCAACCTCCCTCCGCGATCACATCTTCGCACAACACACAACCGTTGGCACAAATGGCGCCATCGGTCCCTATCCCATCCGGGCAGTACGCGACACCCGCTATAAGCTCATCCGCAATCTCACACCCGAACTTACTTACACCATCGGCGGCCTCCACAAAGGTCAGCCCATCGAATCCTGGCAAGCCGACGCGAAAAACGATCCCAAGCTCGCTGCCCGCGTCACCCACCTCTTCAATCGCCCAGCCGAGGAACTCTACGACCTTCAATTCGACCCCTTCGAAACCAAGAACCTCGCCTCCGATCCCGCCATGACACAGATCAAAGCCCGCCTTCAGCAGCAACTCGACGCCTGGATGACCCAACAAAAAGACCAAGGTCTGGAAACCGAAAATCTCGCCAACACCCGCCAAGGCAAAAGCGACGAAGGTGAGCCTAAAGCAAACAAGAAGGGCAAAGCCAAGGGCAAGAAAAAAGCTGAGTAACCCCATTTCACATAAGCCTTGAAATCAACATCTCAATCTCACGTCCCCGCACCCATGAAACATCTGCATTTTCTCTCTCTGTTCCTCTGCGCCCTCTGTGGTTTCACCCATGCCGCCGATACCGCCAAACCCAACGTCCTCTTTATCGCTATCGATGATCTTAATCATTGGGTCGGCCACTTCGGGCGCAACAAGCAAACAAAGACACCCAACATTGACCGTCTAGCTTCAATGGGCGTCAGTTTCACCAATGCACAATGTGCTGCACCCGTCTGCAATCCATCCCGCGCCGCCCTACTCAGCGGCAAGCGCCCTGGCACCACAGGAATCTACGACAACAACAATCCGTTCACGAAGGTACTCACCCCCGACCAGTCGCTCGTCATGCAATTCAAAAACGCCGGCTACGACACCCTCGGCACCGGCAAACTCTGGCATGGCGGACTCGGTTGGCCGGAACAGTGGACCACCATTCAGGAAGAAACCGTCAAAAAGGGTAAAGTCAGTGACCGCAGCATCGGCGGCATCGCTTTTGGCCCCATCGTCGAAGGCGGAGATGAAGCCGTTTCAGACACCGGAATCGCCGACTACGGCATCTCCGAACTCAGCAAGTCTCACGACAAGCCTTTCTTCCTCACCCTCGGTTTCCACAAACCCCACATGCCATGGAACGTGCCCCAGAAATACTACGCCATGCATCCGCTGGCCGACATCCAACTCCCCCCCACCAAAGAAGGCGATCTCTCCGACATCCCCCCGATCGGGCTCAAAATGGCCAAGCCGACCGGCGATCACGCCGCTGTCCTGGCCTCAGGTCGCTGGAAAGAAGCCGTGCAGGCCTACCTCGCCACCATCACCTACCTCGATGGACAAATAGGCCGCGTTCTCGATGCCTATGACAAGTCACCCCACAGGGACAATACCATCATCATTTTCTGGGGCGACCACGGCTGGCATCTCGGCGAGAAGGAACACTGGCGAAAATTCGCCCTTTGGGAGGAGGCCACTCGCGCACCCTTCATTTGGGTCGTCCCCGGTGTCACCAAAGCCGGCGGCATCTGCAAAAGTCCCGTCGATTTCATGAGCGTCTATCCAACCCTCTGCGACCTCACCTCCGTCCCGAAACCCGCCTGGCTCGAAGGCGACAACATCAATCCATTGCTCTCCGATCCCGCTGCCGCATGGACAGGCGTCGCCATCACCACCTTTGGCCAAAACAACCACGCCATCCGCACCGATCGCTGGCGCTATATCCGCTACGCCGACGGAACCGAAGAACTCTACGATCACAGCAACGACGAATACGAATGGACCAACCTCGCCGGCAACCCCGAGCACACCGCCCTCAAAGCCAGCCTAGAAAAGCACTTCCCGACCCACAATACTCCTCCCTCATCTAAAGGCAAAATGAGTGATTCCGATGGCACACCTGGCACGGATTCCGACCCAAAAAAGACAAAGCGCAAAGCCCGAAAGGCTGCCGCCCAGTAGCAAAGCCAATTGCGGAAATTCTTCCCCTCTATCGAGTGTGTCTATTCGATAGCCATATGAGGAAGCGAAACAAAAAAGCCTGATTCCTTGTCGTTACCCTAGCCATGCTGCGCCTTCTGTTCGTCTCCGCTCTTCTCCCTCTGTTCACCGCACAAGCAGAACGTCCCAATGTTCTCCTGATCCTAGTCGATGACTTGAAACCAGCTCTTGGCTGTTACGGTGATTCAGCAGCTCGGACACCCAACATCGACCGCCTAGCCGCAAGAGGCATGCGTTTTGATTTGGCCTACTGCAATCAAGCTGTCTGCGCGCCATCAAGATTCACCTTGATGCTGGGCTCGCACTCAACCTCCACCGGCCTTTATTCACTAGGCAGCTCACTGCGACAAATCTTGCCAGACGCTGTCACCATGCCGCAACACTTCGCCAAGCATGGCGGCTATCGCACCGAGTCCATTGGCAAGGTCCTTCATATCGGTCACGGCAACGAGGGAGATCCAATGTCCTTCAGCGTGCCCCATTTCAAAGATAAGGTCATCGAATACCTCGACCCCGAAAGCACCAACGGAGGTCAACTCACCCGAGAAGAGGCCCTGTTCACCAATCAGAAGCTAAGCGAAATCAAATCCCTCCCCCGAGGCGCCGCCTTCGAATCACCTGATGTCGCCGATGAAGACTATGCCGATGGCCGTGTCGCTGCCGAAACCATCTCCCGCCTGCAAGCGGCGCAGCAACTACGCAAGCAAGACGGCACCCCCTTCTTCATCGCCACAGGTTTCGTTCGCCCGCACCTGCCATTCTCAGCCCCAAAAAAGTATTGGGATATGCATGATCCACAGAAACTGCCCATGCCCAACTTCGAAGACCACCCAGTCGACTCCCCCAAAGTTGCCCACAAGCGCGGTGGCGAGATCGATGCCTACACTCCCGCAACAACCCAACAACTCATCCACGGCTACTATGCAGGCACCAGCTTCGTCGATGCCCAAATCGGCAAAGTGATCGATGAACTGGATCGTCTTGGACTCGCCGAGAACACCATCATTGTGCTTTGGGGAGATCATGGCTTTCACCTCGGAGATCATGGCATCTGGACCAAGCACACCAACTATGAGCAAGCCAACCGGATCCCCGTCCTCATAAGCGCCCCAGGCATCACCAAGCCCCACAGTAGCACCCGCCAACTCACCGAGTCCGTGGACATCTTTCCCACCCTTGCCGAACTCGCTCAACTCCCGCCCCCCTCAGGCCCCCAATCCATCGATGGACTCAGCCTAGTGCCCGTTCTCAAAGACTCTAATGCCCGCGTTCGCGACCACGCCTTCCACTGCTTCCCCAAGCAAACCCTCGGCCGAGCCATCCGCACAGAGCGCCATCGACTCGTCGAATGGAAGAAACCGGGCGGCGCCCCTCATACCGCCGAACTCGAACTCTACGATTACAACACCGATCCTCTCGAAACCAAGAACCTCGCCACCGATCAACCCGAAATGGCAAATCAACTCCGCTCCATTCTCGCCAAGTATCCGGAAGCCCAAGCCATCAAATGAAATGCTACTTCAACCTCTCGATCTGTGACAACTTAGTTTACCGGTGCCGATCTAGCCGACATCCAGTGGGACACCAGCAACGAGCGCGAAGTAGAAGGGAACGCAGCCCAAATGCCGCGTCCCCTTCCTTCGCTCCATTCGTCATCCCTTCTTGCCTAGCACCACATCTCCGAGACTGAACATCGGACCATAGATGGCGTAGATGAGAAAACCCACCAGAACACCCAAGATCATCATGGTCATAGGCTCAATGATCTTGTCCATCTGACTGGCCAATCCATCCAGTTCTTCCTCATAGTCATCAGCGATCTCAGCAAGCATTTCAGTTCCGGTCCCGGTCTCCGCGGAAAGCTCAATCATCCCGCACAACGTCCGCGCATCTGGCCCAAGCCAATGCGACTCCATCAGGAAGGCCTCATGCAAATTCCGCCCAATGTTGATGTGATTGCGAAGCCGCGTAAAAAACTCCTTATAATGGTAGTGCCAGGACGCCCTTGCAGTGATCTCCAGCGCACTCGTCAACCGCACGTTCGAATCCACAAGCATCGCCATCGTCCGAAAACTTGTCGCCGCAGCCGATTTCCGAACCAAATTACCCACAATCGGAAGCTTCAAAATCAAATCCTGAACCCTGGGAATGGCGGTAATCACCCCGAAATTCTGAAAGAGAACATACAACCCAAAGAACGGCGCCGCCGCCATGTACGGCTTCTTCAAAAGCAAGTCCGACAGCCACATCAGCGCCTTGGTTCCCATCGGCAATTCGACCTTGAAGGACAAGAAGAGTTTACTCATCGCAGGAACAAGCGTAAAACTCATCGCTATAATCACTGCCACTGCCAGCACAATCACCACCGCGGGATAAATCATCCCTCCCTTCAGTTTCTTGATGATCTTAGATCCCTTCTTCTGCGCGATCCCAATCCGCTTGCAGACCCGCGCTAATTGCCCCGCCTCTTCACCTGCCATCACCAACGACAAAATATCATCCGGAAACACATCCGGATACTTGACCATCGAATCACTCAATTTCTCCCCCTGGCTGATGGCAAACACGATCTCGGCGATCACGCCTTTATACCGGGCCGATTTCATGCGATTCACCTGCAATCCCAATGCCTTGGTCAAAGTGATGTTTCGCTCCAAACACCTTCCCAACCCCGAGAAAAGTTGGGCGCGGTCCTCCGTCCCCCCTTTTGCTGACGTCATTCTCTGCAGTCGTTCATCGGCCCCAGTGATATCTTCAACCGTCGCCGTTTCGTTCGACGACATACCACACGCTATCAATGCCTTCTCGTGGGTATCCGTATCGACCAACGTGATAGTCGTATGACCCGTATGAACATTTGTGACTTTGACTTTCTTGAGCATATGCGTTGATGAAAAGAGAATTTAGTATTGAGCAACGATTGAAGGACGGCAGACCACAATTTCCATTGGACTCCCTTCTTGCCGCCCAGATGGATTCGGAGCAATGTTCGCAGACACCCGAATAAGCGCAGCCTGTACGTTTGCGGGCTGCCCCGCCGTCCCAACATCCACCAGCCCCTGAGGAAGCAGCGTTCCACGATCAAAGAGAGCCCCGCTTAGAAACCGGTTTCCATCAGTGGTTGGAAGAATGGCCCCAATCTCAATCGGGTCCAACCCCAACTGCCAAAGCCGAGCCAAATTCTCCTGATAATTTCGAGCAACCGATACCCGCCGTGCTAGGTCCTCCTGCAATCCCACTGAAGCTGAGAGACTCGCCGCTGCCCCTGCTCCAATGGCGACAATGGCCCCGGCAGCCAATACCTCGATCAATGAATAAGCTCGTGCACACAATCGATGCCGAAATGTTGAAAAAGTATTCTTCATGGAAACATTCGCTGCTAATTCGGTGAAACAGTTCCGCCCAGCGGAAGGGCTACATAAGTTTCCAGCCACGCATCTTTGGGCAACAAACTGCCGTACTTTGGTCCCGCTGCCCCAACGGGCTCAGGCATAGTATCCAACGCAAAAGTCAACGCGTCCCATGCTTCATTCCTCGCAAAACCCGAAGCCGATCGACGACGCTTGAACAACCAATTGGTCATCACACCACCCGTAAGTCGAGTGTTATTGGAGGATTTGATATTCACATACATTTCGCGAGACTCATTCACAATCACCCCGCGCCAATTATACATTCGACGACCGCTCTCTAGCACAAAATTCCCTTCCCAATTGAGTTCCAGACGATCTGTTACACTCCCTCCTTTGGCCCCCAGCACCCAGCGCCTGTTGTTCTGATGTTCAAAACGAATGTCTTGGACAGGTGAAATCAAGTCCCCCGCATTCTTAACGATCAAACAAATCAACGGCCTCAACATTCCCGCATCAGTGAAGGCAGTCGACAAGGGGGCTTGGCCGCGAAACACTACCTGATGAATTCGAGTAGTTCCCGTTCCAGCCGTGATGCGAATGTGCGGTAAATTCGGATCATCCATTTTAACAAAAAGCACGTTCCACGTGCCTCCCGCGGTGGTCACCAAAGGCGTAGCATTGGTCGGGTAAGTGATACCAACCGTTTCCCCGGGCTGAGCAGGACGCAAAGGACTGCTCGGAATCTGACGTTCCACATACAACGGTGGATTCGCACCTCCGAAACTGTAGTTGGAACTGTCTACTGTGACGTAGCTCCCCCTTCCCGCAGCCTGCTCTGCCTCCATCATGTGCCAAAGGGAATTGCTGGTGTGACTATCATTGCGGACCACGTTCAGTTCTCCCTTCCACAATTCTGAGGCACCACCTGCAACACTGCCACCCGTCATAGGAACACCCGCGAGGGTGCTTGGTGGCACTCTTGTTCCAGACAAATTGGTTCCAACGACTAATCGGTTTGCCGGATCACCAGGAATGACCAATCCAGTGCATCGCCCCGGAATCTGCAATGGATTCGCGGTTGACGAACCAAATAGATCCTCTGGTCGTCTAATCGTCATCCGACCTTCGACCCGCCAAGCAGCAAAATGCCCTGCCAGCGTATTATCAAACCACACGTCTAAAAGTTCCGTTTGTCCTACTGGCTTCCGATAAACCGTAAAGAGTTCTCCCCGGAGTGCCGGACAGGACATTTTCATAAACCCATACAAATTCAGTTCATCCTGTCCAGCCCCCATGGATAGCCCTCCGGCTAACTGGCGACTCAGGATTGATCCACCACTTGGCATAATACCGGATGAATTGTACGGGAACACTTTGGAGCTATTCGTGGAATCCTCTGAGTTAGTAAACACAGTTCCCGTCCACACACCCATTGCAACACCACCCCACTTCAGGCCTCCTGGCCCAACCAATACACTATCCCACGTAGTCGGCTGATTCGAACCAGCTCCATAGGCTCGCTCAAGCAGAACCTGTCGCCCTATTACCTTGGAATTCTCCAACGATTGTCTCCTCTTCAACGCATCCGCCATATAGTTCACTTGCTGCGAACGCGTCGCCATCAGGCCAACCCAGGCAGACATAATGATTCCCGTCACCACCATCATCATCAACGCAGCCGCCATCAATGCACCACGACGACTGCGCACTTTAAAAGGCCTTGATGTTGAAGGAGAAATCATAAACATAGATTCCAGTTTAGAGAGCCGGAAACATCGGCGTTGTAAACATAAACGAAGTTCGCCCACCCATATGATTGTAGGCCCGCCTCGCTTCACGAGGTTGACCACTAATCGGCAAAGACTCCAGATCCTGCATTGCCGGATCTGGCCACCAAATGAAATAGAACGGTTGCTCAGCCGCGACCTTGAACCGGTCCTGGCCCAACACACTGTCCTCCACCACTGAACGTTTCACTGCGCGATCAAACATCACGAACAGGGGACTAAACCCTTCGTTATCAAACTGCGATGGGGCGGTGACGACCCTCATAGACGGCTCATAAAAAATCTCCCATCCACTCGAGAAGACACTGATCTGAGAACTGATGTTGTTGGGATCAAAGCCATACTTTCTGACAGATGCATAGAATCCCCAGGGCCGCGCCGACACCATGCGAATCACGTCTACCTCATATGTCGCTACAATTCCAAGCACCGCCGGATTGGAACTAAATCCTGTCAAAAAGATGGTTGCATGCGGTGCTGGAACCGCATTGCTAGCACTCGGGTTGGCAGGAACCTCAAACACCCCCGAGGCAGCCGGATATTTTCGAACCACCAAATCATAAAAGGCACGAGGTGAGTCAATCTGACCATCGATTGCGGCATTGTACGGAAACCAATTGAAACGCAACGGGTTGATGACCTGATTAGCCTTGCGATACAAACAGAACACAGAAGTCGCCCCGAGGACATCCCTGTGAAACTCGTCACGCAACTTCTCAGCCCGCGCAACGGCACCATAATTCGGTGCCACAGGAATCGTCCGTGCAGCCGGAGCCGACGCACCATAGAAATTCGCCATCCAGCTCGCAGGCAAGACAACATCAACCGTCTCGTTGATGTTGGTCCGCCCCGCCATCATCGTTCCATAGGTCACCATGACTCCCGACAATACCACCGCACCGAGCGCTAGCACCATCAGGAGTTCAAGAGTGGAGAAACCACCCATTCTGTAACCTCTGGGCTTCATTTTGGAGTGGGCACTCCTCCCCCTTGATTGAAGAACATATCCAGCACAGCATCCGCCGCTGACTTCTTCCGCACAGCCGATTTCGGTGTCGGTGCCTCTTCCTCCTTCGACTCATCGACCGAAACCGCTTTTTTAGGCTCAACCGGTGCAGGCTCTTGTTCGACCCGTGTTGTCGCTCGTTCTCCCATCACAGGACTGCCTTCGCCAGACCCACGGCCACTCTGTCCTGGCATCGCATACCGGACCGAAGGCTTCATTCTGATTGGCATCAACAGAGTCCTCGGCGGAAGCCCGGTCTTGGTCTTCTCCATCCAGACAAACTCGATTTGATCCTCCGTGATCGAATTCACCCGAAGTTGCACGCTTTGATCTGGCATGAAGGGAGGAACAACCATTCCAGCCTGCAAGATCATGTCACCCAATTGGACTCGATACCCCTGTGGTCGCAGCGACGCTCCCACAACCTTCATGCCAAGGATTAGTTCTTTAATCTTATTCTCCTCGCTGTTACTAACGTCCTCCTCCTCAAGCTCCGTTATCGCTACAAAGGGATTTTCCTCTTCCGGTTTCACCGTCTCTGGTGCCTTCTCGTCCGGGAAGATGAGGGCGTAACTCACTTCGAGGCCTGGATCGACTGCTGCCGGCTCCTGGCCATTCGCCAGGCCGAGCACCGTCATAGCGGCGACAACACTCATTAGCGGATGTTTGAAACTGTGTACCTTGTGAATCATATCAAATGTCTCCTTTGCAATTGGGTCTAAAATCACTTCTTCTTCTTCACCTCCACCCCAAGTGGGTTCACGCTCAGGTCAAAGACTGGCACCTCTAAAGTCACCTCCATATGAACTTGACGCCCGGTATTCGCCGCCGAAATGCGACAACTCGTGATCCGCACAAGGGGAATTTTCTTCTCCAGACTTCCTAGCCAGTTCAATACTTTCGAATACTCGTCCTCTACAATCAAGTTTGCTAGGATGCTCCGAGGCCGCATCCGTTCGCCGACGTTAGCCTTCTCCTCGAATTTTTGACTCACGACAAAAACTCGCGCTTCGCGCGTGTTCGCCTGCACCGCTGATTCAACTTCCTGCCGCGAGGATAGACGTTGTATCACCGGCGTCCACGCAACAAGGAATCTTTCTAAATCCTGAGCATCGGACTTCGCTTTTTCCAAGGTAATCTTTGCCATGTTTGCATCATTAGCCGCCAACTCAGCACTAGCGGCTTCATCGTCGGCTGATTGAATTGCCACCGCTGCCTTTTTATGCACAATTTGTGCACCATACGTCACTGCACCGATGATCATCAGGAGGACAATACACGCCATTTGTTTTCCGTTCATATCAGTATTCGTGTGAGGTTCTATTCGTTTCCAAAAACTAGGGTCGAGCGATAATCAATCATTTCCTGGGTTCGCGCCTGCTGTGGTGAGTAGGGCCGATAGTTGAGCTTCCCGAACGCATTCTCCACCGCTGCTATTTGTGAGGCATCGGCTCCTGTAAGCCTCATCGAGATATCAATCTGAGACGGCAACTGCACATTGCGATCCAGTGCGAATTCCGCGATTTTGACCTCGCCCTGAATCGCTCTAGCAGCTTCGACACAAATCGGCTGCAACACTCGAGTCCCTTCCACCCACTTTGCAACATCTCGTGCCTTTGCCGTCTCGACATCAACCTTGAGCTTCTCCTCAGCCAACTTCGCCTTCGTCTCTTCATGCTCCTTTCGAAGTTGCTCCGAGGTCACTCGTTCCTGCTCGGCCCTTCGAAGGCTCAAGATATCCATCGTCACAAAATAGATCCCGCCAACGATTGCAAGATAGAACGCGATTGGCACAAAGCGAAAGCTGCTCGGTAGCCTCCGAGATGCATCGGCTCGGGGCGATTTGAAGTCATGGCAAAGATAGTCACTCATAGTCGGAAAGTTGTTTCAAATTCGGTTATAGGATAATTTCAAACGATTGATTCAATAGGTTCCAATGACCTGCCAAAGCAGGTCTGGCTCAGTCAGATCTCGCGCTCCAACTTTCTCCAGGTGTTCCATTAATTGGCTCCGAAACTTCTCATCCTGGCCGTCGCTGACATAGTACACCGGCGTGCCTGGAGGCGCTTTAGCCACCAGTGGGCTCACTATCTGCAGGGTGGTTTCGACCATTTCTTGACCCAGGCCTGATCGGCACCTCAAGTCACGCCATTGTCCATCTTGTTGACAAAGAGCTGCGATGGATCCTTCACAGGAGGCGATCAGCACAAACGATGCTGGCGCGCTTCCTCGGCTCTCGGCATCCAATTTCATAACCGTGTGCTCCATCATTGCAAACAGTCCACTGCACACTCGGGCCGGACGTAAGCCGATCGATTTCAAGATATCCTCTGTCACCTTGATCATCGAGTCTTCGACAGCAAGGAGCATCGATGTCGCCGCCTCTGGATGGTGACTGATGGCATATCGTTTACCGCGGTCGAATTTGGGGCCCAATACAGCTCGCGGATTGGTCCGGAGGAGAGAAATACAATTCTCTCCCCTCATCATGTTGTTCTCCAAACTGATGATGAATCGGTGGTTGACTGAGACAGCGCACCAACCGCCATCGGTAAGTCCTCGCCACTCATCGGCGCGTTGGGGGGCCACATCGGCGAACTCATCCTCTTGCACGCCTCCATCCACAAGCACACCCTTCTTGTCGATGGCACGCCAGCTAGTCTGGCTGCGACCAATGTTTATCAAAAGAGACTTTCGCCCCTCGAAACGCTTCGCCCACGGAATATCCGCATCGTCCACATCCGGGCGGAACGCAGCAAAACTCAACACACTTTTAATTTCTTCAGTTAGCATAGCAGGCAGTTAGTTGTTCTTTGGCAAGGAAATCATACACCTCATGTTCTTGGTAACCCGTTTTGCGGGCAGCCGCTGGCTTCCAACCGTCGGCTAGACGCATTGAGAGACATCGGTCAAAGTTTTGCATCCCTCTCGTAAATCCAGCCTCAAGCTCTTGTTCAAGATTCTTGAACTCTCCCCGCCGAATCATCCCGCAGACTGAATCATACGGAAGCAACAACTCATGAATCGGAAACCGCTTCCCTTTCCCTTCATCAAACATGAGGCGCTGGCACAAAATACCACGGAACGAATCAGCAAAGGACAAGGTAGCGTTCTCCATCCGTTCTGAGGGAACCATCTTCAAATAACGAGTCACCGTCTGCGCCGCTGACGATGTGTGCAGCGTTGCAACCACCACGTGGCCGGTTTCAGCAGCCTGCAGCGCAATCTCCGCGGTTTCCCCGTCCCGAATTTCGCCCACAAGAATCACATCAGGTGCCTGCCGCAGAGCAGCACGAAGTGACTTGCCAAAATCAAGCTCATCAGAACCAATCTCCCGCTGAGATACCAAGGATGGCAAATCTGCAGGGTAAATATATTCAATCGGGTCCTCGAAGGTCAGGACGTGCTCCTGCCTTCTCCTTGCTCTCTCAAGAATCATCGACGCAATGGTCGTCGATTTCCCCGATCCAGTGGCGCCGCACACCAAGAAGAGACCGTTTTTCGCTTCAAGAAAGGCCTTGATTGCCGCAGGAGGAACCATTAGCCCAGTCAACTCAGGAATTTTCTCTGGCAGCAATCGCATGACCCACCGAGGCCTACCACGTGTCACCATCCGGTTGACACGATACCGTCGGCTTCCCAGGCTCATGGCGTAGTCAATGCATCCGGCAGTGAATTCCAAAGGGCGTTCCGGCTGGTAGACAAAGGAGTCATAACATAGCTTGCCATTTCGGCGATAGGTCAGCGGTTCCCATGGAGTAACGTAAAAATCACTCACTCCACCGTCTTTTGACAGGTGCAGAATTCGGTAACCGAGTTGGCTTCTTTCGTTAATGTCTTCCATATGAATATGTTTTTAGTGAAATCTGCATCGTGTTCCTGCTACCGGTCGCTCACGAACCGCGCCCTTAGACTTCCGCTCGCGGTTCCGCCTTCGAAAACCAAAAAGTCGTTGCCACTGACCACACCAGTGGTCGGGTCACTGCTTTGCCATGAAACTTCTAATCGATAATTGATTCCATCAATGACCACGACCACATTGGTCTTCGGATCGCTGAATTTGACGATATCAGCACTTTTAAGTCGGTCGGGGGTGTTTGTACCCGCCACAAACACAGTGGGGGTGTTGATCGTTTCCAATTCAATATTCGCAGTGCCGACGTACGCAGGATTACTGATGTTCAGGTTTAACTGCAGTCGCAATGTATCCGCTCCGGAATTGTTGAATATCTCGCCATTTCGCAAGGCGACATCTGCCAGACTAAACCATTGATTTGGCTGGGCTGCGCTGAAACTCTTCGTTGTTAGTTCAATAACGCTAGCCTCACCCGTGTTGATGATCTCTCCATTCCCCAAGTCGGTTTGCGGATCACCATGCGTGAAAACAATTTTGCCTGGCGTCGAAGTATCGGTGTTGAACGTTAGATTAGACCCGCCTGTCACGTTGCTTATTGAGGGTTGAAATCCCCCTGTAAAACCGGCCACAAGCCGGAAGTACTCATTCCGATTTACATCACTGCTTGTAACCGTTGTCACCCCAACGGCAGGGAGATTTTGCGCCTCGACAACGTCGCCAGGTGCGATACTGACCGAACCTCCTCCCGACACCTGCCATGCACCAGTTCCCTTTCGATACATCAACACGGAGTCTCCAACCGGAGCCCCATTTGAACTAATACTCACCGAACTTGGAAAGCTACTGAAAGAATACGTGCCCCCACTCTGCGTCACCAGCGGCGTTGGTAGTTTGGCCGGCCCCGCTGGCGGATTCGGACCAGACCCACCCCCGGAACCACCACTTCCACCGCCGCTCCCGCTTCCACCGCCCGTACCAGCTCCAGACCCGGTTCCCGAAGAAACACTTGGATCGAACGGGTTGTTTAAGCCGCCACCGGACAAGTCGGTAGGATTATAAGTCGCCGTTGTCGCTTGCTGCGTAGGTGCACCCCAGATCCAGGTCGGTCCGCTAGAACTGTCAAATTTCACCACTTGGCCACCAGGGCGGTTCTCAGCTTGCCCCCCATCGTTGGATCGGTTCGCATCCATGGCAAAGCTCATAGCTCCTTGCCGCCCATCGATCACGATAATGAACTGCTGCTTGGTTGCATCCCAAACCGCTCGCGGCTTGCCCGCAGATCCGCTTCCCATCACAGGAACAATGCGCGCATCCAAAAGTCGTCCAGAAACCGGTCCCGTGTGAGACTTGATAGTGCTCTCTGGCCGGTAGTTCTTTAGCTTCTCAATCACCGATGTCGTCTGCGTCAAATTCGCAAGACTACCCCCGTCCGCTTTATAGAGACTAACCATTTGATTCAGCTGGCGCACATCGGCCTCCAACTTCAATTCTCCAACACGCGTTCCTTGGGCCCCATACCGGAGCACCACGACGCTCGTGAGCACTCCCAAGATCGCAATCGTCAAGACCAACTCGACCAAGCTAAAGCCAGGGAAAGCGGATTTAAATGGCAATGATGTCTTCACGGTTGTATTATTTACTGTTGTTATAATAAACACAATATTTCACTCAAGGCAAACATATTTATTAAATTTTACCGTAATTTCTCCATTACTCAGTCACTTTGGGTTCCAGATATTCTCGACTCCTCCCAGAAATCGCTCGTCGACCTCTTGATCCTAGACCCTTCCGCCCTGCTACCTTCGCCAGTTTATCGCTTTCTCTTCCCTGAAAACCATACCATCAGCGCCCCTATTCGATCAGTGTAAAATGCCCCATGTTTCAAGAATGCCAGCCGTTTCAAACACTTTATTGATGCAATAGACTGATAGTTTGGAAACTTTTATATTTTTCTCTTGCTTCAATTCAATGCATTAACTATAATTATCATATTCTAGGAATTCATTATGCATACTCCATTCATCCGCCGCTCTTTTTTCGCCAGTCTCTTGATGGCGTTGGTTGCCCCAATTCATGTCTCGTCGGCGAACGAAGGCCTTCGGACCCTCCCTTCGCAATATGAAGCCGAAGCCGCTCGACTCCGTAGCCTCCCCCCTTCCCAATATGATTTCTCAAAAGCCATCCTTTCAGATGTGCTCAGATTCCTAGCCACCGATGCCGGCCTCTCCTTCTTCTCTCTTCCCGATGACAGCAAAGAGGGGAGCCAGCTAATCACGTTCTCCATCAACGCGAGCCCTTTTCAAGTTCTCGAAACCCTTTGTCGCGCCCATGGACTCGCCATGATCCCGGAAAACGGCATTTGGTACATTCGTCCCGCCGATGACCGCGAGCTGCAAGGCAAGTCCTATGAAATTCGCCACAACGCACTGGAGCGAGTCGAAAAAATCAGCGGCTCGGGTGGAGCTAGCACTTCAGGCTCAGGTTTTGGCGGTGGCAGCACAGGAGGAGGGGGCGGCGGCGGCGGAGGCTCTTCAGGCGGGCTAAGCCTCCAAGGGCCCACCGACTCATTTGCCGTCAAGCGCAGCGAAATCATCAATGATATTCGCGCCATCCTAGATCTTCAACCAGAGGAAATGGTCCTGAATGCGGCTGCCGGTGGAGGTCTCGGTGGTGGCATGGCCGGCCTCGGCGGTGGACTTGGTGGGGGTCTCGGTGGCGGCGCAGGCGGCGGCCAAAATCCCGGCGATACTGGCAACGCGAATGAACTCAGCGCCACCCGCCAACCCAAGGTCATTTGGAAATCCGACTCCAATACCCTCTATGTTGTCGCTACCCGACTCCAACATCTTTGGGTCGAAGGCTACCTCCAAGCTGCTGACAAAGTCCAACCCATGATCGCCATCGAAGTCAAATTCCTCGAAACCGCTCGCGATCCCCGGCGCGAATTCGGTGTCGACTGGACCGGAACTTTTGAGTCTGGAACGTTCCGGCAGGTTGACACTTCGCAACTCACCACTGACCAAAACGGAGTAACCACCGGCACGGTGAAATACAATCAAGTTCCTACCAACGGCGGATATCGCACCGACCTAGCCCCCCTGCTGACGGGTTTGAATCCTAACGATGTCGCCAGCACTCTCGCCTGGCCTCAAAGCAGTATCCTCAGCGCACAAGACATAAACGTTAAACTCCGCGCCATGATGCGGGATGAGACAACCACCACCACTTCATACCCTCGGATGGTCACCTTGAACAACCGTGAGGTGCAAATTCGCAGTGTCGTCAATCAACCCGTCCTGAGCGCTGCCTCATCCGCGACTCTCGGCACAGGTGCCACCACGACTCAGCAAATTGAATACCTCCCCATCGGCACCGTCTTGAACATTCTCCCGAAAAAGATGGAAGGCCAAAAGGTATACCTCAACATGGCAATCACTGTCTCCACCATCGTAGGCAACGAAGTCATCGCTGGCAACCCCTACCCTGTCGCTTCCTCACGAGTATATAGCGCGCCCGTTGAAGTCGACTCGGGTTACACCGTCGCTGTCGGCGGCCTCAACGAAGCTAAAGAACGCGAAGGCGAAACCGGCGTCCCATTCCTCAGCAAGATCCCTGTATTGGGGTACGCCTTCAAATACAAAAACCGCGCTCGGAATCAAAAGAACCTCATGCTTTTCATAACCCCGACATTGATCGACGCCAAACATGGTGGACTCCCTTCGGAGCCGCAGGCCGTTCTTCCTCAAAAACCTCAAGAATTCATGCCTTCAACACCTCAAGTCGATCAAGAAAGCGGCATGTTGCTCGGTGGCGCCAACAGCGTTCCAAACGCAGTCGCTTACATGCAACGCGAATATGGTATCCTTGAGCAGGTCCTTAATGAATCACGCGCTACCGATGAGGACACCAAGAAACTCACCGAGCTTGGCACTGCTATCGACCATCTCCGAGGTCAAATCGAGTCAATCAAACTCAGCGAACCCCATCGCGCCGAAGAAATGACCCGCTACGACTTCCAACTCAAAGAAATCAAAACCAAGATGGTCTCCCTGCGTTACCAAATGTTTAAGCGCAAGTATCTCTGAGCACTATTTCGTTCCAATTCCCACAGCCCAAACAGAACGGCCCCGGTGTGATCCACGTGATCCACCGGGGCTTTCCTTTGCCGTACTTCACTCACATCACAAAAACACCAGTCCCCGCCACATTCGCCGTAGAGTTTAACATCTCAATTCGCTACCCATGCTAACCAATCAATAACCAAATCCTATGGGCAAAGAATTCAATACCACTCCGCAGCACGTCCCACACGTCGCCACCAAGTATCGCCGCATCCAAACGCCGATCCCCCATCCCGACTCCGTCGCAACCCTTGATCTACTCCGCAAGTATGAACCACTCTCCATGCGTGGCATGCCGCCCATCGTGTGGGATCACGCTGAGGACGTGTCTGTGTTCGACAACTTTGGCAATCAGTGGCTCGATTGGTCAAGCGGCGTTCTTGTCACCAATTCAGGCCATTCCTCCCCCGAAATCTGCGACGCCATTCGCGCTCAGGTCGACAAAAAACTTCTCCACAACTATGTCTTTCCCAGCACCGAACGAGCAGAACTCGTTGCACTGATCCATTCTATTTCCCCAACTGGCCTCGACAAAACATTCCTGCTATCGACTGGCTCTGAAGCCACGGAATGTGCCATTAAACTGTCCCGCGCCCACGGCATCCGAGTCGGTGGCAAAGACAAAATCGGTATCATCGGCTTCGATCGCGGTTACCACGGCCGAACCCTGGGATCCCAGCAAGCAGGTGGCATGTCTGGACAAAAGAATTGGATCGTAAACATGGATCCAGGCTTCGTCATCGCACCTTTCCCCGATGGCTATTGGGAAGGTGATTCCAGCTTCGAAGGCTTTCTTGAAGCCATTGAAAACGCTGGCATGAAGCCCTCACAGATTGCCGGAGTCATCATGGAGAGTTATCAAGGCGTCGGACCAGACTTTGCTCCGGTGCCCTACATCAAACAACTCCGTGCCTGGTGTGACGAACATCAAATCGTACTCACCTTTGATGAAGTTCAGGCTGGCTTCGGCCGAACCGGAAAATTCTGGGCCTTCGAGCACTACGGAGTTACACCCGATTTGATCTGCTGTGGCAAAGGCATCTCCAGCGGCATGCCGCTTTCAGCTGTGATCGGTCGCGCCGAAATCATGGACCAATTCCCCCCTGGTTCCATGACCAGCACCCATACTGGAAATCCCATTTGCTGTGTCGCCGCCTCCGCTAACATTCGTAAAATCCTGCGCGACGACCTTCCAGGCAATGCCGCCCGACTGGGACCCATTCTTCTTGCGGGATTGAAGCAGATCCAGTCCCAGCATCCGCAGTTCGTCGGCCACGTCACCGCTGTCGGACTCGTCGGAGGCATGCAAATCGTCAAACCTGGAACGAAGACACCTGACCACGACCTTGCCCATCGTATCATCGAACTCTGCTTTCAGCGTGGCCTGCTCTTTTTCGCCCCTGTCGGAGCTTGGGGACAGACCGTAAAAGTCAGCCCGCCTCTCACCATCACCCAAGAGGCCCTCGATGAAGGCCTTGCCGTCCTCTCCCAAGCCACCTCCGACGCCGTCGCCGAACTCACCCCTTCATAATCCAGTGCTCTAGAGCCCAATCGCCCCACCATCAGATAGCTCAAGAATCGACCAAATCCCCCTTACCAAACCCAGCCCTTGTTCTCTCATGGTTCAAATGCTAGGCATCGGCGTCCATGCGCGCCACCACCCTCGCACTGCTCCTGAGCCCTCTCTTGCCTTCGGTATTGGTTGCTGAGAACAGGACACGCCCAAACATCGTCTTCATCCTGACCGACAACCAAGGTGCCTGGACCCTTGGCTGCTATGGCAATAAAGACATCCACACCCCAAATATCGATCGCCTCGCTTCCGACGGCATTCGCTTCACTCGCGCCCTAAGCAGCAACCCTGTCTGCTCTCCCACCCGCGCAACCTTCCTCACTGGCCTCATCCCTAGCCAGCACGGCGTCCACAGCTTCCTCGATCCCAAATTCATGATGGGCCCCGAGGCCTACAACACCCTCGCCGAATTCACCACCCTCCCTCAGGTCCTTCAAAAAGAAGGTTACACCTGCGGCCTCAGCGGCAAATGGCACCTCGGTGCCAACCTCACCCCAGCCCCCGGCTTTTCTTTCTGGGTCACCAAACCGGATGGCTCCACCAAGGAATTCTATGACCAACCCATCATCGAAAACGGCCAAATCACCATCATCCCCGAATACACCACTGACTACTTCACCCGCCGCGGCATAGACTTTATCCAGGCTAACCAAGAAAAGCCTTTCTTTCTTTTCCTCGCCTACAACGGCCCCTACAACCTCGGACCCATGATGTCCCGGCCTGCTCGCAATCGCCACGCCCCAACCTACAAAGATAAGCCCTTCCCCAGCTTCCCTCGTGACACCATGCACCCCTGGCAGCACGCCAACAAATCGTTCCACAATACCCAGACCGCTATCGAACGCTGCGCCTCCGAAACCAGCGGTGTCGACGATGGCGTTGGCAAGATTCTCGCCGAACTCGATCGACTCCACCTCTCCGAAAACACCCTCGTCATCTACGCTTCCGACCAAGGCTGGATGGGAGGCCAAAACGGCCTTTGGGGCATGGGCGACCACACCCGCCCCATCGGTGCCCACGAACTCATGATGCAGATTCCCTTCATTTTCCGTCACCCCAAACACATCCCTCCTGGCCAAACCAGCGATGTTTTCGTTAGCAACTACGACTTCATGCCCACCCTCCTCGGCTACCTCGCCCTTCCTAAAGCAACGATTCCGACATCCCCTGGCCGTGATTTGACTCCATTCCTCCTCCAAAAGGCCCTCCCTGCCAACTGGCAAGACGAAGTCGCCTACGAAATGGAGAACACCCGCGCACTCCGCACCGACCGATGGAAACTCATCGAGCGCCACCCCAACGGCCCCCACGAATTTTATGACATGACCGCCGATCCCCAGGAGCGTTTCAACCTTTACAACCAGCCCGGCTACGGGCATGAACAAGCCGCTATCCACACCCGACTCCATACCTTCTTCAAAGCCCACACAAACCCCAAATACGATCTCTGGAAAAACGGCACCTCCAAAGCCAGCCTCCATTACACCAAACCCTAGCCTAACCACCAATCTCCACTCCCCTTTCCCCCTTCTACTCATGTCCAATACTCGCAAAACCAAAATCCTCTGCACTCTCGGCCCAGCCACTCAATCGCCCGAACGCATCGAATCCCTGATTCGCACCGGCGCCGATATCATCCGCCTCAACATGAGCCACGCCTCACATGATTGGACCCGCTCTGTCTACCAAAACGTACGCCAAGCCGCCGAACGCGCAGGCAAAGACGTTGCCATCTTGATGGATCTCACCGGCCCTTCGATCCGCACGGGCGACCTCGAAACACCCTGGCAACTGAACGTGGGAGACCACGTCGAACTCCGCACCAAAGCCGATCTCCCACCTAACGTTCCCTACTCCGTTGACGTGAACTACGCCGACCTTTGCATGGACCTCAAGCCCGGCAATATCGTCAACATCGATGGCGGCCTTATCCAAATGAAAGTCCTCTCGGTCGGTGACCGCCGTATCCTCGGTGAGGTGACCACCAAGGGCGAAATGCGCTCCCGCCGCCACATCAACCTCCCAGGTATCCCCGTCAGACTCCCCCCTCTCACCGCCAAAGACTACCTCGACCTCGATCTCGGCATCGAACTCGGCGTCGACTTCATCGCCCTCTCTTTCGCTCGCGAACCCGGCCACATCCAACACCTGCAGCTCCTCCTCGAACAAAAAGGCAGCAAAGCCCGCGTCATCGCTAAAATCGAAAACCAACAAGCCCTCGATAACATCGATACCGTCGTCGAAGCCTCCGGTGGCATCATGATCGCCCGCGGCGACCTCGGTAGCGAATGCCCCGTTGAAGACCTCCCCATCATCCAGCGCGACATTATTGAACGATGCTCCTACCACGGTCGAAAAGTCATCGTCGCCACCCAAATGCTCGAAAGCATGATCGAAAATCCAGTCCCCACCCGGGCCGAAGTCACCGACATCTTCAACGCCGTCATCGAGCAGGTCGACTGCGTCATGCTTTCCGGCGAGACAAGCATCGGCCAATACCCCGACAAATGCGTCGAAGTCCTCGATACCGTTACCCGTCGCATCGAGCAGCGCTACCCCTCGGGCCGCTTCGCTTCCGACGCTCCACTCAAAACCAACAAACACAAAACAGCCAAAGCCGCCATCGTACTTGCCAACTCCATCCCCAACTCCAAACTCATCACCTTCACCCTGCGCGGGGTCATGGCCCACCTTCTCGCCCACCAGCGCCCCGAATTCTCACCGATCTTCGCCTTCACCCCGCATCTGCACGTCAGTCGCATCCTAACCCTCGCCCGCGGCGTTCAGCCCATCCAAATGCCCTTCGAAAAAGGTGATCCCGAAGCCAACATCCGCTCAGCTCTCGCCATCCTCCGCCAGCGTGATCTCATCAAACCCGGCGACCCCATCGTCATCCTCTCCGACGCCCTCCACGACGAATCCAACGTCGACGCAATCCTCCTCCGCCAAGCTTGATTGAGGCTCAGATTGGTGTCACCCCATCTTGACTGGATCGGAGGGGCGATTCCCACACCCAAATACAGCCTCGACATCTAGAGCTGAACCCATCAATCTCCGGTTTCATTGGATGAAATCACTGCGCCCGCTTCTCGCCGGATTCCTGTTTGCCGCCTCACTAGCCACGGCGGCACCGCGAATGATTAGCTTCGAGTATCCAAATTGCTATTCTTGTCACGTTGCTGTCCAGGGACGCGGCCTGCTCAATGCCCGCGGTCGGGGGATCGATATCGAGCAAAGCTACTCCGAGCTTGATGCCACCGCCGCCCTGTTAGGCTCCATATTGAATCCTGAATTCAATAATGGCTCCTGGGACGGCAATTTCGGACCGGTGCTAGCCGACTTCGTCGCCACTGGTCGTTACACACACTTGCTAGACGGCTCCAAAAACGACGCCCCTCTCTCCGCCCTCTATCGCCAGATAATCTTCTTCGGCTCGGACAAGAAGGTTCGAATCAATACCGAAATCGGCTTCAGAGACTCCGGACTCAATGACCTTCAGCTTGGCCCCTCCATTACCGCCCTCGGTGGCGATCCACTCTTCCTCAAGAAGCTGACTCTCGATTGGCGTTTCCATAGCAAAACTGGCGGAGGCAGCGAGCTCTCCATTGGACGTGACTATTTACCTCTCGGTCTACAAATCGACGACTCTAGCGCCTACATTCTCTCCTTGAACCGAAACGGCATCTATGACTACCCGTTGCAGGCAAAATACTTCATGTGGAGACGAAAGTGGCTCGCGGCCATAACCGCCTTCGCTCCAAGTTTTGACGAACAGGTCTCCGCAGCAAGGGAATACGGCACAAATGTCATGTTTGAATACGCTCCAAACAACAGATTGGTCGTTGGCATCCAAAGCCTCGCAGGATTCGCCGACCAGGCTGACCGTTACCGCATTGGCCCATACGTTCGCTGGGGCCTGTCTAAAAAATGGACACTGCTCGCCGAGACCGACTTCACCCATTTTTCCGAAACCAATGCCTCGCATGACAGCGGTAACCAGATCACATCCTTCCTCCAGCTTTTCTACCACCATCGGGAATGGCTCGTCTCCAGCCTCACTCTGAACCATGCCCACTCAGACCAGTTGAACGCGGGCAACGAATTCTTTTCCGGACGGTACCTCCTCAGCGCCCGTATCAGCCGCAACCTCACTTTCGGACTCACCTTTACCGCTGGAGATTCTCAGCGGAACCTGTCATCTGGCAATGAGGCAGGCCTCTTCGCCGCCATCAAATTTTGACACCTTCTTACACCGCGCACCGAAAGCGCTGCGCAAGCCCGCTGACCGCAGCAGCGTTCTCTATCCCAATCCACGCCACCAATCACCTCATGCGCCTCCCCATCCTAGCCCTCCTCCTCAACCTCGCCGCCATCTCTCACGCCGAGCTCACCCAAGAACAAAGCCGCGTTCCCCTGGGCACCCCACCCGCAAACTCCGACTCCACCGCCGCCAAAATCATCCTCATCGCTGGCACCCCCAGCAATAAACCCGGCCAACACGAATACTTCGCCGGTTGCGCCCTCCTACGCCACTGGCTAGCCCAAATCCCAGGCATTGCCCCCATCATGATCGCCGACGGCTGGCCCCAAGACGAAAACGTTTTCACCAATGCCAAAAGTGTCCTCCTCTTCATGGACGGCGGCAACAAACTCCCCTTCCTCACCCCGGAGCGCCATGCCCGCATCCAGTCACTGGCCGACACTGGCACAGGCCTCATCGTCCTCCATCAAGGCATCGACTGCCCTCCCGATCTCGCCCCCAGCTTCAAACAATGGTTCGGTGCTGTCTTCCAGTCCGACATCGGCTGCCGCGGCCACTGGGACGTCAACTTCACCGCCATCCCCATCCACGAAACCACCCAGGGCCTCACCCCCTTCGCTCTCCCCAAAGATGGCTGGCTCTACAACCTCCACTTCGCCGACACCGGTGTCACACCCGTCCTGACCTGCCTCATGCCCGACACCAGCCGCAAGACAATCCACGCCAAAGCCAACTCGGGACGCCAGGAAACCGTCGCCTGGGCCTACAATCGCCCCAACGGCGGTCGTAGCTTCGGCTTCACCGGCTGCGACCTCCACAGCAACTTCGCCGAACCCAACCAACGCCGCCTCCTCCTCAACGCTCTCCTCTGGACCGCCAAACAACCCATCCCCGAAACCGGCGCCAACAGCACCATCACTCCCGAAGAGCTCAAACAAAACTGGGACCGCAAACTCTTCCAATCCAAAGCCAAGCCACCCGCCAAAGCGGCCCCCTAGCACCCCCTCAACCGCGCCGCCACCGACTTCGCAAAGTAAGTCAAAATCATATCCGCCCCTGCCCGCTTAATCGCCATCAGCGACTCCATCACCACCTGCTCCTCATTCACCCAACCCGCCTGCGCCGCGGACTTGATCATCAAATACTCCCCGCTCACCTGATACGCCGCCAAAGGCAGCATCGTCCTCGCCCGCAACACCGCAATAATGTCCAGATAAGCCCCTGCCGGCTTCACCATCAGCATGTCCGCCCCTTCCGCCTCATCCAGTTCCGCCTCCCGAATGGCCTCCCGCACATTCGCCGGATCCATCTGATAAGTCTTCTTGTCCCCCGCCTTAGGAGCCGAATCCAGCGCTCCCCGAAACGGCCCATAGTAGGCACTCGCATACTTCGCCGCATAAGATAGAATCCCCACGTCCGTGAACCCCTCGCCATCCAGCGCCTCGCGCAACGCCGCCACCCGCCCATCCATCATGTCGCTCGGCGCCACAATGTCAGCACCCGCCCGCGCATGGCACAATGCCTGACGACACAACACCTCCACTGTCTCATCATTCAAAATTCGACCATCCTCAGAGACCAACCCATCATGCCCATCGGAGTTGTACGGATCCAACGCAATATCCGTCAACACCGCCAACCTAGGACACGCCGCTTTCAGCGCCCGCACCGCACGCGGAATCAATCCCTCCGGATTCCAAGCCTCCTCCGCCCCGCTCGTCTTCAACTCATCCGGCACCTTCGGAAACAACACCACCGCAGGCACTCCCAGTTCGTAAGCCTCCACCGCCTCCTTCACCAGCCCGCCCAAACTCCACCGCGTGCACCCCGGCATCGAAGCAATCGGCGTCTCCTCATCCCCCTCTTGCAAGAACAACGGATAAATCAAATCCCCCGCGCTCAGCACCGTCTCCCGCACCAGCGAGCGAACAGATTCGGTGCGGCGATTTCGGCGGGGGCGGGCAAGCAGTTCCATCCCCCAGCATGAAACAAAACCCCCCGTCCTGCAAGCCCCTCACTTCCCTCGTCCCGTTACAATCCCCGCCAGTTCCACCAGCAACTTCTCCAGCACCGCATAATACTCCTCTTCCCCCATCGCCTCACGCCGCCCCTTCAGCGCTTCCAACTCCGTCTCCAACACATCCCGCCGCGCCCGCTGTTCCTCCGTCAATAACTTCTCTTCCTCACCAGGCACCAGCACCACCTGCCGCGCCCGCGCCCCATCCACAGGCACCTTCGTTCCCGCTTTCGGCCTCGTCCCCTCAAATACCTCCGACCGAGTCCCCACCCCATCCGCATTGTCCTCCACCAGCGCGTGTTCCGTCGAGATCCGCTCCTCCGCCTCATAAAAACCCTTCACCTGAACTGTCGCATGCAAAAAGGCCTCCAACACACTTACCTGCCCATCCTGATCCACATCCGCCTCTCGTAGCCCCCCGATCGCCTCCGCAAACGGCTTCCCAAATCGCGTGTAAAAAACCTCATCCCCACTCTTCGTCGCCGTCACCATCACCCGACGCTCTCCCTTCAACGCCTTCACAAACGGCTCACTCGCCGAACCCGAATGCACAAACACCAACTCACCCGCATACGGCTTCAACACCTCCACCAAATCCTCTGGAGTCAAATCCGGCCCCGTCAGGCTAAACCGCGCCTCACGACCATCATAAGTCCCATGCCCCACCAACACCAACCACAACCGCACCGACCCCGCCTGCACTCTCTCCTTCAATCTCTCCATCGCCTTTGCCAAACACCCCTCACCCACCTCAGGCCCAACCTCCTCAAAGCCCGCTCCCGCCCGCTCCGCCGCCTCCTTCCAAAGCCGCGACTGGTCCGCAAAGTCCCTCCCATAAGCCTCTGTCCCATCCGCACCACGAATCACCAGAACCTGCACCACCGGTTCCGCCGCACCCAGCAGCATCCCCACACCGCAACATGCCAAAACAAGCCACCGCTTCACGACAGACCCACCTTTCTACGTAACGCCCACTCTCCCACCAGCAAACCTAACACCAGCAAAAATACCCATCCCCCATGCCACAGCGGCTCCACTCGCTTGTCCATCACCGGCACATTCAGTTTGCCTAATAACTCCGGCAGCCTCGCCATCTCAGCTAACTCCAGCACCTTCCCTCCCGTCCCCTCTGCCAACCGTTCCATCCAATCCGTCGCCGGCCGCAAATCCGCCGTGATACCTGGCACCGGATCATGCACCCACCCTGTCACCTTCTTCCCCATCCGCTTCGCCGCACCCACCTCCTCAGCCTCCCCCATCTTCTCCACCACCGCCTCCACCCGATAACTCCCCGCCTCCTCATTCACAAACTCCGCCTCAAACAACCCCGCCTCCCGCAGACTCGGGTCCCCATGAAGCACTACCTTTTCCCCGCCCTCCCGCGTCACCTCCATCCGCACCAACGCGTCATCCACCGCCTGAAATGCCTCATCTCTCACCCGCATCGTCAAACGCTTCACCTTGCCCCCCTGCCCTTCCACATCCGCCACCTGCAACTCCAACGCATCCGGCACATCCACCACCGACCACCGAAAAAGCTGCCTCCACAGCTTCTCCAAATCCACCCGCCCCGCCTCATCCCGCATCCCCCAGCGCCAAAGATCCGCCAGCAGCAGTCCCGTCACCCGACCCGCCCCAAACCGCTGCGTCACCAGTGCCGGCCAAGCCTTCTGCGACTCATCCGTCACCGTCGCCAAAAGCGCCGCCCCCGGCTTGATCGAAAACGCTCGATTCATCGCAAAGAATCCCGGCATCTGCGACAACCGCTGCTCCTCCTCGGCATCACCCGCCCGCAACCTTAACCACGGCTCCAACCACCCCTCTCTCGTCAAATTCAATCTCCCATCCTCAAGCCCCGCCTCTTCCGACACCCTATCCAGATACACCGGCAACATCCGCCCCAGCGGCGTGTGTTCATAGCCTCCCTCACGAAAACACTCCTGCCCACCTAACATCATCACCGAACCACCCCGCTCCGTCACAAACCGTTCTAACAAACGCTGCTGCTCCGCCGAGAAAAAGCCCGCCTCCACATCATCTAACACCACCGCTCGATACTCCCCGAACAACTCGGCCGCCGACTTCGGGAACCCATCCCGCAACTCTTCCGCATCCCTCGCCTCCAACCGAATCATCACCGGCTTGTCATACCGCTGCACCTCCTCCTCACCCTGCGCACCAAACCCTCGAAACAGCGGGTTGCTCGTCTCCCCCGCTCGCCCGCGCCACTCAAACTTCGGCTCCCGTTTCGCGATCCGTATCAACGCCGGCATCTGAATCTCCTCATCTGCCGCCAGCGCCCGCCGCAAAAACTTATATTCCCAGTTCGGCCTCCCCGACACATACAACACCCGATAAGGCCCCACCCCGCGATCCACGATCACCCGCCGGTCATTATTCCAAAACGTCGCTTCGCCTCCACCCTTGGTCCCCTCATCCCCCGTCAGTTCCTCCGGTTTCTTCGCCCCATCACCAAGCCGCACCCGCAAAAAAGAAATCCCCGGTTTCACCCCCGTCAGCTTCAACCTCGTCGACCCCACCTCCACCTCGCTAGATACCTTCCCTCCTCCACTCGCCAGCACCTTCCCCGCCTCATCCAGCACCGCCACCGTCCACCCTTTACCCTTCCATCCCAGCGCCTTCACCGCCACCGTCAGCATCACCGGCGCATCCTCGAACGGCGTCTGAGCCACCCTCACCTCCTCCAACGCCAAATCACCCGTCACCGCCTCCGCACGAGCCAGCACCGGAAACACCGCCGCCCCTTTTTCCTTCACCAACTCATCCACCAAAGCCGCATCCTTGGCACCTCCATCCGTTACCAAAATCACCGCCCCCAGCGACCTCCCCGCTCCACCACTCCGCAGCGCCCTCACCGACCGCAGCAACTCCCCACCCGTCCCCTCAAAAACAGCCTCATCCACCGCAGCCACACCCCGCAGCCGGCCCCCCGCCTCCACCAGTCTCACCTTGAAATCCTCCTCCAACTTCGCCATCCAAGGCTGTGAAAACGCCAACGCCTTCTTCACTTCCTCCGACACCGCCATCCCCTTTTCCACCGAAGGCACCCTCATCCGCATCGACCCATCCACCGCGATCACAACCTCATTCGCCCTCTTCCTAGCCGCCTCCTCCACCCGCAGCGGATCACAAATCATCACCGCCAGCAAAATCCACAGCACCACCTTGCACAGCGCCGCCCACTTCATCCTCCCCCACATCCCTGCGCCATAGGCACGCCACACTAGCCCCATTCCCAGCAGCAGCACCCCCACCGCCCATGGCCACCGCTCTGCGTGTGCCCAGACCCAAGTGGTTTCCGGCATTGGCTTAGTCTCCCGCTAAACTCCACTCACTGCGCCACATAATCCAACACGCAGGCCTTATCCAAAAGCGGCTTCAACTGGCTGACAAACTTCTCATGCTCCGGATGCGGCAAATAAACCTCCAGCCCCGCCTTGTCCTTGAACGTCACCAAAAAACAGTGCGTGAACCCATCATTCAATCCCTCAGGACTCACATTCGTCCCCCACTCAAAACCCGTCACCGTGTCCACCTTCTTGCTCAGCTCAATGAACGCTTCTTCAATCCCCTTCACCGCCTCCTTCGACGCGTCATCCTTGAACTTGAAAAACACCACATGCCGGTAAGCACCGTCCGCCCCTGAACTGGAAATCGAAGTCATCATCCATCCCACCAAAACCAGCATCGCCCAGCTCACAATCGAAAAACGCTTCTTCATAGGCCTCTCTGATATCATTCCCCACCCCTCTCTGTCCACGCAAATCCACACCCTTACGATCCGTCTTCCCCCATTGCTCTTCCGTCGCCCTCTGCCATCTTCCCCCATGCCACCCCGGAAAGCCTCTCCCAAGCGTGCCCCCACCGACACGCCAAAGGTCGAGCCCCCACCCCCAGATCCTCTCATCCTCGACTTCCTCTCCTATCTCGAAGTCGAACGCCGCTCCTCCCCTCGCACCGTCGAAAACTACCTCCACGCCCTCCTCACCTTCTCCCGCCAGCACACCGGCGGCACCTCCCCGTGCCCCTGGCAAACCCTCACCGCCGACGACTTCCGCCGCCACCTCTTCCACTTCATGAAGCAGGAGAAAGGCCGCGCCACCATCCGCCTCCACTTCGCCGCCCTCCGCAGCTTCTACAAATGGCTAAACCATCGACGCGCCTGGAATCACAATCCCCTCCTCGACGTCCAAATCCCCAAACAAGAAAAGAAGCTCCCCGTCGTCCTCACCGTCACTCAGATTGAGTCCATGCTCACCCTGCCCTTGACCCTGCCCAAGGACAAACAAGCCCCCTCCTGGGCACCCGAACGCGACGCCGCCGTCCTCGAAATGTTCTACTCCACCGGCATGCGCCTCAGCGAACTTGCCAGCCTCGACGTTCACGATCTCGATACCTACTCCGAAACCATCCGCGTCATCGGCAAAGGCCGCAAAGAACGCCTCTGCCCGGTCGGCAGCCACGCCCTCGAAGCCGTCCAACGTTACCGCCTCAAAGCCACCGTCCACGAAGGCCCCCTCTTCCTCAGCAAACTCCGCCGCCGTATCACCACCCAATCACTCGCCGACATCGTCGACAAATACTGGAAACACTCCGGCCTCCCCATCCATGTCACCCCGCACAAATTCCGCCACAGCTTCGCCACCCACCTCCTCAACAACGGCGCCGACCTTCGCAGCGTCCAGTCCCTCCTCGGCCACGCCAGCCTCAGCACCACCCAAATCTACACCCACGTCTCCACCCAGCGCATGAAGGAAGTCTACGACGCCTCCCACCCCCGCGCTTAGCCCGCATCTCTCACGCTATTCGTCTTGAGGCGCCCGCGAGCCATGTTTTGGCCGAGAACAAGCTTGAGACACGTAGGCTCGCAATCAAGGAGTGATGGCTTCTAGCCATCACGTCCTAACCCTCTTAGCAAGATCGGCCAACCCTCATTTCCCCTCCTCCGGCGGCCTCCGAAACTCCGTCCCACCTCCGTCACGCTTGTCACCCTCCCGCTTCTCCCGCCCCGTCACAATCTCACGCCCCACCCCTTCCCGATACACCCGACGCAATATCTCCATCGCCCCCATCCGATCCCCCACCGGCGCCTCATTCAGCTTCTCCACCGCGACCCGAATCTCAGGCATCTCCAGCAGCCGTCCATGCAACTTCCGCGCCTCCTCGCGTCGCTCCGGCGGTGAAAACGCCAGCAACTCCATCTCCAATCGCTTCACCACCGCCCCGGGAAAATCCGGCGACTCCGCTGGCGGCATCTTCGGCATCTCCCCACGCCCTCCCCACGGCTCCGGCCCCCTCATGCTCGCCAACAAAGTCGCAATCTCAGGATCAATCTCCTTCAGCGCCGCATGAATCGCGTCCCGCATCTCCTCGTTCGCCTTCATCATCCGATCCCGCGCCTCCGACACCTCCGGCCGTCCCCACGCCTTCCCCAGCGCCTCGCGTACCCGCCCCTTCTGCTCCTCCGTTAATCTCTCAAACCCATCCCCAAACATCGGCGGCCTCCCGCCCGGACCATAGCGATCCCCCCCACCCCTCTTGTCTCCACGCTCATCCCCCGGATGCCGATCCCCACGCCCCATCGGCGGCCCACCCTCATTCGGCGGTCTCATCATCGGCGGCGGCTTCCCTCCTCCTTCACCGGGTGGCGGTTCTCTCCGCGGCGGCTCGCCCGATTGTCCCAGCACGACCCCACCCACCGCCAGCGGCATCAAAAAACAAATTCGCCAAAAAGCCTTCATAGAATTCAATGAGATGCGGGAAAGGTGGGTTCAAAACCTCCCCCGCGCAACCACCGGAAAAAACCGGCAGCACAGGGTTCAACACCTCACCTCACCCAAAGTTTCACCCCCGAAACAAAGCTCCCATCTTCTTCCCCAGCAGCACCGCCGCCCCCACAATCGTCACCGTCAAAAACACCATCGCCCACACCCCCAGCGCAGCCGCCAAATTCGGCCCGCTCCCCAGCGCCCCAATCAACGAATAAATCGCCTTCGTAATCGGAAAATGCGCCGCCTGCTGCGCTAAAATCATCGAGTCACTCACCTCCAGCATCGCAAACGCAAACGCCAGCAACCCACCCGCCACCAGGTTCGGCGCCACCAACGGCAGCGTGATCCGCCACAACGCCCGCTCCGGCGTCGCCCCCATGTTCTGCGCTGCCTCCTCCAGCGACGGACTCACCTGCTGGAATCCCGCCGAAGCCGACCTCACCACATACGGCAGCCTCCGCACCGAGTACGCAATCACCAGCAGCAAAATCGGATTCTCACCCAGCATCAAAAAGCTCAAAGGCTGCCCCTCCCTCGACATCGCCAGATACCCAAACGCCATCACCAGCCCAGGCACCGCCAGCGGCAGCATCGCCATCGTATCCAGCATCTGCCTCCCAGGGATCTTCGTCCGCACCACCACATACGCCACCCCCACTCCGAGCACCAAATCCACCAGCACCGCCAGCGACGAATACTTCAGACTGTTGCTGATCGAACTCAGCGTCAAATCATGCCCCAGCGCATCCCGGAAATGATCCAAAGTGATCCCCGTCGGCAGCACCGTCTGATACCAGTCCGACGCCACCGACAACAGCACCACCCCCAAATGCGGCACCACCGCCAAAAACGTCACTCCCGCAAACAACACCGTCATCGCCCAACCCCACATCGGCTTCACCTCGATCATCTCCCGCGCTGTCGTCGCCTTCCCGCCACCCACCGCATCACTCCGCCCAAACAGCACCTTCCCCAGCATGTAAAATCCCCCGCTGAACACCAGCATCACAAACACCAGCGCATACGGAAACGGATTCCCGCTCAAATCATTGAGCGACCTAAAAATCTGCACCGATGTCACCCGATCATAATCAAACACCAGCGGCACTCCCAACTCCGTGAACGCCCAGATAAACACAATCGTCCCCCCCGCAAACACCCCCGGCATGATC
>CANETF010000027.1 GCA_947440575.1 Verrucomicrobiaceae bacterium
AAGGATAGGCACGCGCAGCAAACACTGGCACCGCTTGAATCTCTTCCTCCTCAAGAGCCTCGAAAAAACCGCCGACTTCGTGCGCAGCACACCCAAGTTGATGCTTCACTTGATCGCCGTAAACCAGCAAATCCTCAGCGAAATGCATGCGATTCGTTTCCCCATCGACGAAAGTGTTCGATTGGTGATGGAAGGCCACAATGGCGACTCGCATGGGGTTTGCCTTTGGCATGACAATGAGCCGAACGATGGAAACGACAGGACAGAATCCCTGCAGCTCTAATGAGCGAAAAGCAACGCTTTTGTCTTAGTCGATTTCTTATACGTTTCAAAATCCAGATATCTTTCGCCTGGCGAACGATTCACTCTTTGGCGCAGCCAAAAGGATATCAAACCCCAACCTCAAGAACGCCTTCAACGCCCTTTGGGCTGGCGCGGTGAGACTGGTTTTGGCTGCCAATCCCCCGGTTTGGGGTCTGCCACGTTCAATTGGCGAATGCCCGGCCGGATGAATTCGATCTGGCGCTTGCGGAACAGGGCACCCGTCGCTTGTTTAAAGGCTTTTTTGCTCACGCCGAATGCTTCCCGGATGGCATCCGGCGAGCTTTCATCATCAAACGGTAATGTACCCCCGGCGGCTTTGAGCTTTGCCAAAATCTGATCGGTGAGCGGTGCCACCCGTTGGTAACCGGACGCATCAAGACTCAAGTCGATCTTCCCACCGGGTCGCATGGCAGCCACGTAGCCCTCCAGCGATTGTCCCGGGCTCAGTTTCGGCGATAGAGGTGCCCGGTGTAGCAGGCCCATGTGCGCCCCTTCAACTATAGCATTGTAACCCAAAGGTGTCTCACGTGTGATGATCAGTTTTACTTTTTGCCCAGGTTTATAGGTAGGCGGTTTTTTCTCAAGGTGACGATTCAACCGAGCACTGGCGATGATTCGGTCTGTCTGGGGGTCGACGAGCAGCCGCACGAGCACCCGATCGCCCACACGAAGGGACTCTTCCTGCTCACGGAAGGGCAACAGCAGGTCCTTCGGAAGGCCCCAATCCAAAAAGGCTCCGACTTGACGGTTGATACCGACGACTTGTAGGGTTGCAAATTCACCCACCTGAGCCAAAGGGCGTTCGGTGGTGGCGATCACGCGATCTTCCGAGTCGCGATAAACAAAGACTTCAAGACTGTCGCCCAGCTGGGTTCCAGAGGGAATGTAGCGCGTCGGAATGAGGATCTCTCCATGCTCTCCGCCATCCAAGTACGCGCCGTGAGCGGTGCCGTGGGAGACGGTGAGGGTATTGAAGCGTCCGAGTTCAGCCATGGCACATCTTGCCGCGTTTTTGGCGCTTGGCGACTGTCTTTGAAGTTGCCACGTGAATTGTGGGTCCCCCGGTATGCCCTTTGCTCTCTTTTGAGGTCATGGAGTCAGAAATCGCAGGATGGTTCAGTATTGTTTTCCGATTCGTGCATGTGCTCGCGGCAATCATGTGGATTGGGAATTCCCTCCTGTTCACGTGGATGGAACTGAATCTCCTGCCGCCCAAGACGCAGGGTGACGATCCCAAGGATAATGAGAACCTGCTTGGCTATCTCGACATGCTGCATGGCGGCGGCGTTTTCCACCTGGAAAAAAAGGTGCTCCGCCCTGATAGCATTCCGGTTCCACTGCACTGGTTCATGTGGCAATCCTACACGACCTGGATCAGTGGGGTGCTCTTGCTGATCTCGGTTTATTATACCCATGGGGGATCGGCTCTGCTTGATGCTAGCAAATCCGCACTGACTGGCAGCAGCGCCATCGCGCTCAGTGTGGGAGGATTGATCTTCGGCTGGCTGGTCTATGATCTGATTTGGCGCTCCAAACTCAAGGAACAGCGTGCCATCGCGATTCCGCTGAGTCTTGTGCTGATCCTGACGGCGGCTTGGTTTTACAACCAGTGCTTCAATGGTCGTGCCGTTTTCCTGCAAATTGGCGCGATGATGGCGACGCTGATGACTGCCAATGTCTTCATTCACATCATTCAGAATCAGAAGAAGTTCATGGTTGCCCTCAAAGCTGGCCTTCCCCATGACCTCAAATACGGCAAGCAGGCGAAACTACGGTCCATGCACAACCACTACATGACCTTTCCGGTGCTCTTTTTGATGCTGAGTGGTCACTTCCCACAGCTCACCAGCGCCGTCCAAAGCATCCCGATTCTGGCTGTGCTGATCGTCTCTTTGATGGCGATCAAATTCTGGATGAATTCGCGCTATCAGTTCAAACATTGGCTCAAGGCCTTATTTGCCACTTTCATTGCTGCGGTCGGGCTCATTGCGCTCCTATTGAATCTACCCGGACAATCCGCACCGGGCCTGTCATCGGCTGCCGCTGAGGGTTCAAAGCTTTTTCTGAACCAAGGTTGCGCCGCTTGTCATCAGACCGGATCGGCCCTGCTCGCCCCGCAACTGGCTGGCATTTTTGACAGTCTCCAGACGCTCGCGGACGGCAGACAAGTCAAAGCGGACGAAGCCTACCTGCGCGAGTCCATCTCGCTCTCGCAGGCCAAAATCGTCAAAGGTTATCCCGCGGCGATGCCCGCCTACACGCACTTAAGCGATGAACAGTTGGATCAATTGATTGCCTACTTGAAGACACTTTAAGTCATTCAATCGATACGCACCGCGGCGCAGCACATTTCCAGCACTCTCCAAAGGGCTTGGCCTGTCAGGGTGCCCTCGTGGAATCCGGTTGCTGGAATGGGCTGCCAGGAGTCGCGATCATGATTCTGCTCCGGCTGCGGGATGCGAGTCAGGGAGGGGTCATATTGACCGTCTTTGCCTCCCATTTTGTAGATCACCAGATCCAATGAAGGTACGACGTACAAGCAAAAACCTCCCGCCCCACTTTTCCAGAAAGCGTCCCTGGGAGCCCCGGCCACGTGCCCATCAGCGTTGTGTTCCCATTGGAGGCTGAACGGTGTATGCGGATTGTAGGGACTCCATGTCTGGCATTTTTGAATGTAGTCCGCCGGCACCAATGGCTCCCCCTTCCAGGTTCCGTTGTGCGCCAGGCAATAGCCAAAACGCATCACGTCCGTGGCATGAAGCGCCGTGCTTCCAGCCCCGTTCGCATGGGGCATCACAAAGTCACCGCGATGCAGGCAGTAATCCCAGTCTCCCCAGCCCTGCGGCTTCGCGAGACGCTCGTGGATGTAGTCTTTGAGTTCCATGCCGCTCACGTTGCGCAGCACGATGCTAGCGATGTGTGGCGAGGGAGACGAATACGAGTAACCGACACCGGGATCACACCAGAGAGGCACCTGGAGCGATGACTGATCCAGGTCCCGGATGTCCTGCCCTTTCACGGGTTTCAGCGGTTGCACCTTTTGCCCCTTAACGTAGCCACTCGGCGACTGGCCTTCGCCCCAATAGCCTGCCGTCATGCACAACAATTGGCCCAGGGTGATGTCTGCTTTTCTGGGATCGTTGAGCGGAAAGGCCTGCGGCAAAAACGCTGGTGTGAAAACCTTGGTATCGAGCCCCTGGGGGATCTTGTCCTTGAACTCATTCAGCATGATCCCGCAGGCAATGCTGCAAAAGCCCTTGCCAGTGGAGGCCATGTCTGGATTGGCGTTTCGGCTGGCACGGCCGAAATAGCGTTCCATCACGAGGTAGCCCCGGCGCACCACAACCAGACCACCGTGGGCTGTTGACCGCTCAGTGATGGTGTAAGCGGGTTCCAACTGGCTCAAGTCGACTCCTGCTAGGTCGCGTGCCAAGGACACGGTCTTGGCTTCCCGCCAGCCACCCTCGGCGTCTGGAGGCGGGAAATAGGGTTCGGCGGCTTGCGCGACGGAAATCCAAGCAAGGAGAAAACAAATGGGGCGAATCGGCATGATTGGCTGACTAGAGCGTTGTGGGATCGAAGCGCAAGTCGCCTAACTTGGCGGGCAATTCGGAGTTCAAAGGGCAGTTGGCGGCCTTTTGACGTATGAAATTTGTCTTGGCTACGTTACTCTTTTCCTGTTTTTTAGCCTCCAACCTTATGACACCCAACTCATCCAATCGTCGTGCTTTCCTAACCGCCGCAGCGGGTGCCGCAGCGGCCCCGTTCATTCTTCCTGGCCGTGTTTGGTCGGCTGACACCGCGCCCACCAGCCGTATCCGCATGGGTTTCATCGGCATGGGCAAGCAGATGAACGGGTTGATCAGCAAGTTTTTGCAGTACCCTGAAATCGAAGTCGTCTCCGTTTGTGACGTGTACGCCATGCGGCGCGATCTTTACAAAACCAAGGTCGATGAGCACTACGCGAAGAACGGCGGCACTGGGAAGCCTTGCGCTGCGGTCAATGATTTCCGTGAGATCACTGAGCGTGAGGACATCGACGCCGTTTGCATCGCCACACCCGACCACTGGCATGCTGTCATCACCAATTCGGCGCTCAGTCATGGCAAAGATGTCTACTGCGAGAAACCTCTCACCCACAACATTCACGAGGCCGTCTCCGTGGTCGAGACCATGAAGAAGCACAACCGCGTGTTGCAAACCGGCTCCATGCAACGCTCCAGCAAAGAATTCCGCGTGGCCTGTGAGTTGGTGCGCAACGGAGTGATTGGGGATGTGAAGACCATCACCGTCACCTTTGGCGATCCTGCTTGGCCCAATGCCTACCCGGAAGAACCCACACCGGAAGGTCTTGACTGGAATCTCTGGTGTGGCCCCGCCCCTCTTGCTCCATTCAATCATGAGCTTTGCCCCATTGGCGAGAGCAAGGTCTTTCCGGCCTGGCGCAAAACCCGCGAATACGGTGGCGGCATGATTACCGACTGGGGCGCTCACCACATCGACATCGCCCAGTGGGGCCTGGGAATGGATGAAAACGGCCCGGTGGAAGTTCGTCCACCTGCCAACCACGAAACCGCCAAGCGCGGTGGTCAGCTCGTTTACGCCAATGGCGTCGTCTTGACCCACGCGGATGGCAGCATGGGCTGCACGTTCCATGGATCAGAAGGCGAAGTCGAAGTGGGACGCGGAAAGTTTGCGGTGACGATTGGGGGCCAGGAGAAATTTGCTTTCCGTGAAAAGGGCAAAGGCAAGGCCACCTCAGTGGACCGCGAAGTCGCCCTGGCTGAGCGCGAGTATCTGGCGGATGCGAAGACTAAGCTCTATGTCAGCAAAGACCAGATCGCGGACTTCATCGACTGCATGAAGAGCCGCAAGCAACCGATCTGTCACGCCGGTGTTGGAGCCAGCAGTGCCATCGCCTGCCACCTCATGAACTTTGGCTACTGGCATGGAGCAAACGTCAAATGGAACCCCACCGAGCACACCTTCGTCAGCGGTGGCGATCCCAAGTGGCTTACCCGCGAATACCGCGGTGAGTGGAAGGTCTAAGCGACAATGCTTCAGAAGGCGGCCCCGGAAACGGGGCCGCTTTTTTTGTTCGGTTAGGGCATCTCGGTGGTGATCAGTGCGGTGGATTTATCACTGAAGGTGGCGATCCAAACGACGCGCTGGGCGTTGTTGAGACTGCGGGTGACACCGACGTTGCCGGTGGTGCTCTTGAGAAGATTGAAAGCAGTCAAGCGCTTGCCTCCGATGGTGTCACCCTCGCGAAACAGGAGACGCGGACGTCCGGTAAAGTCGCAACCCCAAACACCGGTGTCACTGGTCGAAGTGACACCGCCCTTCCCCGTAACCAGCGAAGCAGAAAAGACCGGACCACGACCCCCGCCAGTAATGGCGAAGGTGGAAAAGGCTTTCCATTGCGATCCGGGCACATCAGCGGCCTCATTGCCGCCTTGAGCGAACACCTGGAGGGGTTCGCCATCGGGTTTCCACCAAAGTGTGGTCGCCGCGAGCCCTTTTACCGTTCCGCCCTTCAGAGTGGCAAGAAAGGCGACGCCGTCGTCCGCGGAGAGCACGGGATCACGCAGGACACTGAAGTTGGAACCCAGGATGCCGGAAGGAAGCCCCACTCGAGCGAGGGTCGAGTAGCTGCCATCCGGTTTACTCAGGAAAAGACCACGTGAATTGCTGGAAATCACACCGCCAGCGCCCACTTTGAGTGTGGCAAGGAAGGTGCTGGTATCCGCGTCATTGGCAGCCGGGAAACCGTAAGTCGCAAAGCTTGCATCGGCTAGATCAGGGCCACCCTGGGTATTGAGCGCTCCGATAGACGAGAATACAGTGGTCACTCCTCCGGCCTCGGCTGAAACCACCGCACGGGTCTTGTCAGTAAAGGTGACGAGGGCCAGCACGGCACCTCCCGTGCCAGCGGGTTTGGTCAGCCAGCCTCGGCCCTGCCCGCCGGAGAGAGACCCAATGGAAAAGCTCGCCACGGTGGACACGATCCTACCGCCAATCACCTGACCTTCACGCAGCGCCTGCACCAGAGGATTGCTGCCATTTTTGATCCACAGACCGACATCCGTGCCCGTTGTCGTTTTCAAAAGCCCGGTGCCGCCCGAGACTTTGGCGAAAAGGCCAATGACTCGATCATGAACATCCACGGCCGTGAAGGCGCTGAAAACAGGACCACCCGTTGGCGTTTGGCCATTGGCGTCGGGGACGGCTTGGCCCAGAGCAGCGACAACGCTCAGAGGAGATTTTGGCTGAGAAGCGAAGGCCATCACGACCACTTTGGCAGGCGGCTTCGGTGTGCCGCCAGAAAGACTGGCGATGCTGACTAATTGGCCGCCGTCGATCACGGGATCAGTGAAAGCAGTGTACTTCGAGCCACCAGCGATGGGGGACAATCCACCAACGATAGCCAGGCAGCTATTGTTGAGGAACAGGCCCGTTCCTGAAAGCTTGGGGGTCACGTTTGCCCATTTGGCCAGATAGGTGATGTTTCCAGCGTCATCAATGGCGGGCAGGCTGAAACTGGTGATCGTAGCCCCAGCGGGCAACAGGCCGCCGGTTCCTGGTGCAGGGCCCTTGCTGGCCAGCAGAAGGGTGTTGACGCTAGAGGAGGGCCGAATGGTGATATCATCAACGATACCCGAAGAGAATGAGTCAAGAGCATCTCGGTAGTTGACAACGACGAAGTAAGACCCTGGCCCCATGCCAGCTGATAAAGTGTCCAGCGTGACCGTGTGGATACCCGACGTCACAATCCCAGAAAGGGGGAACGTGTAAAGGGAGAACGGAGAGGTCTTCATCCGGAAACTCACTTCGACCGATCCGACCTTGGGCGGTTCCGGCAGCTTAAAGGTGAGGTTGGCGACGGGTGGAATGGAGCTGTTTGCCTGAGGCGTGATCCAAGTGGGGGCTTGGGCAAAGGTATCTGCTGCGTTCCCACTGAGTCGAAGGATAATGTTGGACCTGTCTGAGTCGTTGCTTGGGATGGACACTGTGGCCGTCTTTAGCCCGGGAGTTTGAGGCCAAAAGGTGATCTTAAATTGGGTTGAAGCCCCAGGCGCGAGAGTGGAGATGGAATACTCTTCAAGGAAGAACGAATCCGCGCCGGCCCCCTGAATCGTGATGGCTGGCGCACCATTCAGCAGCAGCGGCGCGGTGCCTCGGTTGCGAATCGAAAACATGATGGGTATCTCGTAGCCTACTTCAACTTCGAACGCCGAGTTGAAAGCCACGGCGTCTCCGCTGACGAACTCCGGGCCAAAGTTGTCGTCGCTAAAGATCTCTCGGATGGAAATGAGAGGTGCTGGGGTGCTGACCTCAAAGGCACCAATGTCACTTCCATCACCGCCCGTAGCGCTCGTGATGGTGCTGATATCGAACGGGCGGCCACGACCACGCTGATCCGTCGTGACGCCACCTGCGACCTTGCCTTTATCAATGGCGGGACTGCCCGTCAAAAGCGCGACGGTTCGGGTTGGGCCGCCGTTCAACTGGAGGCCAGTTGGATCAAGCAGCGCGTTGGCCACGTTCAACTGATTGCCCGTAGTCGTGCCGGTCAGTGTCATGTTTGGGGCTGCGCCGATGAGGTTGTAGCCCAGGCTGGTGACGGCTCCATTGATCTGGTTGGCCGCTCCTCCAGCTGCGAGTGTATTGCTAGCCACCAGGGTATTGCCCATGGAAAAGGTGCCACCCACGATTTCGATCGCGTTGGCGCCGATGTTGGCGGCGACCGTGCAGTTCTCGAGCAGCAATGTGCCCGCGATAAGATAAAGCGCGCTGGCTGTGCTGTTGGAGCCGACATCATTGTTGGCGACGGTGCAGTTGCGGAGAGTCACCGTGCCGCCATTGTTGATCATCGGTAAACTGCTAAAAAACAGCCCATCGCCGAAGGTGCAGCCAGTTGCGGTTAAAACGGTGGTGCCTGAGACATCTAGGAATGGGGCGCCCATCTGCCCACGGAAGGTCAGCCTGGAAAGCGCCACGGTGCCGCCGCTGATGGACAGCGTCATGCTTGTGAGTGAGACTCCAGCCGCTGGGCCGATGATTTCCACATCACTCGTGATCGAAATCGGAGAGAAAGGAACGGCGGTGGATCGGGGGGTCGCAAAGACGGTGGGGTCAAAGGTCACCGGGGTGGTCAGTCCATCCGTTTGCGCCAGAGTGACGGCTTCCCGCAGTGAGGTCACACCATCAATGTTGGAAACGGCATCGGCGAGGGTGTTGACGACCAGGGAGGGAGCCTCGTTCACGACCAGAGTAAAACTCGCCACCTCACTGTCTTCCTTGCCATCATTGGCCTTGTAAAAGTAAGTCGCAGCGCCTACCACGGTGGTGGTTCCGGTGATCGTGCCATCATTGTTCAGCGTGAGCCCCGCAGGCAGCGCCGTGCCCACGATGGTGAGGGTTAGGGCATCAAAATCGTCGTCAGAAGCAAAGACTGAGATACCGCTCAACTCCTGCCCTGCGGTCACCGTGAAAAAGTTGCCGCCTAAAGCAAACGGTTGGCTGTTCGGCAAGGTCTGCGACTCAAACGCTCCGATGTCGGTGCCATCCCCACCCACGGCATTGGGGAATTCCACGTCTGACAGATTCACCGTCCGTGCGAGGCCCCGCTGATCCACCGTCGCCCCCCCCAGCGCACTTCCTTTGTCCACCGCAGGACTGCCCGGAAGCAAGCGAAGAGAGCCGACGGCAAAACCATTGGGTGCTGGAGAAAAAGGAAGCTTAGGGTCGAGCGGATTGGCGCTGGTGCCAGTCCGTTCGGTGCCACCCGTGAAGCCCCCGACTCCATCAGGCAAGGCCCCAATCAAATTGTAACCCAGCGATGAAAAAGACCCGGAAACGTCGTTTTGGATCTGATTGAACCCGACTTGATTTTTGGCTACCAACGTATTGCCGATTGTCACGGTGCCAGCAGCAAACACACCGCTCGCTACAGCTACGCCGGCTTGTCCTTGGGAAGAGCCTGATCCCCCCCCGCTTCCACCACGGCTTAATCCATTCGCCACCGTGCAGTGAAGCAGGCTCACCGCAGACTCCGCGTAAATGGCAGCACCTTCCGCATTACCACCTGCGCCCCCGGGATTGATGCCTGACACCGAACTTCCCCCAGCCGGAGTGTAGCGAAACGAGCCACCACCACCGCCATTGCCACCAAAGGCTCTTTGGCCGGAGAAGGTGGACCGCGTGATGCTGCTCGTGCCCGCCGCGACATAGATGGCCCCGCCCCGCCCCGCGCCTGCGGCTCCACCACCGCCACCATAGGAAAACTCGAAACCTTCGGTATTGCTCGCGCCCCTGCCGCCACTGCCGCCCGTCGCCTCATTACCCGTGAACAAGCAGCCTGTCACGGTTAAGCTCGCGCCATTGCTAAAGATTGCACCACCGCGTGCTTCGCCACCTTGCCGACCAGACTGGTTCGTCTGGGACGCACCACTGCCGCCGTTACCTCCGACCACTCTGCAATTTTGAAAAACGCAATTTGTGACCGTGAGGTTGCCGGCATTAAGGATGGCGCCGCCTTCGCTTGGACCGCCTGCGGTTGGTTCGGCGGTGAAACTTCCATTGGCTCCCGAGGACCCAACCACACGAGCATTGGCGAACTTGATGCCCGAGAAGACCACGGTGCGCCCTGCTGAAATCGCGAACCCAGGACTGAACCCTTCAAAGTCGATGGTGACTTGGTCCGCTCCTTGACCCGTCATCGTGAGATCGTAGTTGATCGTCTGCCGATTGAAAGAACTCAGCGTGAAGGTCGCGGGCAGGATGGCCGGATCGAACGTGATTGTGTGGGGACCGAGCGTCGAGCTGGCTTGAGAGAGCACGAAGCCGAGGTTCCCTGATTGAAAGTTTGATGTGGAGGTGACCACGTAGTTCGCCGAATGCGCCGCCGGGACACTTAAAAGCATAGCAACGATTCCCACCCCAAAGTTTAAGATTCTGGCTCGACTCATCCCCGATTCTACACTCCCGTCCGAGCCCGTAAAGTCTTAAGGCTGCCGGAGCTGACAGCAAGAATTAGGAGCGCAGGCGTCCCCAGGAAAGGTTCCCGAAACGACAGCGCATACGGGTTCGTCCAACAACGACCGTTTTGGAGCCGTTAATAGGCCTACTTTTGCCAGGGCCACTTGAATTTGCGCTTTGGCTCTTCAATCGGTTGAACCGGGGCAGGAGCGGCGGGGGATGGCTTTTTGGTTTCGTTTTTGGCGTACACAGCGCGGGGGGTTGGGGCTGGACCCTCGATGATCACAGGCATGCCTTTGGTGATGAGTTTTGAGAGCCGGACGACATCCCAGTTGGCGGTCCGCATGCAACCGTGGCTGGCGCTACGGCCAATGGTCTGAGGGGAATTGGTTCCGTGGATCCCAATACCGGCTCGGCTCAGGCCAATCCACATGACACCGACCGGATTGTTGGGTCCGATGGGCAATTCGTAGTAGTTCGAGCTTCTGACTCCGTATTCGAGCACGCTTTTGTCCCATCGAAAGGTGGGCAGTTGGGCGATGCCCACAATTTTCCAATTTCCTGGTGGTGTGGCGAGGTGGCCGCTACCGGGAGTGATGGGAAGGCTGGCGAGGAGTTTTTCGCCCTCGTAGAGACCGAGAAGCTTTTCACGAGTGTCGATCTTGATCACTCGAGTGAGAAACTCGGGCACTTCGGGCAGGCTGCCGATCTGGGTCAACTCCTCGATGAGAAAAGGCTGCACTGCAGGGACCTTCAGCGTATCACCTGGCTTCAACGCACTCATCTTGAGGGGTTGGTTGATGTATTCGAGAAATTCGGGTGAGCAATGGAATCGTTCCGTGAGAAACTCGATCACCGAGTCGTAGGGCAGATACTTTTTTTTGCTCTGCGCAGAGGGCTGGCTGGGAAGGTCGCCGATGAACTTGAGATCTTCAGGACGGATGGTGTAAGTGGTGTAGTTCTGAGGAACGCTCGAAAGGTCAAGGTTATGCGTGGCGAGTTCGGTCTCAGGCAGACCATTGGCAAGTTGGTATCGTTTGAGGGCTTTGGTGGTAAACTCTCCAGGGCGTCCATCCACTTTGCCGGGGCCAAAGAGTTGGGTATCGAGAAAAATCTGCAGGCGTAGGATGTCATCGACAGGCTCTGGGGCCTTCGGAAGCGGGTCTGGGATGACAGCGGATGCTGAGGCGACAATCCAAAGGGAAAGCAGGCAGACGACTCGGGGATTCATGGAGATTGGGTGAACGAAAAAACAGCGTAGCACGAAGCGTGCTACGCTGGTCTTGATAATGCGAAATGCTGCGGGACACAAGAGCCTGCTGGAGGCAGGTAGATCAAAAAGTGTCGGTGATCACGACTTCTTCATATGGCAATTGGCCGGGTTTCGGCCAGGCGGGCTGCGTGCCCTTGCCAACGGCGATCATGAACGAGATGACATGGTCTTCGGGGAGATTGATGATTTTGCCCACCGCTTCGAAGTCGAATCCATCCATGGGGCAGGAATCATAGCCCATGGCTTTGGCGGCGAGCATGATCGTCATGCCGGCCAAACCGCATGAGCGCATGCACTCGTCGCGCTGAACCTGCTCACGTCCCTCGTAGTAGGACCCGATGGCGGGCACAAGAAAGTCTTGGACTGGCTGAGGTGCCTCCTTCCAATAGCGGCCAGGATCCTTTTTCCAGGCGGCTTGGTCGGCACACATGATGATGAGAAGGGAGGCATCCGTGACTTGGGCCTGATCCCAGGCCACGGCACGAATCTGCTTCCGCACTTCAGGATCGACCACGGTGACAAAACGCCAATGCTGAACATTGAACGCAGTGGGCGCCAGCATGGCGGTTTCGAGCAGTTGACGAATTTCAGCATCGGACATGCGATGATCGGCATCATAATGCTTGATCGCACGGCGGGATTGGATGGCTTCGAGCGTATTCATGGGTGTTTTTTGGGTTTAGGAACGTTTGGCGTGGAGTTTGACGTGGAGGTGAATGTGGTCGTTGACCACGTGTTTGCCGAGAAAGGCAAAAAGGCGACCAGAGCCGTAATGACTGCCGAATTGGGTGCGGTCGATTTCGAATTGGGCCTGGCCGGTGAGGTGGTCGGCATTGGAGGCAGCTACGACGGCTGGGATGCTGAGCGATTGTGTCATACCCCTCAAAGTGAGGGAACCCTGCAGCGTGTGATTCGGCAAGCCCGGGCTGGCTGAGTCAATCGCATGGGCGCTTTCGCAGACGAAATCGGCTGTGGGGAAGCGATCTACGGCGAAGAAGTCCTCGTCTCGCAGGTGGCGGATAAGCATGGCATTGTAGGTCGAGTCGACTAGGTCTTCGCAAGCGATGCTATTCATGTCCAAACTGAAACTAGCACGCAGGAGTTGGCCGTTTGCGACCTCGATCTGGCCGCCGGCGAGTCTGACGGTGCCGCTGTGGTGATTGAAGAGATTGCGACCCGTCCAGCGGACGATGCTGGTTTCAAGATCTACCTGAAAAACTCCGTCAGAGCAAGGTGGCTCGCTGGTCAGACCCTGGCCTTCGGTGGCGAAACCTTGTCTTGTCCATTCGGTCAAGCCACCACGAAAGTCAGTTACCTGGGTGTATCCAGCTGACCTCAGTTTCTCCACTGCGACGGACGGGTCGAGCGACGGATCGCCAGCGCCATAAACCACTACGGAGGACGCCTTCTTTGGGATAAGTTCAGCGACCGATGACAGGAAAGCCATCTCGTAGATGCAGGCATTCACCGTTCCCGGAAGATGCTGCTGCGCGAAGTGCACGTCTGGAAGCACGTGCAGCAGGGTGATCGGAGACTTCGCCTCAATCAGGGCCTTTAATTCGGGAGCGGTGATGGTATGCATCTTGTGGGATGATTAGGCAGCCAGAAAGGGATAGTCGGTATATCCTTCGGGTCCGGGGGAATAAAACGTCCCTGGATTCGGGGCGGTGAGCTCGGCACCAGCGGCAATGCGAGCGGGAAGATCGGGGTTTGCCAGGAAGCTCGTTCCAAAAGCGACGGCATCGAGTTGCCCCGATGCAATGGCGGACTCAGCTTCGGCGGCGGTGTAGCCCATGTTGCCAATGAGGACACCCTTGTAGGCAGCGCGAGCTGGAGTCATCACGTCACCTAGTTGTGCCTGGAAGAAGTCCGCGCGCATCATGTGCAGGTAGGCCAAGCCGTAATCGTTGAGTTTCGTCGCGAGATAGCTGGTGAGGGCAATCGGGTCACTGTCGATCATGCTGTTGTAGCTGTTCAAGGGTGAGATCCGCAATCCCACTCGGTCGCCACCCCAAACGGTTGAGACGGCTTCGACCACTTCAAGCATCAAGCGGGCGCGATTTTCGATGCTGCCCCCGTAAGGACCGGTGCGCTTGTTGGCACCATCCCGAAGGAATTCGTCGAGCAGGTAGCCATTGGCACCGTGAACTTCGACGGCATCGAAGCCAGCCGCCTTCGCATTTTTGGCCGCTTTGCTGAAGCCTGCGATGATATCGGGGATTTCGTCGTCGCTGAGTTCGCGTGGGGTGACGTAGGGTTTCTTACCCTCTGGCGTATGGACTTCGTCTCCGACAATGGGTAGAGCGCTAGGCGCTACGGGTTGGATGCCTCCATTGAGCAACGGATGACAAGCACGGCCGCCATGCCAGAGTTGCAGCGCGATTTGTCCACCCTTGGCGTGAACGGCATCGGTGACCTTTTTCCAACCTGCAATTTGGGCCTCCGAGTAGATCCCGGGCTCCATCCAGAAGGACGAGTTGCCCTCCATGACCATGGTGGCTTCAGCGATGATCAGACCGGCGCTGGCGCGCTGGCTGTAGTACTCGGCCATGAGATCCGTGGGATTGTGATCCGCATCCGCCCGGCAGCGGGTCAAAGGGGCCATTAAGATACGGTTTGGCAATTTGAGAGCACCGACTTGGAGTGGGGAGAAGAGAGATGACATAGACGTTTGGTTTGTTTTGAGTGTGAGTGATCTGTTTGAAATGATTTTTCAGTTAATCCGTCGAAGTCCGTGGCCGCCAATGCTGCTTCGGCAGCCTGAGCATGCTATGCGGGAATGGTTCAACCGCCATGCATGACAAGAGCGCGTTCCACCACGGCGCGGCCGGCTTCGATTTCGTCGTTGATGACCTCCGTAACGCCGAGACGCTTGAGACGCTCTACGTCTGAAGCGAAGCGGGCTCTGGCCAGGATGGGAACGTCAGGTCGAGCTTCCCGTACCATTTCCATGGCATGAACCGTCACAGGTGCAGCGGGAAACGTAAACGCTACCATTCTCGCGGTGGCGAGACGAGCCAGCGCCCAGGTTTCTTCGTGGCTGGCATCTGCAAACAGAACGGGCTGTTTTTCGTGTTGCAGTTCTTGGACGGTTTCAGCGTTCAACTCAATGACCAAGGTGGGAACTCCGGCATCGAGTAGGGCCTTGTTCAGCGCTTGACCCACGGGACCATAGCCGCAAATGATCGCGTGATCGGAGAGGCTTTTGGTTCGTTTTCTCAGGATCGCGTCATCTTTGAAAGGCGCCGCACGTCGCCCCCATCCCAAGCGCTCCAGGATGTCGTGGATGGGGTCACTGAGGCGCATCAGGGCAGGCAGGATACCCATTGAGAGAGCGACACCGGCCAAGAGCACTTGTTGAGCTTCGATGCTCCACAAACCCGCAGGTCCCGCCTTTTGAAGCAGCACCAATGAGAATTCGCCTGCACTGGCTAAGCCAAGACCCCCAATCAGAGCCTGCCTTGGAGCCAAGCCCATGAAGCGCCCTATCAACGTAATGAGGGTGCCCTTCAGCAACAGCAGCAAAAACGCCATGCCAAGAATAGGCTGCCACAAGGCTAGCGCCACTTTCACATCCACCATCAACCCGACAGAAACAAAGAAAAGCGTTAGAAAGAGGTCTTTCAATGGCAGCACATCAGCAAGAATGCGATGCTTGTAGATCGACTCGCTGACGGCCAGTCCAGCAACGAAGGCACCGAGCGCCAACCCAAGTTCCAACATGCCCCCAACAAACGCTAGGGCGACGCAGCAACCGACCACGGTCAACGTGAACAGTTCACGATTGCGCGTCCGGGTGACGGCCCCGAGTAGCCAGGGGATGATCCATTTGGCAAACACGATTGCCAGAAGAACAAACAAGCCGCCGCGCATGAGCAGCCCAGTCAGACGGGTCCAGATGGGCTCTGCATCTGCCGCTGTTGGCAGCAGGACCGGCATGATCAGGAAAAAGACGATGATGAACAGGTCCTGAAAGATGGCCACCGCCAAGGCAAAGCGAGCACCGGGGCTGGTTGAGAGGTGGAGATCCTGATAGGTTTTAAGGCTGACGGCGGTGGAACTCATGGCAAGCACGACCGCTAGAACAATGGCCGCTTGCCAACCCACACCCCAAAACCCAATCGCCAACGCCCCACCCGCAAAGCCGCACAAACCCATTTGAAGACTCCCTCCACCAAACGCCAGTCGCCGCAAGTACTTCAACTCGCTCAAGGAGAATTCCAACCCCAACGTGAACATGAGCAACATGACCCCGAAGTCAGACATTTGGACCACGCCAGCCTGTAAGGAGGCACCGCCGAGCCAATCCAGCACCCCGCTATTGGCGATTACGATCCCGCAGATGAAGTAGCCCGCCAGAAGAGACTGCTGCAGTCGCAGCAATAGCAAGGAAACGAGAACCACGCCCATCAGCATGATCGCCAAGAGCACGAACAACGGCGGCAAGTCCGCTGCCGCCAGAAGGTTCATGTTTGGCATTCGTGGGAGGATCACCTCTCTCATCTGCCGCAGAATCCAGCCAGCTCAAGCCCTCAGACAAAAAAAGGCGCCTCCCAAGTGAGGAGACGCCATCGGATCAGGCGGCGAGTGGCGGCGCCGCGAAGCTACTTGATTTCCTTCAGGACATCGGTTTTCACCGCTCCAGCCAGCTCAAGGACATCCGCCTCTTTCAATTCGCTTCCCTGAATCTGAATCAAGAACCGGTTATCAACGACAATCTGTCCCATACCCTGATCTTTTTGAATGCTGACCGTGTTAGCCCCCGCCTTTTTCATTTTCATGCCCGCGAGTCCGGCAATCGTGGGATTGGACATGAGGCCAATCACCTGACCAATCATTGGAGAGTCAGCAATGATGGTGATGGTGGCGTCGCGATCTCCCTTGGTGTATTTGCGCTCCACAGTCGTACCTCCTCCTAGCACAGAAAGGGCGTTGCTATTGTTGATCTCAGCACCTTTCCATTCGCCAATCTTCTCAGGCAGCGCGCTGGAGATGGTGCCGCCCTTTTTTTCGTTGATACCATTCACAGCGACCTGCAGGCTGGTGGAGGCCTCTGAGTACTTGCCCTCTTTGTAGAGCTTTAACGCCTCATTGATGGAGTCCTCAACCTCATCACCGAGCAGGCTTGAGACAAAAGCGAGAATGCTAACGCCGACGAGGGAAGAACGTAGTTTCATGGTTCCGCAATGAATGGGGATTCCGCTTCGGGTCAACTTCGTATTGGGAAGAACTTCGTGACTTGGACCGTCTAAATCCGCCGCTGGCGAATCACTCACGACGGTCTAGGGTCGGGTCTCATGCAAGAAGACCCAATCGAAACGCCGTTTCTTCACGGAAGTCCTCTGGGGCGTGCTCAATTCAAGGCGATCCCAGACGATTTTGTCGTTGAGGAATTGCTCGGCTTTGAACCTTCTGGTGTGGGGGAACACTGCCTTGTCTGGGTCGAAAAACGGGATTTGGACAGCAATGCGGCCGGGGCCAGGCTGGCTGATGCGCTGGGTTTGCGGCGGCGACTGGTCAGTCATTGCGGCTTGAAGGATCGCAATGCGGTGACACGGCAATGGTTCAGCATTCACATTCCAGGTCAACCTTCTCCGGAACCCGAAGCACTTGAGTCGGAAGGGCTCCGGGTCTTGCGAGTGACTCGTAACACTCGGAAGCTCCGTCGCGGGATCCATTTGGGCAATCGATTCACCATTCGCCTGCGTCAATGTGAGTTCGATGCAACTGCCGCTAAAGAGCGTTGGGACCTGATTACCAGGGAGGGGGTTCCGAATGTTTTTGGCCAGCAAAGGTTCGGCAATGAAGGCCGCAATGTGGCAAAGGCCATGGCCATGTTTCGCGGCGAGTTCAATCCAGGTGATCGTTTGTTGCGTGGGATTCTGCTTTCTTCTGTGCGCAGCCATTTGTTCAATGCCGTGGTAGCCGAAAGAATGGCGCAGGGCCTTTGGAATCAAACCATGAAGGGGGAAGTCTATGGTTTTCCAGACAATGGCACCCTCCTTCTGATCGGAAACCAGCGTGGTGATGAAGCCGAACGCTTCGCGGCCGGTCGAGTTGAACTGACGGCACCTCTTTGGGGATGTGGGGAGTTGCACACGGTTGAAGATGTTCAAAAAATGGAACTTGAAGTCATGGCTCGATATCCCGAACTCACCAAGGGACTAGAAGACGCGGGACTCCGTCAAGAAAGGAGGGTGATGCGTTTGCGCCCGACGCACTCGGATTTGGTGGTTCTGGAAGGGGGGGACCTGCAATTGAGTTTCAACCTGCCAAGAGGAACCTTCGCCACAGCCTTGCTTCGAGAATTGGCCCTGTTAGTCGAGTGCAAACAAGACTTCGAAGGTGATGCCCCATGTCAAGAATAGACAAGGCACTTCGGGATATGGCATCTCCATAGCATTGACATCATGGCCCGAATCCATTCGTATGACGTTCCTACCATCTCGTCATGAAGCTAACCCATTTCTTTGGACTCCTGTTTATCACTGCTGTGAACGGAGCTGATCCCGCTGTCCTGAAAACGGAATACATCTACGACACCGGCCCCTACCCACAGATTCACGCCACAACCATCGTAGAAACGCCAGCCGGGCTCGTCACGGCGTGGTTTGGAGGAACGGCGGAAAAAAATCCCGATGTATGCATCTGGGTTTCGCGGCAGCTTCCCGATGGAAAGTGGACCGAAGGCGTCGAAACGGCGAATGGCGTGCAAGCAGATGGCTCGCGGCATCCCACCTGGAATCCGGTGCTTTTTCAGCCGAAGGACGCGCCCTTGATGCTCTTCTATAAGGTCGGACCATCACCGAGCACGTGGTGGGGTGAACTCAAAACGAGCCCCGATGGCGGCAAAACCTGGTCCGCAGCGCAAAGGCTGCCAAAAGGCATCTTCGGCCCGATCAAGAACAAGCCCTTGCAACTCGCGAATGGCGACATCCTTTGCCCTACGAGCAACGAGACCGACACGAAGCCCAGTGCCTGGGCGATCTATTTCGAGCGCACCTCAGATCTGGGCAAAACATGGAGCCGCACAGAGCTGCTTCACGATGGTTTGAAGATCAGCGCCATCCAGCCGAGCATTCTCTTCCTCGGCGGCGACAAGCTTCAAGCCGTGGGGCGCACGCGTCAGGGCAAAGTCTTCCAAATCACCTCCGAAGACGCTGGCAAGACCTGGGGCCAGATTTCCCTCACCGACCTGCCAAATCCCAACTCCGGCACCGACGCGGTCACCCTTGCCGATGGCCGTCATCTGCTCATCTACAACCACACCGCCCGCGGACGCAGTCCGCTGAATCTCGCTGTGAGCAAGGACGGCAAGACCTGGGAAGCCGCGCTGATCTTTGAAGACGCGCCGAAAAGGGAGTTCAGCTATCCCGCTATCATACAGACCAATGACGGCCTCGTTCATATCACCTACACCTGGCAGCGGGCGAAGGTAAAACACGTCGTGCTCGATCCCTCGAAGCTCATCAAGTGAAACGACGAGCTCGGACTTAACCCGACATTGAAGGCACTCGATAGGTTTGAGCATGAGTCGCTCAAGGCTCCCCTTTCCTTGGGGGCATCATGGGAGGTGCAGCCGCTGCGGTCAGCAATGCTTTGAACAACCAAGCCTCTGCAGCTTTCAAGCACCTCAGATGTCGGAATCTGGGTTGAACCGAATCCTTGAAAACATCCCAACGCCTCCAGCTCACCATCTATCGACCCGCAGAGCCCGTGCATGGCAACTCAACGATGATCGTGTATCCCGATCTGGGATACGCCAAGGAAGTCATCAACCGCGGCATTCAAAATACGCGAGAGAGCATGCCATCTCAACGCTCAATTCGTCTGACACATGTCCGGATTCTTGGCGTTCCCGTTCGGACATGAAATTTCCCCTGATGTTTTTCTGCGGCTTCACGGTCAGTGCTTTCGCCGACATCGTTCCTGCGACCTTTGATCTTGCTGAGATTCGAGATATTTCTACCCTCGAGACCCGAATCCTTCAGGATTGGCAGCCCATGACTAAGGTTCCGGGAGTCAAACAGAAGCTCATCGAGATCACACTCTGCGAATGGTGGCCAGAGCAAAAGGTGAGGGTGCCGGTGACGTTTTGTGCGCCGGATTTGGATAAGCCGTGCGAGAACATTCTTGTCACCAACATGGGACTGGCCTTAAAACCTGCCTCGCCTGCTGGGGCCGACTTGAAGTTACTCACTGATTACGGCGTCGGTATCGTCATGGTTGGCATGGGCACGATCGATGCCATGGAGCCGAAGGGCGCTCTGCATCTGGGCATGAAGGATCGTCTTTTGAGAACCAAAGAAGCCCGATTCACCCCTGCCTGGATTTGGGGAATGAGTGATATGAGAGCTCTAACCGCCGCCGTGGCTGAAGACACGGTGTTCCGTCCGAAAAAGGTGCTCGCCACCGGCGGATCCAAGCGGGGCGTCGGTGCAGCCATCTGCGGCATCTACGATGATCGCTTTACGGCTATCATGCCAGTCGTTGCCCCGATACTCGGAAATCCTGGCGGAGCCTATGTCCGCGGCAGTGCCCTCCACGAAGAGCGCGCGCAGAATGAAGTCTTTCTATCCAATCTGCCGAAAGAGTTACCTGCGACAGCCAAGGAGGCGCTCGAGAAGCGTGAACAGACGCGTCTGGATCAATCGATTACCATCGAACAGGCACTCGCTGCAGGGTGGACGGAAGCCGAGATGCTTCGGATGAACGATGAGGCATGGAATCCTTGTCGAATCGCAAAGCACTTCGATTCCGTGAAGCAGCGAGGGCTCGATTTCTTCTATCACGTAGGCAGCAATGACAATGTCTGTCCTGCCTTGCGCCAACTTGGGGAGAGCCAACCCGATTTTCCACTCTACATCCTTCCCGGTGGTCAGCATGGCGGACCCAAGTCCAGTGGTTACACGCTACAAACACCAACCCAACCCGAAGCTTCAGAAAACCTGTTGGCCTTTGCTCGGCACCACTTTTTCAATCATCGATCATTGCCTTACCCTCCAAAGCTAGAGCTCGTGGTCAAAGGCTCGAAACTCCATGTTTCCGTCACCTTTGCCAAAGGCAGCCTGCCACAGCACAGTGAGCTATCATGGAGTATCAATCGTCATTCGCCTTACACCTTTGCTTTTGAATATGATCTCTGGAAGTCCATGCCATTGAATGCCATTTCTGAACACACGCTTAGCGGTGAAATTGAAATTCCATCCGACGCAAAAACGATTGATGTGATCTCGACCCACAAGCACGAAGAAAACCACATTCCCTTTCACTTCTCATCGCCTTATCGCCGGTGGGTCCGCTGATCATGAAACCACTTCTCATCTTAGCCCTATGTCCTCTGCTCGTCGCAGGAGCAGATCAGCCAAACGTCCTGCTTATTATGGCGGACGACTTCCGTGACTTCGGAGGAGCCTACACGAAAGAGTTGGTGAAGACACCCAATCTGGATCGCTTGCGTGCCCATGGCATCTCGTTTGAGCGGGCCTATGTGCAATATCCAGTCTGCAATCCGAGTCGAAGCTCCATGATGACGGGACTGCGCGCCGAACAAACGGGCATTGTTGGAAATGACCTCAAGCTGCGCGAAAAGCTACCGGATATCGTAACCCTACCTCAACTCTGCAAGATGGCTGGCTGGCAGTCGCATGCGTTTGGAAAGCTCTTTCATTTAGGTGGTGGCAAAGACGTTCAGGCCAAGCAGGCTTGGATGGATTTGGGCAAGTCCTGGCACACCGCACAAGCCTACGAAGCCACGAAGGCTGGCAAAAAGATCCTTGAAGGTCGCAATGTCACCGGAGGTGCCTTGAATTGGTGCCAGTGGGGGGCGGCTGATGGCACGGATGAGGATCAACCCGATGGGCAGATTGCAGCAGCCACTGTGGCCAAGATCAAAGAGTTGGGAGATACGCCCTGGTTCATCGGATGTGGCTTCATGAAGCCTCATGACCCCTTTATTGCACCGAAAAAATACTTCGACCTCTATCCCATGGATTCAATCAAACCCTGGCAAGATCCCGCTGATATGACGCCTGTTCGAAAGGATTCCGTAGGCTTTGGAGCTTATGGGGAAGCGTTTGCTAAGCTGACGGATCATGATTGGCGCGAACTCCTCCGTGCGTATTGCGCTGGCACCACTTTCATGGATGCCCAATTGGGTCGCGTTCTTGATGTTTTGGATGAAAGAAAGCTCTGGGATAAAACCATTGTCATCTTCGTGAGCGATCACGGATATCATACGGGTGAGCGTCAATGGTGGAACAAAAACACCCTGTTTGAGCGCGCCTGTCGGGCTCCTCTGATCATTGCGGCGCCCGGTATGAAAGGCGCTCAAGTAAGCCGTTCACTCGTCGAGTTTGTCGATCTTTACCCGACCATCACGGACCTGTGTGGATTGAAAATGCCGCACGCTGCGGCGGGAGTCAGTCTCCTTCCCGTTTTAGCAAGTCCAACTGTCAACGTGAAGGAGGAAGCCTACACCCTTGTCACCCGCAGCCCCAAACTCTATGGGCAGAGTGTTCGCACCGCCCGCTGGCGCTTTAATCACTGGAGCGATGGCCATCGGGAGCTGTACGATCTCGATGCCGATCCCGAAGAACTTCATGAGGTTTCTGAGCAGCATGCGGATGTGGTGAACGCATTGGCTGCCAAAATCAAAGGGCTGCCTTCCATTCAACCCTGAAGCATCCTTTACGCGATCTCGTAACAATTGATTCATGCAGTGAGTTGCCAGCGAGGTGAGATATTGCAAAATCAAAAGTGTGAATCGTTTGTTGCCATTGTTACTGCTCTTTTTCCTGTGTGCGCCTGCTGAGGCAGAGTGGGAGTGGTTGAGTGCGGAACTGCGTCAGACGGATGCGGCGATCAATGTGAAACGGGCGGCCCTAGAAGCACTGGGGGAACCGATGATCGGGCAGACGGTACCGGAGTTTGGGCTGCAACATACCATGCTGCTTGATTCGCCTCCGGAGTCGCCCTTTGTGCAGTTGGATTTGGGGGATTCTCTCGCATTTGATTTGGTCGCTCTCGTCCCTGCGGTGGTCGATTTCCAGTCTCTCACGCAATCCGCCTACGCCTTTCCGCCCCGCTACCGCCTGGATGCTTCGGACGACGAGAACTTCGCCAACTTCACGCCACTCAAAGTCCAGTTGAATGAGGATGCAGTGCCTTTTGGACCCGCTCCGGTGGTTGTGCAAGCACCTGGCATGAAGGCGCGCTACCTGCGATTAACCATTCCCACCATGGCGAAGGTGGAGGGTCGGTGGACCTTTGCCTTGTCGGAGATGATGGTCTTGCGGGGAAACCGCAATATCGCTATCGGTGCCCAGGTAAAGCATCTCAGAGGTACCAACCTGCCACCGCGTTGGCTCGCACAAAACATGACCGATGGACGCACTCCCCTCGGCCCTCCTATCGATCGCTCGTCTGTTCCGGAATTTGATGCGCTGTTTGCGATCAAGCAGCCCGATGTGGCTGAACCTTGGATGCAAGTGGATCTCAGTGCTCAATATGGGATCGATGAGATCCGCCTACATCCTTTGCATGCGCGACAGGGGGCAGATGTGCCGGGATTCCGCTTCCCGGTCAGATTTCGGGTCGAAGTGGCGAAAACGGAGTCCATGCAGGACTCGGTCACGGTCTTTCAATCCGCTGAAACCGGATTTCCCAACCCTGGAAACAATCCGGTCACCTTGCCAGTGCATGCTGTATCGGGACGTTTTGCTAGAATCACTATGCTGGAGTCTCCTGACGCGTATGAAAGTTTTGCGCTCTCTGAGTTAGAGGTTTATTCAGGTGACCAAAACGTGGCGCGGGGGAAATCGGCGACGTCTTCAGGAGATCGGGTTCGGGAGGTCATGCGCCCGCTTTCATTGCTCACTGACGGACACGTGAGCTATGGCCGCCTGCTGGAGTTGCCGAGGTGGCTTGACCAATGGGAGCTGCGGCAAACGTTGATGCGTGATCTGCAGAGCCTGGAATCTCGAGCGATTGTTTTTCGTGGAGCGGCTAGGCAGCGCTTTGTTTGGATGGTTGCAGTTTTCGCCTTGGGGCTCGTCATCCTGGGTTTTGGGGCGGTGATTCGCTCTCGTCGGCGACAGGCGAGAGATCGGGAGCAACTCCGCAACCAGCTCGCTCGTGACATGCACGATGAGATTGGCAGTAATCTCGCGGGGATCGCCGTGATCAGTGAGTTGCCGGAGCATGACCGGGAAGACTGGAAGGAGATCAACCGGATCGCTCACGAGACTACGGACGCGATGCGGGAAGTGCTTTGGCTTGTTGGGGCTCGCCAGGAGTCTGGGATTGATCTCATGGAGCAACTGCAGAGGGTAGCGAAGCGCTTGCTGCCGAATCATGAGGTGCGTTGGAAGGTCACTGCATCGGAATTGCCCGCGGCTTGGCGGGTGGAATCGCGAAGGCAGGTGTTTCTCTTTTTCAAGGAATCCATCACCAACATTTTACGTCATGCAAAAGCGACCCAAGTCGAGCTTTCGGCGCAAGCTGTTGGGGGAACTTTTGAACTTGTCATTCAAGACAACGGAAAAGGGTTTGATCCCGCCAACGTGCCTGCCGGGGTGGGTCTTAGCAGTCTTCGGGAACGGGCGAAACAGCTGGGTGGCACTTTCCAAATTCACTCAACCCATCAAGGTACGACGCTAACCCTGCAGTGCCCGTTCAGATAGGTCAGTTTGAGAACCTTTTTACCTCCGCTTACCATGTCCCACGTTTGGATCATCGAAGACAATGCCGCCTTTCGGCGTGGCACCGAGCGTGCGCTCAGCATGAAACCGCACGAACATCGGGTGCGGGCTTTTGTGAACTGTGAAGATGCAATCCTGGCGCTTGATGACGACTCTGCGCCTGAGGTTATCCTTTTGGACGTCGGTCTGCCGGGTATGAATGGCATCGAAGGCATCGCGCATTTTAAAAGTCGTGCACCGACGGCCAGCATACTCATCCTGACCGTTTTTGAAGATGATGACAAAATTTTCGGTGCCATCTGTGCCGGAGCCTCCGGCTACCTATTGAAATCGGAGCCCATGGCCCAGGTCATCACTGCGATTGATCAAGCGATCGCCGGAGGTTCGCCGATGAACCCGCGCATTGCCACACGCGTCTTGTCGATGTTCGCCAAGCTAGCCCCTGCAAGGAAAGACTACGGATTGGATGAGAGGGAGCAGTCGGTCTTGAAATGCATGGTTGCGGGCATGCCACGAAAACAAATCGCGGAAGTCACCGGACTGAATCCCCACACCGCCGATTACGTCACCCGCAGCATTTACCGCAAGCTCCACGTGAATTGCGCCACGGCAGCCGTCTCGAAAGCGGTGGCTGAGCGGTTGATAGCAGAGGCATGACTTTACGAACCCTCGTAACAGAGAATGGGTTAAAGATGGCGTATTGTGGAGGTGACCATGAAGTTCGTTCTTTCATCTCTTACCCTGATACCCACTTTTGCTGTGCTGGCGGAAGTGTCCTACAATCAGGACGTCCGGCCTATCCTGGCGGAGAATTGTTTTTATTGTCACGGGCAGGACCCGAACAAAAGAAAGGCGGATCTGAGGCTGGATGTGCGGGAGGCTGCGGTTGAGTTCGGGGCGTTTGTGCCCGGGAAGCCTGAAGAGAGCGAGCTGGTTGCGAGGCTCTTTTCGCATGAGGCTGATGAATTGATGCCGCCGGCGAAGTCGAATCGAAAGCTCACGGAAGAACAGAAGGCCCTGCTGAAACAATGGATCGCTGAGGGGGCCAACTATGAGAAGCACTGGACCTTTACGGCACCTGTGAAAGCGCCGCTGCCGGATGTGAAGCAGACTGGGTGGGTGCGCAATGAGATTGACCGGTTTGTCTTGGCGAAACTGGAGGCTAAGAAACTTCAACCTTCTCCTGAAGCGGACAAGGCCACCCTGATTCGTCGATTGTCTCTGGATTTGATCGGCCTGCCTCCGTCACCCGCGGAAGTGGATGCGTTCGAGTCGGACACAGCACCTGATGCTTACAACAAACTGGTGGAGAGGCTGTTGAAATCGCAGCACTACGGGGAGCGCATGGCTTTGCCCTGGCTGGATGCGGCGCGGTATGCGGATAGCAATGGCTTCCAGCAGGATGGTGACACGTTTCAATGGGTCTGGCGTGATTGGGTTGTGAAAGCGCTGAATGCGGACATGCCGTACAATCAATTCTCCATTGAGCAGTTAGCGGGTGACCTGCTGCCGAATGCCTCGCAGGAGCAGATGATTGCCACGGCCTTCAATCGAAATCACCTGCTCAATGGGGAAGGAGGTGCCATCCCTGAGGAGCAGCGCTTCAACATTTTGTTTGATCGGGTGGATACCACTTCAACCACCTGGTTGGGACTGACCATGGCTTGTGCGCAATGTCATGATCACAAGTATGATCCGATGACTCAACGCGACTACTACAGCTTGATGTCGATTTTCAATCAGGTCTCCGAAGATGGTCGCGCAGGGGGTGGAGGCGGTGCCAAGCGTGTCGCGGCCCCCTTTCTGGAGATGCTCACTGAAGAAAACAAACGTCAGATGGCTGAGATCGAAGCCAAACGCGCTAAAGTGGAAGCTGAGGGGCAGGTGAAGATCAAAAAGGATCTGGCTTTTGCTGCCTGGGAGGCTGCGGTGACGCCTGAGACGAAAGCGGGTCGGCTGGATCGTCCGCTGCGTCCGAATATCACGACTTTGCTGCGCATTCCTGCTGAAAAGCGGACGGAAGCCCAAAAAAAAGAGCTTCAAAAGAGTCTTCGTGCCGCTTTCGAAAGCGACGTGTGGCCAAAGATCGCTGCGGCTGATGCGCCATCCAAACAAGCGGAGGATCTGAAGACTCAGCTGACCACGTTCAAGAATGAACGCATCCCAAGGATAATGATTATGCGTGATGACAAGCCGCGCGATACTTTCATTTTGGATCGCGGCGAATACCTGAAACCAAAGGAGAAGATCTCCGGAACGACCCCGGCTTTTCTGCCGCCTGCAACCAAGGGATCACCGCCGAATCGGCTGGGCTTTGCCCAGTGGCTGTTCCAATCTGATCATCCGCTGACCGCTCGCGTGCAGGTGAACCGGATGTGGCAGACTTTGTTTGGGACGGGCCTTGTGAAAACGGTCGAAGATTTGGGTGTGCAGAGTGAAGCGCCAGTGCATGGGGCACTTTTGGATTGGCTGGCTGTCGAATTCCAAGAGCGCGGTTGGAGCATGAAGCATCTGCATCGCCTCATCGTCACTAGCGCGACTTACCGCCAGAGTAGCAAGGTGAGTCGGGAGTTGGTGCAGATGGATCCTGAGAATCGACTGCTGGCCCGTGGTGCTCGATTCCGCATGCCTTCGATGATCCTGCGTGACGTGGCGCTGGGGGCAAGTGGTCTACTGGATGACCGGGTTGGAGGAGCACCCGTTTATCCCTATCAGCCTGATCAAATTTGGGAGACGCTTGCCATCACCAAAGAACGTGACTTCACTTACCCGACTTCAAGCGGCAAGGACCTGTATCGCCGCAGTCTTTACACGTTTTGGCGGCGGACGGTGGGGCCTGCAAACATGTTTGACGCTGCCAACCGTCAGGTTTGCAAGGTGCGCCAGAACATCACCAACACACCGCTTCATGCTTTGACGACGCTGAACGATCCGACGTGGGCTGAGGCGGCGCGAGTGCTCGCAGCCCGTAGCATGGAGTCGGCCAGAAACAGGGATGAGCGGTTGAGCTATGCCTACCGCCGTGTTCTGGGTCGTTCGCCGACAGATCGAGATCGGGCCATGCTGGGCAAAGCCCTGGACAAGCAATTGGCCATTTATCAGGCCGCCCCGGTTGCTGCTGCGGAAGTGGTTGCCATTGGCTCAGCGCCCAAGAATGAAAAGCTTGATCCTGTCGAGCATGCTGCGTTCACGGCGGTGTGCCTGATTTTACTCAATCTCGACGAAGCCCTGACTCGCGAATAGAACCCGATCCCTTACCGACATGCAGCACGAACTTCTTCTCAATCAACAGCGAGTCACCCGGCGTCAGCTTTTTGGCAATGCGGCGCAAGGCATTGGCGGCATTGCGCTGGCGTCCTTGCTTGGTGAGCGAACGGCGACTGCCAGCGTGCCCGGCCTTCCCGATTTGCCGCACTTTGCGCCGAAAGCGAAGCGAGTGGTCTGTTTGTGGCAGGGCGGCGGTCCGTCGCATGTGGATCTTTACGACCCTAAGCCGATGCTGCAAAAGATGGCCATGCAGGACATTCCGGCGAGTGTTCGAGGAGCAACACGGCTTTCAACGATGTCAGCCAGCTATGCCAAATGGCCGATCACTCCGCCGATCAAGCCCTACAAACGGTATGGCAAAAGCGGTATCGAGATGAGTTCTATGCTGCCGAACATCGGGTCCATCGCGGATGATATTTGTCTGGTGCGCTCAATGAACACGGAAGCGGTGAATCACGCGCCCGGGGTGACCTTTTTCATGACAGGCGCACAGGTGCCCGGGCGTCCGAGTCTTGGGGCTTGGTTGAGTTATGGGCTTGGCTGTGACTCCAGTGAGCTACCGGCTTTCGTGGCCATGACCTCGTCGGACAAAGGCAAGACTTGCGGCCAGCTTTTTTATGATTACTACTGGGGCAGCGGGTTCCTTCCAAGCCGTTATCAAGGTGTGCGCTTCCGCAATGTCGGTGATCCGGTGCCTTATCTGCAGAATCCTCCAGGCATGAGTCGCGAACAGCGACGCTCCTTGCTCGATGATCTCCGAGCGATGAATGAAGCGCATTTGAGTGATTACGGTGATCCAGAGATCGACACTCGCATCGCCCAATACGAGATGTCTTACAAGATGCAGGCGAGTGTTCCAGATTTGCTGGATTTCTCGGATGAGCCCAAACACGTGATTGCACGCTATGGTCCGGATGCCCTGGTGAAAGGAACCTTTGCCAACAACTGTCTCATTGCCCGGCGTCTATTGGAACGCGGGACGCGCTTTGTGCAGTGCATGCATGCGGGTTGGGATCAGCACAACAATCTCTTCACCCAGCTCGAGGCTCAGTGTCAGGACACGGATGCCCCGAGTGCGGCGCTGGTGATGGACCTCAAGGAGCGGGGACTGCTGAATGACACGCTGGTGGTTTGGGGCGGTGAGTTTGGTCGCACACCTTTTGGGCAGGGAGATCCTGCGAAGCCGAATGGCCGGGATCACTTTGGCCGCGCTTACAGCATGTGGCTGGCCGGTGGTGGTGTGAAGGCAGGTACGGTGGTCGGTGAGACCGATGACTTTGCCTGGAACATCACCAAAGACCCGGTGCACATTCATGACATGCAGGCCACGATCATGCAGCTTTGCGGCATCAATCACGAGGCACTCACCTACCGCTACCAGGGGCGCCAGTTTCGCCTGACAGACGTGCATGGCCATCCAGTGAAGGGGATTATCGCGTAGCGCGAATGTTCTCTCGGAGCTCGCATGGCAGAAACGTCTTCGTCTTGCGTGGTTGTCTAATGTGTCCTAGGGTGCCTATGGGTCGGCCGGAGTGGTCGCTCGTCGGGCAGGCTTCGGTCGGTTGCGGACGAGAGGAAAGTCCGGACACCGCAGAGCAACGTGCCGCGTGAAAACGCGGGGGTCTTTGGCGTAAGCCGGGGCAACGGAAAGTGTCACAGAAAACATACCACCAGGCAGGGCTTAGGCTTTGTCTGGCCAGGGTGAAAAGGCGAGGTAAGAGCTCACCGCTCCAACCGCAAGGAAGGAGGCAGGACAAACCCCACGTGGTGCAAGACAGAACAGGGGAAAGGCCGGCTCGGCCGCAAGTCCCGCTTCGGCGGGATGGATGACTCCGGGTAATAGTCGCATTCTGAACCTTTTCGAAGGGACGGGAGAGGGCCGGGTGATCCGGTCTGACAGACAAATGACCACACCAGAGGCTGCGAAGCCCGAGGAACAGAATCCGGCTTATGAAGGCCGACCCACTTTTTCTTCAGGCGGCCTCCAAGATTCGATGGGAAGCGCGGAAGGCCGAGGGTGTCAGGGTTGTGGCGCGCTTGAACCAGCTGGTGAAATGCGGTGCGTGACGGAAACCCAGAGCGAAGGCGATTTCTTTGATGGGTGGAGAGTCCTCCTTGAGGGCGGATTGCGCAAAATCCAGTCGTCGCCGATCCTGCCATGCCTGTGGGGAGAGACCGAGCCGGGCGCGGAGCAGATCTCGTGCGCACCGCTCTCCAAGGCCTGACTGGTGCGCGATTTCGGCGAGTCGCAAAGGTTGATCTAAAGGCCAGTCGTTGAGGGCGTTTAGCAACCGGTCTAGACGTGGGTCGCCACAGGAGTTTGAAGCGGTCGTCTGCACACCTAGGCGCTGCAATGCGTGAAGATAGCTGCGGAACCATTCGCGGAAAGCGGCCTCGTGATCACACCAAGTGGCCAGTGAGCGTGCGATGGGCGCGCTGGCCTCCTGAAAGGTGACTCGCCGCCGCCGACCGTGCACCGCTCGGAAGAGGGTGAGTGTGGCTTGACGAAGTGGTTCAGAGGCGGAGCGAGTCGCCGCCAGATTCAACCCCTCCCGAAAGAGCGGCAGACCTTTCGATGTCAGGCAACGCAGGCCTACCGAAAGCAGTCGAGTGCCTGTGGCGAACCATTGACGACGGGTTCCAGGCGCGGAGAAAAACCCCTGGCCGGGTCGGACCGTCATAAGCCGACCCTCGACCTCAATCCGGGCCAAACCGCAATCCACCCAGAACCATCCCGCAGGGACGGTGATTTCGCCCGACCAGGTCTCCACGCGAGGCACGTCGCCATGATAGACCCAGAGCCACTCGAATTGGAGACCCTGCCAGACGGCGGGAGGGAGGGGAGGTGCGTTCATGCGAGGTGTAAGGGATTTCCATCAAACATAAGCGGGCGGTCTTGCCTTGCAGCCGTTGTTTGTGCTGAAGTGGGTGAATGAAGAACCGTGTTATTTTGGCGTGCCTGTGTCTTGGATTTACCGCCGTCTCCCTACGGGCGGAGGAGCCGAGGCAGATCAGCGGCATTTACCCGAGCCTAGCGATGTTCAACAACGAGGGCGAATGCGGCACGGGCGCAGTGGTGCCGTGGGCAGATCGGCTCTGGGTGATCACCTATGGGCCACATCTGCCATTTGGATCGAGCGACAAACTTTATGAGATCACGCCGGATTTGCAGCAAGTCATCCGGCCGGAAAGTCTTGGGGGCACGCCGGCGAACCGGATGATTCATACCGAGACCCAGCAGCTTCTCATCGGGCCGTATGTGATTGATGCTGAACGGCAGGTGCGGGTGATTCCTCCGGCGAAGATGCCAGGTCGATTGACGGGGAATGCACGGCATTTGGTTGATCCGGCTGGAAAGGCGTACTATGCGACGATGGAGGAGGGACTCTATGAGGTGGACTTGAAAACGTTGGAAGTCACTGGACTCATTCAGGACGGCAACACGCCGAAGCCGGGATTCTCCAATGAGGAACATCCTGCCACCATCAAATCGGAGCTGCCAGGTTATCATGGCAAGGGGCTGTTCAGCGGTCAGGGACGATTGGTGTATGCGAACAATGGGGATCGAGACAAACGGGTGACCTTCGATCCAGCGACTCCGAGTGGTGCCTTGGGAGAGTGGACGGCTCCGGGTGATGACTGGAGATTGGTGCGGCGCAATCAGTTCACTGAGGTATCGGGTCCTGGGGGGCTCCATGGCAATGCGAATCCGGAGACGGATCCGATCTGGAGTGTGGGATGGGATCACCGATCATTGATTTTGATGTGCCTGCACGAGGGTAAATGGCATAGCTACCGGCTTCCAAAGTCCAGCCACAGCTATGATGGAGCGCATGGCTGGAATACGGAGTGGCCGCGCATTCGAGATATCGGTGAGACCGATCTGCTGATGACCATGCATGGAGCCTTTTGGAGATTTCCCAAGAGCTTTACTCCGGTCAATAGCATGGGAATCACACCGCGAAGCAATTACCTCAAGGTGATCGGTGACTTCGCGCGGTGGCAGGATCGAATTGTCTTTGGCTGCGATGACTCTGCGAATAAGGAGTTTCTCAACGTTCGCAAGGCGAAGGGAGAACTGGCTGGGCCTGGGCAGTCACAATCGAACCTGTGGTTTGTGGAACCCGGGAAGATCGACCAATTCGGACCGGTGATTGGTCGTGGTGCCGTGTGGCTGGAGGATGCGGTGAAGGCGGGTGAGGTAAGCGAGCCCTTTTTGTTTGCGGGCTACAAGCATCGTTCCTTGCATCTCACATGGGGCGAGAATCCCCAATGCGAGATTGAGGTGGAGATTGACCGAAAGGGCAACGGCCAGTGGGAGACTCTCCGGGTGTCAAGTCCTGAGCCAAAGCAGGAGCACGTCACCGTGGCGTTTGAGCCCGAGGAAGTTGGGGTCTGGGTGCGTGTGAAATGCGCCAACGACTGTCCAAAGATCACAGCCATGTTTCACTACCGCAATGACGATCCGCGAACGAATCAGGCTGACGAGTTGTTTGAGGGGATAGCGCGGGTGGAGGATGCAGACGTGACGGGAGGATTGCTGCTGGCACGCGGAGGCGGTTTGAAGACTTTGCGATTCATCTCGAGCACAACTGGGAACAAGGCATCCGTTTACGATATGGGCGCTGCGTTTGATCTGGAACCTGTGGAGGATCCGCAAGGTCTCGAGTGGACTTCGAAAAAGGCGGCTATTCCCGAGGGGGTCCTGACCTATGACGAGGCTTCGATCGTTTATGTGGATCACAAGGGTCGTTGGCGTTTGCCACGTGGAGACAAAGGGCTAGACAAGGCGGGACCATTGGGAGCCGAGCGTGTCTGTCGTGAGGTGTGCACTGAGCGAGACCTTTTTAATGCAGGTGGCACCTTTTTTGAGCTACCAGCCGAAAATGCGGGAGGCTTTGCGAAGATCCGGCCGATTGCGACACACAATCGTCGAATCAAGGACTATGCCAGTTACCGGGGTTTGATGGTGTTAAGCGGTGTTCGCAGTGATGCAGCAGGCGAACATGTTGTTAGGTCGAGCGACGGCAAAACGGCCCTTTGGGTAGGTGCGGTCGATGATCTTTGGAAGTTTGGCAAGGTCAGGGGTGAGGGAGGACCTTGGCTGAGGACGGCCACCAAGACCGGAGTGCCTAGTGATCCCTATCTCTGCACAGGCTACGATCGCAAGCGTCTAACGCTTGCTTCCGACAAACCGACGCAGGTGACAGTCGAAGCGGACATCTCAGGCACGGGGATTTGGGTGCCCTATCAGGTTTTTGATGTGGAGGCTGATCGTCCTACACAGCATGCTTTTCCTGCTGCTTTTAGTCCCTACTGGCTGCGTTTTGTGGCGAGTGAGGATGCGATTGTAACGGCCCAGCTTGTCTATGATTGATGTGCCAGGGATAGCTAGCGCAGACTGGCGTTTTCTTAGATCTCGCGCTTTTCGTCATTTGTAAGATTAATCACGCCGTCCCTTTGATCGCGCAAGCCAAGGCGCGCGTAAGCCTTCGGAGCGGGCGAACGATGCCGCGCTAGGAGTTCTTGATCGGCGGACGAAGCGCCAAGTGCCTTCGAATTCTGAGACGATTGAATCCCAATCTGGGGCGAGCCATGGTGCTGTTAGGGCCGAAGTTCGAGAGAGGTGATGAAGGCATTGGTCTGCTTGGAAATTCATGGGAGGGACTGCGCCTTTTATTGGCTCTTCGGACATTTCCGTGGGATTTGAATCAAGCCAGTGAGAGGTCCAGTTTTCCGCAGAAGAACAGGATTCGGGTTCGGTAGGATTGAAAAGAGCGGAAGCCGCGCGCTGCCGCCTTGATCTGTTGGATCACGCTGTTAAACCC
>CANETF010000028.1 GCA_947440575.1 Verrucomicrobiaceae bacterium
GGTGAACATTTGACGTACGCGATCCGCACGGCGTTTGGCAGCGAGGCTTTGTCGCGTCATTGGAAATCCGAGGGCCATCCAAAGATCACGGCTTTTTTTGAAACCTTTGCCAAGAGTTACAAGCCAGGCTTTGGTGAAAAGAAGAAGACCGTTCAGGAGACTGCTTTTGACAAGCAGTCGGATACGGCGCGTATCACCATCAACTGCGTGCGTGAGCGCATGCTGTTCGATAAAACCGAGTTCAGCGTGAAGGCGGGTCAGCCGGTGAGTTTGGTTTTCAATAATCCCGACGCCACACCACACAATCTCGCTGTATGCCTGCCTGGAAGCGTCGAAGAGATTGGCCTAGCTGGCAATGAAATGGCCAAAGATCCCGATGGGATCAAAAAGGATTTCATTCCAGTGACCGACAAGATTTTGCACCACACCAAGTTGCTTGACCCCAACACTTCCGAAACCCTCCGGTTTGTCGCTCCCAAAGTGCCCGGCGACTATCCGTATGTGTGCACTTTCCCCGGGCATTGGGTCATCATGCGCGGGGTGATGAAGGTGAAGTGAGTTTCTTGGACAGGATCCACACCGGTTTACGAGAGGCCTTTCACCCTACTCAGTGGCGGGGTGGCCTGATTGGCTGCGGCAGCTGTTTGCCGCTGAAGCCGCTGCGCTCACCGGATATCTCTAAGCTACTGGGCTTTTCGTTTGACGGTGTACTTGCCAGGCGAACGGGTGAAGGCTTGCATGCAGGTGGAGCAACAAAAGGCGACCATGCCGTCGTCGGTTTTAACCCGGTAGATGGGTCGGGCGGCTTTGTTGTCGACAGGGCAGATATCGTTGATGGGCCAAGCGGCGATGGCTGTTGTGGCAACGGTTGCGCTGAGGAGGAGGGCGGTGAGAAGCGGTTTCATCGGTTGGTATGGGCTGGTCTTCAATGCGCGTCTGAAACTGGAACGCACCACGAGGGGAGTTCATAGTGGATCGCCCATTTGGCACACTGAAGCACAACGGAGGCGCAGTTCGGTGATACCGAGCCTGTGGCAGGCAGTCAGGTGACTCTTTTGCGAAGGCTAGCTCTTTCTTAGAATGCGCTAAGCTGCGACGAGGTCGTAGCCGCGCCATTCTTTGATGGTGACGTCGGCGAATTGACCGACTGGCAGTGAAGGATCGACGAAGACGGTGGTGTCGATGTCTGGGGCATCCATTTCGGAGCGGGCGACACCGGGTTCTTCGACGAGGACGCGGCGTTTGATGCCGACCTGGGTGGTGTTAAAGCGTTCGACGCTGCGTTGGATGGCGCGCATGGCTTCGTTCCAGCGAGCTTTGCGGGTCATGTGGTGAATTTGCCCGTCCATGTTGTGGGCGCGGGTGCCTTCTTCTTTGGAATAATTGAAGACGCCGGCGCGCTCGAACTTGCTGTCTTCGATGAAGTTCACGAGTTCGTTGAAGTCGGCATCGGTTTCGCCAGGGAAGCCGACGATGAAGGTGGTGCGAATGGCGATGCCGGGGATGCCAGCGCGGATGCGTTTGAGGAGGTCCCGAATGTAGGCGCCATCGGTTTCGCGACGCATGAGGGTCAGCATGTTATCGCTAATGTGCTGCAAGGGCATGTCGATGTAGCGAGCCACTTTTGGGCATTCGGCGATGGCTTGAATGAGGTCGTCGCTCCAGTGGGCCGGGTGGGTGTAGAGGAGGCGGATCCAGAAGTCGCCTTCGATTTCATTGAGAGCCCGAATGAGGGTGGAGAGGGATTCGCCTTTGGAAGAGTCGACACCACTGCGGGGTTTGGGGCGGTCTTCGGTCCACTTGTCCATGCCGAAGTAGGTGGTGTCTTGGGAGATGAGATTGATTTCTTTGACTCCGGCGGCGACGAGGTCGCGCGCTTCCTTGACGATGGATTCCTGGGTGCGACTGCGGTGGCGGCCACGAATTTGAGGGATGATGCAGAAGGAGCAGGGATGGTTGCAGCCTTCCGCAATTTTGATGTAGGCGAAGTGTTTGGGGGTGAGACGGAAGCGCGGGGTGTCGTAGTCGGGGATGTATTTGGGCTGCCGAGTGACGAGGTTCTCCTGAGTTTGCGTTCCCATGAGGCCTTGGATGATGGGGGCAACGGAGGTGATCTGGTCGAGGCCGATGAAGGCGTCGACGTCGGGCATGAGGCCGGGGAGGTCTTGAGCGAAACGCTGGGAAAGGCAACCGGCGACGATGATTTTTTGTTTTTTGCGCTTGGCTCCGCCTTCTTGGCGGGCGTCGACAGCATCGTGGATGGCGCCAACGGACTCCTTCTTGGCCATGTCAATGAAGGAGCAGGTGTTGATGATGAGGACGTCGGCGAGTTCGGGTTCCGGGGTCATGGCCATGCCCGCCTGTTGGAGGTGACCGACCATGATTTCGGAATCGATGAGGTTTTTAGCGCAGCCAAGAGAGACGAGTCCGACTTTGATCATGAGTTGAGAGGGGGAGCGAGTTACCGCAGAGATGCGGATAGGCGAGGGAGTGTAATTTGGGGAAACAGAATAGGCGGTTTGAGGCAAGGTGCAACTGACTAGAGAAAGGAGATGGATATCGGTGTTGGGGTGTGCTGCCAGGATTGTCTGGCTGGTGTCTACAATGAGTCTTGACCGGGTGGGCAGGGCAGGGATGGTAGGCTTGTTCGGTCGACCGGGCAGGTGCTGTTGGCCTGTTTTGTGCGGTGACTGGACTTGTTTGTTGGGTTTGAGATCATGACGTTAACCGCCTTGGGGCTGCTTTATGGATCACTGCTGCTGTTGCTAGCAGTGGTGTCGGCTGTGGAGACGGCCATTCATTCGGTGCGGGAGGTGGATGGTGCGGGTGGGGGGAGTCCGGCGGATGAAGCCAACGAGACGGGATTGGACAGGCGATTGAGGAAGATCCGGCAAAACCCGTTTGATCAATTGCAGCAGACGCTTTTGCTTTCTGCAGCTTTGAATCTGGCGTTGGCGCTGCTGGGTTTGTATGCGGTGACAGGGCCGCTTAGTGCGATGGGGTGGAAGCCGTGGGTGGTGTCGCCGATACTGTTTGGTCTGACCGTTTTGGTGGGGGACGCAGTGCCGAAGTTGTTTGCGGCGAGGCGTGCTCCTGAGCTGTTGGTTCTAGGGAACCGACTTTTGTTGCCGGTGCGACTGGTAGTGGATCCTTTGGCTCGCTGGGCGGAAAGGATCGCGGAGGGGGTACTGAGAAAGTTGGTGCCGGAAGGGATGAAAGCACGTGCGGGGATGACTCGGGAGGAGTTTGAGACATTGGTTGAAATGCGGGAAGAGCAACGAGTCGTGACGGCGCACGAGACGGCGATGATTCGGGAGATTTTGGATCTTGAGAGTCTGAATGTGAGGGATGCGATGGTGCCACGGGTGGATGTGCCTTTGGCGTTTTCGGGTCGGGACGAGGCGGGGGTGAGGGCGGCGCTTGAAGCGGCGACGGGTCGATTTGTGGTGGTGCATGGGGACACACCGGATTTGGTGGAGGGAGTGGTGGATACGTTGGCCTGGCGGCTTGAAGGGAGGCCTCCGTATCGGGAGATGCTAAAGCCGCCGGTGTTTGTTCCTGAGACGTTTCCTTTGCTGGATGCTTTGGAGCGTCATTTGGGGCAATCCAGTTCGGCGGTGTTGGTGGTGGATGAGTATGGGGGGTTGGAAGGTCTGGTGAGTCAGGAAGAGATTGCGGACTGGCTGTTGCATGAAGCGGCCCCTTGGCTGGGCGAAGAGGTGGAGATTCGCGAATTGGAACCTGGACGCTGGTTGCTGGATGGGGGGGCTCGATTGGATCACATTGAGGAGGTGACGGGATCGAGTCTGACGCCAGAGGGAGCGGAGGGAATTGATACGGTGGGAGGGTTGGTCTTTAAGCTTCTGGGGCATGTGCCGAAGCCTGGTGAGCGGGTCATGGCTGGCGAGGCCACGCTCAAGGTGAGGCGGATGGCGCGGGCGAGAGTTAAGCAGTTGGAGATGCGACTGCCGGAGCGGAAGGTTGAAGAGAAGGAGGTGGAGCCATGATGCTGACAGTCGTGGTGATTGTTTGTTTGCTGGTCTCGTTTGTCCTGGCGGGTTGTGAAGCCGCGCTACTGGCAGTGAGCCGGGTAAGGGTGAGGCATGCCGCGAATGAGGGAGACCGGAGGGCGAAGCGATTGCTGCCGATGATTGAAAATCGGGATGCGATGTTGGGTGCGGTGACCGTGGCGAATCACGTGGCTGCATTGGGCGCCTTTTTATTGATGGCTTGGAAACTGGTGGGGTGGGCGGGGCAGGGAGGGTATGCGGTTGCGTTTTTGTTGGGGTTGCCGGTTTTCCTGGTGGGGCTTGAGATTTTGCCGAAAAAGCTTTTTCGACGCTATCCGTTTCGGATGCTGCGACGGGCTGTGCCGTTTTTACGGGTGGTGGGGGTTTTTCGACCGTTGTTTGGAGGACTGTTAGGAAGGCGTGAGGGAGGGAAGTTTAGTGAGGAGGTGCCTGAGGATTCTGTGGCGCGCGAGGATTTGCGGGTATTGGCCGTGGCGTTGGCTAGACAGGGGCAGATATCACAGGGATCTTCGGTTTTGATCAAAAGGGTCTTGGATTACAGGCGGTTGCGGGTGAGGGATGTGATGGTGACTTTGAAGCATAGTGTGGCGCTTGCGCCGGAGGTGCCGGTGCATGTGGCCGTCGAGTTGGCCAGGGGACATGGATTGGAGGCGGTGCCGGTTTTGGGTGAGGACGGTAGGTTTGTCGGAGTGTTCGAGCCTGCTTTGTGCGGGCCACATTTACCGCAAGATCGAATGGTCAGGCAGCACATGCGCGCCCTGGAGCAACTGAGTGAGGATGAGACGGCGTTGAGGGCGCTGCAACGTTTGCGGCGGCGCGGGAGAATGGTGGCGCTGGCGGTCTCTGAGACGGAGGTGCCGTGTGGAGTGGTGACAGAAGAAGCTTTGTTGAGGCCCTTGTTGGGGGAATAATGAAAAAGCGAGAATGCAAATTGCACAGAGCGGGGTGTTGAGGTTGGGTGTCGGGTATGATTCAAGTAGAAGTTGTCGGGAATCGTGTTTCGCAGTGGGGTGAGGGGCCGATTTGGCACCAAGGAAGGTTGCTGTATGTGGACATTGAGTCCCATTTGGTCGTGGCATTTGATCCGGTGACGGCTGCGGAAAAGGTTTGGAATGTTGGGCAGCGAGTGGGAACGGTGGTGCCTAGGGTTGGGGGTGGGCTGGTGTGGGCGGGAGATGATGGGTTTCACTTTTTGGATGAGACGAGTGGAATCAGCACAGCGATCGCCGATCCAGAGATTGGGGTGTTGGACAATCGGTTCAACGATGGCAAGTGCGATCCAGCAGGGCGGTTATGGGCAGGCACCATTTGCCTGAAGAAGCGTCCAGAGGCAGCTTTGTATTGCCTGGACACCGATCTGAGCGTGACCCAAAAGTTTGGGCCGGTGACCAACTCGAATGGAATCGTTTGGTCGCGCGATGGACAGACGATGTTCTACATCGACACACCGAGCAAAAAAGTTAGAGCCTTTGATTTTGACGTCGCGGCGGGTTCGATCTCTGAGGAGCGTGTGGTTTGGGACACGAGTGAGGATGAGAGTAGCCCAGATGGGATGACGATTGACAGCGAAGATCGTCTATGGATTGCGTTTTGCCATGGGGCGAAGGTCGTTTGCTATGATCCGGTGGCGGGACAAAAGCTGGAGCAGATTGATTTTCCGTGTATTGAGACAACGGCCTGTGCCTTTGGGGGGGCTGATTTGAGCGAGCTTTACGTGACGACGGGGGTCAAGCCTGGGCTTGATGAGGCAGCAGCGGGCCGATTGTTTGTCTGCAGACCTGGGGTGGTTGGAGTGCCTGCAACTGCGTTTGCGGGTTGATTAGCGAGGCTTGGTTGGTTTTGAAACGGAGACGAAAGGGGCGAGCCTTTCGAAGGTTGCGGTTCCGATTCCCGGGATTTCGAGGATTTCTTCGGGGCTGGAGAAGGGGCGGGCTTCGATCAATCGAAGCGCCATCACCTCGCCTATTCCGGGCAAGGAAAGCAGTTCGTCGCGAGAGGCAGTGTTGAGATCGATGGGTGCGCTAGGGGGGGATTTGGTGCCAGTGCCCCTGACGGCGGCGATCTCGGCCTCTTCCTGGCGTGCGGCGCGGCGCTCTGCAGGTAATTCGTCCCAGTTAGTTTTTGACCATGCGCCGAGGCCCTTTTTTGCAGCAATGACCTCGAGATCGTTCAGTTGTTCGCGCCATTCTTCGCCTGAGGTGCCGTCGGGGCGTTGGCGGGCAACGCCGAACGCTCTTGCAAGGCCCTTAGACACCAGAAGTTCGGACAGGTCGTGGCCCGTGTTGGTGGTGACAAATCCATAGATGCGCTGGTAGCGAGAGTCGCCACGAGCATCGGCAAAGGCAGTGTGGACAGTGAAAGGTTTGTTGAGTTGGATTTTGGTTTCCGTTTTGCCATCGATGCCCAAGGCATGGGCCGTTTGGATGGAGGGGATTCCAAACCAGCGTTTTTGGTCGCGAAGCCGACGCGCATTGGAGTCGCTGCCTTCGACAGAGCTTTCCAGGCAATCGACTCCGTAAAGGCGAATGGTTCGCACGGTTCCATCAGGGAATTGAACAGGAAAGCTGTCCCCATCGGCCCAAGATTCATCTGCGAATTGGCAATTGGGAAAGCTTTCGAGATTCGGGTTTGCGAGGCAGGGAATGCCATCCAGCAACAGAGAGGCGCAGGTAAGAAGGACAGCTGCAAGGCGATGCCGGATTGCAAATGCTCTCTCGAAGCGTGGGAAAACTGGAATGTGGGATTGAGTGGGGGGCATTGAAATGGCTTGCGGCATTTGATTGAAGAAAGGTGTGCCCATTTCGGAGGTAGCAAAAGAAGAATTCGATTCTGAGGTCGAATGGAAATGTTTGTTCTGATAAAACTGTCGCTCACTACCGAGTTGTGTGCGGCCAGGAGGGCCGGAGGTCAGAAAGGCGGGTATTTGGCTAGGTGGACCGGGTTGTCCTTGGTGGCTTTTGGATGGTAGATAAAAAGCTGCAAAGCCTTTGAAATCGGGCCATGGAAGACTTTGTGAAAAATTTCACAAATTCATCTTGCGCCGCTATCGGCATGCAGATAACAATCCCCTCCGACCCCTTCGGAATGTTCGTTTTTTCGTCATAATGACCACCGTCTTCTCCCCAACCCAATTGCCGCTGGCGCTGAGCCAATCTGCCGTGACCCTTCTTGGGGAGCCGAGCAGTTTCACGGCATTTGTGACCAATTCGTTGTTCGTGGCATTGTTGGTTCTGGGGTTGATTCTGTGGGTATCGAAAAAGGCGACGACAGGAATGACAATGGTGCCTCACAAGTGGCAGAACTTTTTCGAACTGTTGATCGAGTTTTTGTATTCAAAGGTTGAAGATATTGTTGGGCCGAAGGTTGCGCCTCGTGCTTTCCCTTTGCTCGCCACATTGTTTATTTTCATCGTAGTGGCGAACTACTTTGGCTTGCTTCCAGGCGTGGGAACGATCGGTTGGGGAGAAGGGCATGGATTTCTGAGTCTAGCTCACATTGAAAAGCCTTTGCTGCGTCCCGCCACGGCGGACTTGAATATGACCTTGGGAATGGCGCTCTGTTTCATGGTGGTGTGGTTCTACATCACGATCAAAGAGATGGGGGTGTGGGGGTTCGTTACGCACACCTTTGGTCCTAAAGGCGGACTTAAGGGCGTGATGGGGATGGTTGTAGCGGTGGTTTTCTTCATGGTAGGCTGGATTGAGTTGGTTTCGATGGCTTTCCGTCCTGCTTCCCTGTCTCTGCGTTTGTTTGGCAATATCTTCGCGGGGGAAACCCTACTTCACACGATGATGACTTTGGGGGAGAAGTTCGGACTGGGTGGAACGGCTCAGTTTATCCTGAGTGTACTTGCTCCTTTGCCTTTCTACTTCATGGAACTGTTGGTGGGCCTGCTGCAAGCGGTTGTGTTCACTCTTTTGTGCGCAGTGTACATTCAGCTTTCAACCACTCATGATGAGCATCACGACGAAGGTCATGCTCATGATTCTGATGCTCATTGATTTCTAAATCCTTTGCCGTTGGGACCATGCCAAGCGTGTGGGCGACGGACAAAACCACGATAAACTCAAACTAACTCAACCTAGAATACACAATCTTATGATGATGGAACTTATCTCCATGGCTGCCGATGCAGGCGCCGCTGCTGCCCCCGCCGTTGCCGCTGGCGTGAACGGATCTTTCACCCTTGGTCTTGCTGGTGCTGGCGCTGGCATTGGCATCGGTCTGATCGGTGGCAAGGCTGTTGAAGCTGTTGGCCGCAACCCTGGCGCCTTCGGTAACATTTTGACCCTTGGCATCATCGGGATGGCGCTTGCAGAAGCTATCGCCATTTACGCATTGATCATCGCTTTCGGCGGTCGTTAATTCGGTCCCTTTTGTCTGGCGGATCGTGTGATCCGCCAGACTCCTTTTTCCCTTTCCTTTCTATCTGATTCTACCGTTACCTCTCTGGCTATGACTTTCCTTGCATCCTCTGGTGGCATCGCAGACCAATTCGGGCTCGAATTGCCGAAACTCATCGCCCAAGTGATCATCTTTGGCATTGTTTTCTGGGTGCTGAAGACGAAGGCATTTGGTCCTATCATGGCCATGCTGGAGCAACGGCGTCAGCGGATTGCTGATGGTGAGTCGAAGTTGGAAAAAATTTCCAAGGATCTAGCAGAGGCGGAGGCCAACGCAAAGGCGCGGATCGACGAGGCGAATATTGAGGCGAGTCGGTTGGTTAAAGATGCCAACGAAAGTGCAAAAGCGTTGGCTGAGCGCAAGCAGCAGGATGCTGTGCACGAAGCAAATCAAATCATGGCGAAGGCCCGGGAGGCAGCGCAACTTGAGCATGAGCAACTGATGTCTCAACTGAAGCGCGAATTCGGCCGAATGGTTTCTGATGCTACCTCCCGTGTGACTGGGAAGGTGCTAAACAGCGATGATCAGAATCGCATCAATCAGGAGACGACAGCGCAGGTGTCTCTTTGATTCATTTCATTTTTTCATACTGCTCACACGCTAACCCATGAAAATCAGCAAAGAAGCCCGCCGCACTTCCCGCCAACTGTTCCGCGTCTGCATGGTGGACGGGAAGTTGGACGAGGCACGTGTGCGATTGGTGATGAAGCAGGTGGTGGCGAGCAAGCCGCGCGGTTATGTGGGCATTCTTGATTTTTTTGCGCATCAAGTGCGCGGCGAACTGGAAAAGCAGCGCGCTCAAGTCGAAAGCGCCTCACCTTTGGATGCCAGTCAGCATGATCAACTGCAGAAGAGTTTGAACGCCAAGTATGGTCGTGAACTGGCTCTCGAGTTTAGCCTGAAGCCAGAATTGCTGGGTGGCATACGAGTCCGTGTCGGCAGTGATGTCTGGGACGGTTCCGTTAAGGCGCGTCTCGAAAATCTCAAGGCCCAACTGGCCTAAGTCCTATTTGATAAACCGAAAATCATTCATTCCTTTTTCCGAACCCTAACGACCTATGAGCAACATCCTTCAGGAGATTGAATCCCAAATCGCAGGCATCAAAACTGCCGTAACCAAGTCCAACGTGGGCGTTGTGCGCGAGATTGGTGACGGAGCCGCACGTGTGGAAGGCTTGAGCGACGTGATGCTCAATGAAATGATCGAGTTTCCAGGCGGGCTCTATGGCTTGGCGCTGAACCTTGAAGAAACCGAGGTGGGCTGCGTGTTGCTGGGCTCCGGGGAGACGATCAAGGCGGGCGATGAGGTCAAGACGACTGGACGTCTTTTGTCGGTCCCTGTCGGTAAGAGCCTTCTTGGGCGGGTTGTTAATGCGCTGGGTCAGGCTGTTGACGGCAAAGGCGACATCAAGGGAGAGGCACAATACCCTGTTGAGAAGATCGCACCTGGGATCATTGCCCGGAAATCAGTTTCGGTTCCTGTGCAAACGGGCATCATGTCGATCGATGCGATGATTCCGATTGGTCGGGGACAGCGTGAGTTGATCATTGGAGACCGTTCGACGGGCAAGACGACGATTGCTGTTGATACGATCATCTCGCAGGCGCAGCAGAACAAAGCAGCCGAGCAGGGTAAATTGGCCGGACACAAGCCTCTCTATTGCATTTACGTGGCTGTTGGCCAGAAGCAATCGAACGTGGCCCGGGTGGTGAAAACCCTTGAGGACGCCGGTGCGATGGAATACACGGTTGTTGTGAATGCGTCCGCATCGGACAGCGCCGTGAACCAGTATCTGGCGCCGTATGCTGGTTGCGCGATTGGTGAATGGTTCATGGATCAAGGGCAGGATGTGTTGATCGTGTTTGATGACCTGTCCAAGCAGGCTGTTGCCTACCGCCAAGTGTCTCTGATCTTGAAGCGTCCTTCGGGCCGCGAAGCTTACCCAGGCGACGTGTTTTACCTCCACTCCCGGTTGTTGGAGCGTGCCTGCCGCGTGAATGAGAACTACGGTGGTGGTTCGATGACGGCGCTTCCGATCATTGAGACCCAGGCGGGTGACGTATCTGCTTACATCCCGACGAACGTGATCTCGATCACTGACGGTCAAATCTTCCTTGAGACTGACTTGTTCTACCAAGGGATTCGGCCTGCTATTTCCGTGGGCTTGTCGGTGTCTCGCGTAGGTTCGGCGGCGCAAACCAAGGCCATCAAGAAGGTTTCTGGAACAACGAAACTCGACCTTGCCCAGTTCCGTGAGTTGGCTGCCTTTGCTCAATTCGGCTCTGATCTGGATTCGGCGACCAAAGCGAAGCTTGATCGTGGCGCACGCATCGTGGAACTCTTCAAGCAGCAGCAGTATCAGCCGAAGAGTCTCTCGGTGATGGTGATCAGCTTGTATGCGATGCAGAAGGGCAATTTCGATGATGTGCCAGTGAATCGCATTCGTGAGTGCCAAGCCGCTCTTGAAGAATACCTGGCGAATCGCAAAGCGGATCTTCTGGTCAAACTGGGGAACGACAAGACGCTTGACGGCAACGAGGACGAGATCAAGGGCGCAATTGCCGACTTCAAGTCCTCTTGGAAGTAACGCATCCGGTTCTCACTTTAGATCTTAGCTTACTGCTCACATGCCTTCCACACGCGACATCCGCCGCCGAATCAAATCGGTCAAGAACACGGCTCAGATTACCAAGGCCATGCAGCTAGTCGCGGCTGCGAAGATGAAGAAGGCGCAAGATCTCGCGAATCAAGGTCGTGCCTACAGCGAATTGATGAACCGGATTTTGGTGGCTTTGAAGGAAAGCGCTGAAGAGGGTATGCATCCTTTCTTCCACGAAGGGCAGGGGTCAAAGACGCTGGTTCTAGTAATCACGACCGACAAGGGTTTGTGCGGGGCATTGAATACCAATCTTTTGAAGAAGGTGGTGCTTGCCGACTTGGGCAACGAGGTGGAGTTCGTGACGATCGGGCGCAAGGGATCCCAGTCGCTGGCGAGACTTCGCAAGACTTTGTGTGCGGATTTCCCAATCAAAGACCCCGCCAAGTTCTTGGAAGTCAGGTCCGTTGGCAACTTCATTCAGGACAAGTTCCTGACGGGTGAGTACAAGCGTGTGCTGGTTGCCTTCAACAATTTCATCAACACCGTCACCCTTCTGCCCTCCATTGAGCAGTTGCTTCCTGTGAATCCGGTGACACTGGGCGGAAAGCGCAATTTCCAGGAGAAGGACAAGGAGGTCGATGCGGCTACCCTGCCAGACTATACCTTTGAGCCCAGTGCGGAGCAGGTTTTCGCGACCGTATTGCCGCAGTATGTCAACGGCACGATTTACCAAATGGTATTGGAAGCGCGCGCATCTGAACATTCCAGCCGGATGGTGGCGATGAAGAATGCGACGGACAATGCCAAGCAGATGCTCAAGGACCTCAGTCTTGAGTACAACAAATTGCGGCAGGCCGCGATCACCAACGAACTCCTCGAAATCACCACTGCCAAGATGGCGCTGGGTTAACCTTTCCTCTGAATTCTGACATCTGACATCACCATGAGTAACATCGGCAATATCGTTCAAGTCATCGGCCCCGTTGTGGACGTCGATTTCTCCGCCACCGGCAAACTGCCAGAGATTTATAACGCCATTGAGATCAACTTTGATCTTGGCGGCAAGAGCAGCCGGTTGGTTTGCGAAGTGCAGCAGCACTTGGGAGATGGCTGGGTTCGTTCCGTTGCTATGAGCAGCACTGACGGTCTCAAGCGCGGGATGAATGCGACGGACACGGGAGCACCGATCACCGTGCCAGTGGGCGAAAACGTTTTGGGTCGGATCTTCAATGTGACCGGTGATCCTGTGGATGACCAAGACCCACCGGTGACGGAAAAGCGGTATGCCATTCACCGGCCAGCGCCTTCATTCGTTGATCAAGATCCTTCGGCTCAAATTCTCGAAACCGGCATCAAGGTGATCGATTTGATCTGTCCGTTTACCAAGGGTGGTAAGGTGGGTGCGTTTGGTGGTGCGGGCGTCGGTAAGACCGTGGTCATCATGGAGTTGATCAACAACATTGCCAAGGGGCACGGTGGTTATTCTGTCTTTGCTGGTGTGGGTGAGCGGACCCGGGAGGGGAACGACCTTTACTGGGAAATGATCGAGTCCGGCGTTATTGCGACTGAAAAGGACGACAAAGGGCACGTCAAGATCGATGACAAGGGCCGTCCTGTTTTGGCTTCGGGTTCCAAAGTGGCTCTGGTTTACGGTCAAATGAATGAGCCTCCAGGTGCGCGTCTTCGGGTTGCTTTGTCAGCCTTGTCGATGGCCGAGTATTTCCGTGACGAAAAGAACCAGGACGTGCTGATGTTTGTGGACAACGTGTTCCGGTTCTCGCAGGCGGGTTCCGAAGTGTCCGCGTTGTTGGGACGTACCCCTTCAGCGGTGGGTTACCAGCCAACGTTGGCGGCGGAAATGGGTGCGATGCAAGAGCGGATCACTTCGACCAAGTCGGGATCCATCACGTCATTCCAAGCGGTGTATGTTCCTGCGGATGACTTGACTGACCCGGCTCCTGCGAACACCTTTGCTCACCTTGATTCGACGGTTGTGCTTGAGCGCTCGCTGGCCGAACTGGGCATTTACCCGGCGGTGGACCCCTTGGCGTCAGTCTCGAAGGCTTTGGCACCTGATGTTGTGGGTGACGAGCATTACCGCGTTGCCCGTGGGGTGCAGTCGGTGTTGCAGCGTTACAAGGACCTTCAGGACATCATTGCGATTCTCGGGATGGATGAACTGAACGACGAAGACAAATTGACGGTGTTCCGTGCGCGCAAAATTCAGCGTTTCCTGTCACAGCCGTTCCACGTGGCGGAAGTGTTCACTGGCACGCCTGGCGTGTATGTTCCGGTTAAGGAGACGGTTCGTGGATTTGCTGAGATTTTGGATGGTAAGCACGACAACGTGCCAGAGTCCAATTTCTACATGAAGGGCGGCATGGATTCCGTCGAGAAAGCCTGATGCCGTTTGCGCGTGAGTTTGGTTCCGAAAGAATGGAATCTAATTGCGGGCCAATTGACGACAGCGAACTGAGAACGCAAAACGAACCAACGATTCTTCAATGCCTTTAAAACTTGAGATTGTAACTCCTGAGGCCCGCGTCTTTTCTGACGAGGTGGACACGGTAGTGCTGCCTGGCTTCGAAGGGGAGATGGGTGTTTTGCCAATGCACGCTCCTTTGGTGACGACCTTGCTGCCTGGCGAACTGCGGTTCACCAAAGCAGGGAAGACTACCGACATGGCCGTCGGGGAGGGGTTGGTGGAAATTACCGGGCAGAGTGCGCGTATTCTGACTGACATGGCCATTCATGCCGAAGAGATTGACGAGAAAGCGGTGGAGCAGGCGCTTGAGCGGGCCAAGAACGCTCTCGCAAGCCTCAAGCATGGGGAGCAACAGGATGAGGTAGCGGCGGTGATGGCTAGCATTCAGCGTTCTACGGCCCAGTTGCACGTGAAGCGTCGGCGCAAAACGATTTGATTGGATTCGATCAAGATTCGCAGAAATTACATCGTCATTGGATCATCATTTGCTGGACAGGAGGCCGTTCGTCTGAAAGTCTGAGGGACTGCCGCGAAAAAGAAAGTTTGCAAATTTCCGTCGATTAAGCCACCCTGTTTAATCGAGTTCCTGATTATTAACCTTTGAAAACCATTTCGTTCATGATGAACTCCCGATTTATTTTGCTTGGACTGGTAGCCTGCCTGTTTGCTTCGTGTTCGAGTTCGTCCCATTTGAAGGCCAGTCAGAAGGTTCTGGCGAAGACAAAGGTGATTCCTGGAGTGCGGACGACGGCTTACACGCACACGGAGGCTGATCACATTCAGCACGGGACAAGTTCTGCGTTGGGTTCCAATTTGAAGTTTGGTCGAGTGCGTAGTGCGGCGGCAGATTGGTCTGTTTATCCGGTTGGAACGGTGTTTCAGATTGAAGGCACGCCTAATGTTTATCAAGTGGATGACTATGGTTCGGCTTTGGTGGGGACGAATACGATTGATTTGTACAAGCCGGACAAGGATACCATGGATGAGTGGGGTGTGCGGAAGGTGAACATTCGAGTTTTGAAATGGGGTTCGTTCACCAAGAGTTTGGCCATCATGAAGCCGCGCGCGAAGCATGATCACGTGAAGAAAATGGTGCAGCGGATCGAGAAAAGTTCTTAGCGGATGGGTTTCTTGTGACGAAGGTCGAACGTGCGGGGCATGTTTTGAAGCGGCTGTCGGAGTTGTATCCGGAGACTCCGGTGCCTTTGGATCATGAAGATGCGTTTACTTTGTTGATAGCGGTCTTGCTGTCGGCCCAGTGCACGGACATTCGAGTCAACCAAATCACTCCCAGGTTGTTTGGTGAGTTGGGGAAGAGGCCTGAGGATCTGGCCCGGCGGGAGGTGGAGGAAATCGAGGCGATCGTGCGTCCGTGTGGATTGGGTCCGCAAAAAGCGAAAGCGATCCGCCGTCTGTCGGAGATTCTGCTGGAAGAGCATGATGGCAGCGTGCCAGCCGATCTTGAGGCGCTGGAGCGATTGCCGGGGGTCGGGCACAAGACAGCACAGGTAGTCATGGCACAAGCATTTGGCGTGGCGAGCTTTCCCGTGGACACGCACATTCATCGACTGGCGCAGCGGTGGAAACTGACGAATGGACGGTCAGTTTTGCAGACCGAGCGCGATTTGAAGCGCCTGTTCCCTGAGCAGTCATGGAACGCCTTGCATTTGCAGATCATTTTTTATGGACGGGAGTATTGTTCTGCTCGCGGATGTGACGGGACGGTTTGTCCATTGTGTCGAGAACTTTTCCCTGAACGAGTCAAGGCAGTTAAGGCCAAGAAGGCGTGATCGTTCCTGGCGAACTCCGAAGATGTTTGCGGTCCAATGTCGGATCGAATGGAGTCATTTGAGATTCAGAATCTGGATAAATAGTGCTGATAAGTCGATGATTCTCAGAAAACAGGATTGACGCTGAGGGTGCTAAACTCTTTAATGGAGGCTTACTCCACTTAAAAATCAGTTTCAGCATTCACGTTTCCATGAGCGACGACACTCCCACTCCGATTCCGCCTCCATCGACCCAGAAAACAAGCGCTGTGCCGTTGAAGAAGGAGACTGTGAGGATCACCTTGCGTGCCAGACCGGCAGCGGGGGTGACACAGGTGCGTGAGGCGACTGCCCCAGTGACTCCGATTTCTGCTGCGCCGAAGAAGGCGACTGCGCCGATTCAGCTGCCATCAGCGCCATTGCCGCCGCCGGCTCCTAAGTCGAGCACGGCTCCTGTAGTTTTGCCTCCGGCTCCCATGCCACCGCCATCGGTGCAAGTGACGCCTCCATCGGTAGGGCTTCCTGCGCCAACGGCACCGCGGCCTATGGCACCTCCTGCTCCGAGGCCTCCTGGTGCGCCTTCAGTTCCTGGGGCGCCTGCAGCACCATCGGCGCCAATGGCTCCACGTCCAGCGGCACCAGCAATCCCAGGGGCGGCACCGCGCGTTGAGACAGGTGCGGCGACTTCTCCATTGGCGGGAGGCGCTGATTTGCCCTCGGCGACCGTTAGAATGAAGCTTCCGACGCAGGGAGTGGCGGCACCCCGTCCGGCTCCTCGAGCCGTTGGGGCGGGAGGCACTGGAGCGTTGCCCAAGGCAACGGTCAAACTTCAGCAAGGTGCTGGTGTGGGGCGTCCCGGGATGCCGACGCCATCGGCAGCGCCGGCTAAGCGTGTTTCGCAGCAAGACTCGGAAGAGTTTTATGATGAGAAGGACCCTGAGGCGGGATTGGTGCCTTTGTCGGTGGTATGCGTGGTGCTTGGCGTTGTGTTGCTTTTAGTTCAGATGATGGCGACTGACACGGTGATGAGTACGCCTGCTAACCAGCCGTCTGCCTTGATGGTTCCTGAGACGACACGGGTGGATTGGGAAACCCAAGATGCGACAGGTGCTTGGAAAAGCAGTTTTGACCGGGTGCTTCCTCAAATCCCCCAGTAAGTCCAACCTAGATTGGATAGACTCGCTTCCTATACCTTAACTTTTCTCTCAATATGCAACTGCTTGCTTGGCTCGTTTTTCTTCTGTCTGCTGCCACTCTTGTGCTTAATGTGCTGACTCGCTCTGGAAGTTGATTTCACTCGAGCCGCGGGGATGCTAGGGAGCGACAGCTGAAGGGTTTGGGGGGCATAGAGCGCCTCTCAGTCGAAGGTTGGGCGTAGACGAGACTGCATGTTTGCGTTGAGGTGTTGAGCACCGAATGAAAAGGCACTTTCGAGATCAGTTCAGAGAAATGTTTGCTGGTGCGGACAAAGAACTCTGGTCAAAGCAGTGCCGGGAGCTTGAGGAACATGTGATTCGGTTTTGCTTGGATGCTTGTAAGCTTAAAAAAGGTAATGTGGTGACCTTGTTTGGCGGATTGCGAGATGAGGTGGATTTGGTGGCCAATGTGATGAGGGTGTTGCTGGAAGAGGGATTGAGGCCTGCTCTTTTTGGCCTGCAAGGCAATGATGGTGAGGCGAATGCAAGGGAGATGGAGGCCTATTTGGTCGACGATCCGACCCAAATCAAACGTGGCCGATTCGGGGTTTGGGAGCCCGAAGCTTCAAAAGCGTCGATGGTGCCTCCTGGAGAAATTACGGCGGTGTTGGTTCCTGGTTTGTTTTTCTCTGAGAAAAACGGGGCTCGTTTGGGACGTGGGGGTGGTTTTTTTGACCGGTATCTTGCCAGGACCCCTGAATCGGTGATGCGGGTAGGAGTTGGTTTGGAGTGTCAATTGAGGGAGGGGATTCCGTTGGAGAGCCACGACCAAAGCATGGACTGGCTGGTGACCAATGAGAGGATCATTTCCTGCCGCTAGAGCCGGTTAAGCAAAGCCATAACAGGATCCTTGGGGGGCGGAGGTGGAACTGGGCCGTCGGCAGGTTGGAACGCCTGGGATCATTTCGTCCGGCGCTGCTAACGCCATGGCTGCTTCTTTCTCTAAAATGCCCTAATCTCCGGAACGACCCGAGGCAGGTGTTCGAGTGCGGAACAGGCTGTAGGAAGGTTTGGCGTTGCCGGAGGTCTTGTCTCCAATTTTCGGTAAGGGGCGATTGGGTGAAAAAAAGTAGAGACGTCCATCATGGCCGAAGGTGAGGCTATCAGGCCAAAGGAGGCGGGCGTCGGAGACCAAGAGTTGGTAGGTCTTGTTTTTGGGTTCGATGATGCCAATGCCGCGATTGGTGCTGTCCCCCAGGTAGAGGTTGCCTTTGGAGTCGATCGCCATGCTTACCGAAGGCGGTTTTGCAGCATAATGTTCAACGGCTTTTGCCAGATCGGGAGCCGAACTCTTCGAGTTTCGGAGAAGTTTGGCGGGCAGCCTCTGGAGCGTGCGGGACTGGAGCGCGGAAAGGTAGAGCCATTCTCCACGGCGGTCGATGGCTAATGAATCCACCCCGCACTGGGTGATCGTCGTGGTGCCATCGAGGCGGACGGTGGAGCGTTCGCTCAGGGCACTAATGGGTAGGGCGACGGAGGGATCGGGCTGGACGCAAGGAATGCCTTGAAGGACACGCCTGCAAAGGCCGCTTTCCAAGTCAGCGACGATGATGGCCGCGTCCTGGCCATTTGCAGGATCTGCGAGGTAGGCGAAGGGCGCTGATGGGTCCAGCACCAGGTCGGTGCAAAAGGAACTGGGGATCACTGCAGGAGGAGAAAGGTAGACGACGCGGTGGAGTCGCTCCTTATCAACATTCCAGCCCACCAGTTTTGGGGTTGTTTCGGAGCGCCTGCCGTTGTCGAGCATCCATACGATGCCATCCTGGCCGACGGCGATGGCTTCCAGAGCATCAAGGGGCAGTCGAGCTTCGGCGGAGGCGGTGCTCATCGATTCATCGGGGAAGGGGATCACTTCGCCGGACTTGAGGATGCGTGCCGCGCGAAGATTGGGTTTTTCACGTTGATCGAGGGCAACGAGCCAATCGCCGTTGGAGGAGGCCGTGATGGCGGCGGGTGCTAGAGTGAATTTGAGCACCTCTTCGACGTTTTCGCTGATGGAGAAGGTGCCTGCTAGTGAGGAGGAGATTAGTGAGACAAGGCCTAGAGTGCAGGCCAGGGGATGCTGAAAGGCGCTTCTCCAAAGAAGAGTGAATGGGCGGTGACGATGAATGGACACTGGGCATGAGTATCGGGCATCGGTGAGGGAAAGCCAAATGAAACGAGAGACGGTGAGGCCCGGATTGTCTGAAGCGGTGTTTGATTGCAAATGGGGGATCAATCGCTATCTCGTGCGGCGATGAGAATCTTGATTCAACGAGTATCGCGGGCGAGTGTGACCGTGGAGGGGCGGGAGACAGGATGTATTGGTGTAGGATTGCTTGTTTTGGTTGGCATTGAGGGAGGGGATACTGAGGATGATGTGGAGTGGCTAGCGACCAAGGTGATCGGGATGCGAATTTTTTCGGATGCGGAAGGGAAAATGAACCGGGATGTGAGGGAAGTGGGAGGGGAGATTTTGGTGGTCAGCCAATTCACGTTGCATGCGAGCACCAAAAAGGGGAATCGACCGAGTTTTATCCGTGCGGCGAGACCTGAGCAGGCCGTTCCCCTTTACGAGGCATTTAAGTCGAAAGTGGGTCTAGCGTTGGGACGTCCGGTGGCTTCGGGGGAGTTCGGGGCGGACATGAAGGTGGAATTGGTGAATGATGGGCCGGTCACGATTTGGATGGATTCCAAGGTCCGAGAGTAGGATAAGAAGAGGATTGCGGAGGGCCCATGTTGGGATAGTCTGAGGGCTTGCTAGGCCTGAGATCAGGCTCGTCTCGTTAATGTCGTTGCATGAAGCATTATTTATTGACCCTGCTCCAAAGACCCTCGACTTGGCTGACTGCCTTGTCGGCAGGGCTTTTGCTGGTGGTCCTTATGACGCCGGATGTCGAACAAGGGAAAACGCAACGTATTGAGATTGTTTCGACGTTGCCGGAGAGTCCTCCGAACAGAGAAGAGGAGTCTGAGAGCGGTGAAGCGAAGCCGATGGAGCCGATTGCGACGGTTATCGAGACACCTGTGATGCCAGTGCCGATGACGGTTCCACCAGAGCCCTTGGTGAACGGAAAGATGGAAGAACCTCCTGTTCTGGTGGCACCAGAAACCCCTCCTTTGCCGAAGGCTGTAGCGATTGGTCCGATTCAGGGTCCTCCAGATTTGGAAGTGCTGAAGATGTTGCAAAAGGAATGGGAGAGATCCTATCAGGGGGTGCCTGAACCTGAATGGATGGCGGCAATGATACGGGAGAAGTTCCAGGGGCCTCCCGATTCAGTCAGTTTGACCCAGGCGATCATAGCCAGGCAAGTCGGGCCTCCTTCGCCGGCGGATGTAGGGCCTCCGTTCAGTGTTGGACAAGCTGAAGCCGGGGCATTGTTGGCTGACAAGGGCGACGCAAACGGGGACGGGACTGCTCCGATGCGGGGTGAGGACAGTGAATTCGCTCATGAGGAGGATGATGCGAAGGTGGCGGATGGAAAGACTGGACTGCAGAAGCCGACGACGCGGATCACTCCTCCGGCCGCGACGCCGGAAGTGGCGGTGAAGAAGGTGCCTGAACCCGAGCCTCCGCCGCTAAGCGAGGAGACGCTGCCGCCCGCCCAGGGTAATGTTTGGAAAGTGGTGAAGGTGGATGGAAGGGACTATGTGACCGGACAGTCCGTGCAGCTTTTTTATCGTTTCAGCACGCACAAGGTAGAGGGCAATCATGTATGGTTTCGAAATCCCAATTTGATCATCAAGGGGCAAATTGGGAGTCAGGAACTGCTGGTGAACAACATCAAGTTCGTGATGAGTTACCCGATACTTTACCAGGGTGGGCAGGCATTGTTCTCGAGGTTGGATCTTTGCAAGTTGATCGAACCGGTGATTCGGCCTTCGTACATTGGAAGCAGTGAGGTCTTTAACACGGTGGTTCTGGATGCGGGTCATGGCGGGCACGACAGCGGGTCGAAGGGCGTCTATGGCTATGAAAAAAACTATGCCCTGGCGATGGTGCTGGTGGTGCGTGAGGCTTTGATCAAGCGGGGCTTCAAGGTGATTTTGACGCGCAGTAACGACACCTTTTTGACATTGCAATCGCGTGTTGCTTTGGCCAACAAGACTCCGAACAGCATCTTCATCAGCATTCATTTCAATTCGGGTGGCTCAGCGGCATCTGGAATTGAGACGTTTGCTTTGACGCCGCAGGGCAGTGCTTCGTCATTGGCACGCGGGGGTGGGTTCAGTAATTCAGCACGGGTAGGGAACCAGTTTGATTCGGAGAACATCGCATTGGCAACTGCGGTTCATGCGCAGGTGGTGCATCGCTTCAAGCTGATTGATCGGGGGATCAAGAGGGCTCGCTGGACGGTTTTGACGGGGTGCAATCGGCCTGGGATTCTGTTTGAAGGTGGGTTTGTGACGAATGCGAGAGAATGTCAGCTGATCGCGTCGGATCAGTATCGGAAAGCGCTGGCTGAAGCGATTGGGGATGCTGTGACGAACTATCGAAAGGCCTTGGCACCGAAGCCAGCGGGTCGATAGGTGGGGTTCACGGTGAGGTCGCTGCGAACGTGGAGACTGCGGAGATGACTTCGGCGATCTGAGACTCTTGAAGTTCGGCGTAGATGGGAATGCTCAGGACTTCAGAGGCCAACTGGTGGGCGATGTCGCAACCCTGCCGTGAGGTGGCTGGAAGATGTTGGAAGCAGGCTTGCTGATCAAGGGTGAGAGGATAGTAGACTTCGCAGCCGATACCCTGATCGGAGAGGTGCTGCTTGAGGGCGTCACGGCGTCCGGTTCCTAGAACACGGAGGGTGAATTGATTCCAGATATGGTCGTTGTGAGCGTAGGCGACCGGAAGGATGATTTTGATGTCATTTTCTGCGGTCCACGCTTGTTGCGTCCTGGAGCAATGACAGTGAACGGGGTTGGCTTGGGCGATTCCGGGGACTTGACTGAGTTGCTCAATGTAGTGACTGGCGTTGCGCTGACGACCGATGGTGTATTCAGGGTAGTGAGGGATTTTGACTCTCAGGATGGCGGCTTGGAGAGCGTCGATCCGGAAGTTGCCGCCGACGAGGTGATGGAAGTACTTGGGCTGCATGCCATGATTCCGAAGAATGCGGGCTTTTTCGGCCAGGGCATCATCTTGGGTGACAAGCGCGCCAGAATCTCCGAAGCCGCCAAGATTCTTGCTGGGGAAGAAACTGTAGGTGCCGAAATCGCCCATGGTGCCACAGGAGCGGCCTCGATAGCGGGCGCCGATGGCTTGGGCGGCGTCTTCGATGACCTTTAGATCGTGTTCCTGTGCGAGTGCTAGGATTCCGTCGAGATCGGCACATTGGCCGAAGAGGTGAACGGGAATGATGGCTTTGGTTTTGGAGGTGATTTTGGCTTTGGCATCGGCAAGATCGATGTTGAAACAGACGGGGCAGGAGTCGACGAAGACAGGGGTGGCACCGACGCGGCTGACGCAACCGGCGGTAGCGAAGAAGGTAAAGGTGGGGACGAGCACTTCATCGCCGGGGCCGATGTCGAGGGCCATGAGAGCGAGAAGGATGGCGTCGGTGCCGGAGGAGACGCCGATGCAATGGCGGGATTCAGTCAGGGCGGCGAGTTCGGCTTCGACCTGAGTGACCTCGTTGCCCATGATGAAATGCCCGGTCTTGAAGACACGCTGGAAGGCGTCGGTGAATTCGGCTTCAAGAGGGTGGTTTTGGGCGTTGACGTCGAGGAGGGGAACCATGGGTTATGGGGATGGGAATGCGATAGGTTGGTGGGGATAAGAGGGCTGATCAAAGGAATTTGGATGTTTTTCGCGCGATTCGACTGACGGATCTTTGGGGGAGGGAGGGCAGGGGGGCCGAGAAAGAGGTTGCTGATGGGTTGGAATAACGGCTATGTCAGGGCTCACCTCACCCTTTCAGCACTGGCAATTCATGATTGAAACGAAGAAGATACTCATCACTGGCGGCACCGGATCGTTCGGGAAGAAGTTTGTTGAAACGGTGCTCAAACGAAATCCTGAAGTCCCGCGGTTGGTGGTGTTTTCGCGGGATGAACTGAAGCAATATGAGATGTCCCAGCAATTTGGGATGGAGAAGTATTCGGGGCTTCGGTATTTCATCGGGGATGTGAGGGATCGTGACCGGTTGATGCGGGCGATGGAGGGTATCGATGTGGTGGTGCATGCGGCGGCGCTGAAGCAGGTGCCGGCGGCGGAGTACAACCCGATGGAGTTCATCAAGACGAATGTGCTAGGGGCGGAGAATGTGATTGAGGCGGCGATCGACTGCGGGGTGAAGCAGGTGGTGGCGTTGTCGACGGACAAGGCGTGCTCCCCGATCAATCTTTACGGGGCGACGAAGTTGTGCTCAGACAAGCTATTCATCGCGGCGAACCGGATCAAAGGTCAGCATGACATTCGTTTTTCGGTGGTGCGCTATGGCAATGTCATGGGGTCGCGCGGGTCGGTGATTCCGTTCTTTATGGACCGGCGGAAGTCTGGGGTGTTGCCGATCACGCATGAGGAGATGACCCGATTCAACATCACGTTGGATGAAGGCGTGCGCTTGGTGCTGGAGGCTTTGGAGTCTGGGTTTGGCGGGGAGATTTTGGTGCCGAAGATTCCGAGTTATCGGATCACGGAGTTGGCGGAAGCCATTGGTCCGAACTGCGAGCGTCCGGTGGTGGGGATTCGTCCCGGGGAGAAGATTCATGAGGAGATGATCTCGACGGCTGATGCTTTGACGACGGTCGATTGCGGGAGCCACTACTGCATTTTGCCACCTGGAGCGCCCGGGATTTGGGCGCACTACGAGAAGTTGGGTGCCAAGCCTGTGCCTCAGGGGTTCTGCTACAATTCAGGGACGAATGAGCAATTTTTGACGGTGCCGGAGATTCGCGATTTGATCACTGGGCATCTGGATCCGAGCTTCGCTGTCTGAGCCATGCTGCCGTACGGAAAGCAGTCACTGGACGAGGCCGACATTGAGGCGGTGGTTGAGGTGCTGCGGTCTGATTTTTTGACCCAGGGACCGGCGATTCCCCGGTTTGAGGGAGCGGTGGCAAACTGGTGCGGGGTGGGACATGGGATCGCGATGGCGAACGGGACGGCGACCTTGCACTGCGCGGCGAAGGCAATGGGATTGGGGCATGGGGACTGGCTGTGGACGAGTCCGATCACGTTTGTGGCGTCGGCGAATGCGGGGCGGTATTGCGGGGCGAAGGTCGACTTTGTGGATGTGGATCCCGGGACGGTCAACATGTCGGTCGGAGCACTGGCGGTGAAGTTGGAGGAGGCGGAGAAGGAAGGGCGGTTGCCGAAGGTGGTGGTGCCGGTGCATTTTGCGGGTCAGTCGTGTGACATGCCGGGAATTCATGCGTTAGCGCAGAGGTATGGGTTTCGGATTTTGGAAGATGCGGCGCATGCTTTGGGGGGAAGTTATCTGGGGGAGAGAATTGGGAATTGCCGGTGGTCTGACGCGGTGTCGCACAGTTTTCATCCGGTAAAAATCATCACAAGCGGTGAGGGAGGGATGATCACGACGAATGACGAAGAACTGGCGTGGCGGATTGGGACGTTGCGGACGCATGGGATCACAAGAGAGCCAGGGCGGATGACCCGCGAGGCGGATGGGCCTTGGTATTATCAGCAGTTGGAGTTGGGTTATAACTACCGGATGACGGATTTGCAGGCGGCACTGGGGGCGAGCCAGATGAACAAGCTGGAAGGGTTTGCGGCCAGACGACGGGACTTGGCGGATTTGTATGATCGTGAGTTGAGCGGGTTGCCTTTGAGGGCGCTGGCGCGAGATCCGGCCGGGGTCAGTGGGTGGCACCTTTACATGATTCGGTTGAACCTGGACTCGATTCGGAGGAATCGGCGGGAAGTGTTTGAGAGTCTGCGCGCGCAGGGGATTGGGGTGAATGTTCATTACATTCCAGTGCATTTGCAGCCGGACTTTGAGAAGTTGGGTTTTCGGGTCGGGATGTTTCCGGAGGCGGAGCGGTATTATGAGGAAGCGATCACGTTACCGCTATTTCCGGCGATGACGGATGGGGATGTTGGACGGGTGCGTGGTGCACTGGTGGAGGCCCTCGGGCTATAATGAAGGGGGATGCTATGAGTCGAGTCATCGAAGCTCAAACGGCGCGTCTTCTGGGGCCAAGGCAGTTGGTGTTTGAGACTGAGGTGTTAGACGCTGGTCGCCTGGCTGAAGACGAAGTCATGGCGGAGACGTTGGTGTCGGCTTTATCGGTCGGGACCGAGATGGCTGCGTATAAGGGGTTGCCGCCCTTGCGTCCCGGGCCAGTTTATCCAAGAGTTGTGGGTTATTGCAACGTGGCCCGGGTTGTGGAGGTCGGTCAAAAGGTCAAGGGATGGGCAGAGGGAGATGTGGTGCTGTCGCATCAGTCGCACCGAAGTGCGTTTGTGTGTGGAGCGGCAGATTTGTTGATCAAAGTGCCTGAGGGGACGGATCTAGGTGCGGCGGCGACGAGTTATTTGTTTCATTTGGGTTACTCCGCGCTGCTCAACGCGGGTTTTCAGGTGGGTCAGCAGGTGGCGGTGGTGGGCTTGGGTGTCTTGGGGTTGGGAGCGGTTGCGTGTGCTGCGTTGGGAGGGGGGCGTGTGGCGGGTTTTTCGGAGCAAGTTGAGAGCCTGGAGAAGGCCGGTTTATTTGGTGCCCATGTTCGTTGTCACAAGAGTGATGAGGCTGGGATTGAAGGCTATTTGGCGTCGACAGGGCAGGGTGGGGCGGATTTGGTGATTGTGACGGGCGATTCTTGGGCGGACTGGCTCTTGGCTTTGAAACTGGTGCGTCGGAGGGGGACGCTTTCGGTGATTGGCTTTCCGGGGCGGGGGCAGCCGGCTCCGGAGTTCAACCCTTTGGATCCGCAGTATTTTTATGAAAAGCAGGTGCGAATTTTAGCATCAGGATGGTCGCAAGACCGCAATGTTTCTCAGGAGGCGCTGTGGGCGGTGCGGCGCCGAAATTTGGGCTTTTTGATGGACCAGATTCGCAGCGGGGGCCTGCCGGCGAGGGAGTTGATCAGCAGCGAGCATTTGGGGAAGGAATTGGGGGAGGTCTACCGGGGGCTTGACGAGAATCGAGCGGGGCGTCTGTCGTGCCTTTTGCATTGGCGATGAAGAGAGAGGACACAACTCCGTTGCGCGCAGCCATTGTGGGTTGCGGGCGAATTGGTGCGAACACGGCTGAGCGGCTGAGGGTGACTTTGCCGCCCGTGTGGTTTCCGTACTCTCATTTGGATGCGTTACGAGAGGTGACCGGGGTGGAATTGGTGGCTGTTTGCGATCAAAACGAGGCGGCCGGACGGATGGCGGCGGACACTTATGGAGCATCGAGGTGCTATGTGGATGGTCTGAGGATGATTGATGAGGTTCGGCCAGATATCCTACTGATTGCGACTCGCACGGAAGGTCGTGCGCGGTTGATTGAACATGCGGCAGAGAAAGGGGTGGGAGGCGTGCACTTTGAGAAACCTCTGGCGCATTCAGTGATGGAGTGTCGGCATGCGTTAGCAGCGGCTGAGGCCGCCGGGGTGCAGCTGAGTTACGGGGCGGTGAGGCGGTGCATGGACGTGCCGCGACGGGTGAAGGAAGGAATCGATGCGGAGGAGTTGGGTTCGCTCCGGCAGATAGTGATTGAGTGCGGACGAGTTGAATTGCTTTGGTCGCATCCGCATCACTTTGACCTGATCACCTTCTTTGCGGGTTTGCGCGAAGTGGAAGCGGTCCAGTCGCGAATGAGTTATGAGATGGCGGCATTCTCGGGGAAGGTATTGGATGCTGATCCGGTGGTAGAAGGGCTTGCGATTCAGTTTGGCGGGGGAGTGTCTGCGACGATTTTGGCGACGGGGGCAGGGGTTGTGCGTGTGATCTGCGAAATGGGGGAGTATGTCATTGGCGGGAATACGTCCTGGCTAGTTATTCATGAACGCGGGTTGGGGATGGAGTGGAGGCAGCCAACGCCGGTTTCGGTTCCATTCACCATGAGCGGAAGGCAGCGTGCCTTGATGGAACTGGCCGCTGCGGTTCGGGGTGAGGCAGCGACCTGCTACACGGCTGCGGATATCTTGCGATCAAACCAATTGGGCCTTGCGAGTGCATGGTCGGCTGTGAATGAGGGGCGAGTCGTGGGAATAGCAGAGGTGCCTGATGATTTTGTGGTTACGGGACGGAAAGGAGATCTGTTTGCGTGAAGCGGTCGATTTTTTTCCGGGCTGATGCTGCACCGGAGTTAGGTTTGGGGCATGTGCGGCGATGTGCGGTCTTGGCGCAGGCTTGTCGTGAGTTGGGGGCTGAGGTTCATTTGATTGTGCGGTGGCGAAATGTGGCGATCGAGTCCGCTGGGGATTGGGCGGGGGCGAAGATTCATGAGATGCCTTGGGAGTTAACGCCGGACGAGGATGCGGAGTGGGTGGTGAACGTGTGTCGGGAGTTTGGCATTGGGAAAGGCGTGCTTGACCACTATCGGCTGCCGGGAGCCTATCAGGAGAGGCTGGGAGAGAGTGGACTGGAGTGGATGCAATTTGGGAACACTGGGCACGCACATCCTTTGTTGGGACGATGGGTACATGATGCGAGTCCCGGGGCTGAGATGACGGGTTATGTGGGTCGCGCGAAAGGAGCGGAGACAGAGTTTTTGCTTGGGCCAAAGTATGCGTTAGTGAGTGAGGGTTTTCGGAGTGTTCGAGCGTTGTTGCCTGGGCCGAAAGAGGAGGCTGTCGAATCGATCTTGATCACGTTTGGGGGTGGCGATGATGGCGGGGCAACGAAGCGGGTGCTGAGTTGGCTGGATCGGCTGGGATTTGGCGGTCGCAGACTGGTATTGACCGGGCCGACCAATGGAAGTTTGGGAGCCCTTTGCGCGGCGGCGGAAGGGTTGGGAAATTTGGAGGTACAGGTAGGGAATTGGGAGCCAGCTGAGGCGATGGGCAGGTGCCAACTGGCGGTTTGTGCAGGAGGAACCTCTTTGCATGAGCTAGCGTGTTTGGGGCTTCCGGTAGTCATCCTGACGATTGCTGACAATCAAGTGGCCCCGGCCAAGGCTTGGCGGCGGGCGGGTCTTGGGGAGCATCTGGGAGCTCTGATTGACGTGGTGGACTCAGCAGCCTGCGAGGTTTTGGGGTCTGTTTTGACAAGCTCCGAGAGGCGATTGCGGATGGCTGAGAAAGCTTGGAGCGGTCAAGACGGTCTGGGGGCGCAACGGGTGTCTCGGAGGGTACTTGCCTTGGTGGGGGCTGACGCTGATTGACATGAGGAGATCTTTCCGGCATTCGTGTTTTTTGTGTCTATGTCTGCCATTGCCCTGATACCCGCCCGAGGGGGGAGCCGAAGAATTCCCCGGAAGTGTGTCCGGAGTTTTGCCGGGCTGCCGATGATTGCGCACCCGATCAAGATTGCGCAGGCGAGCGGGTTGTTTGATCGGATCATTGTGTCGACGGATGATGCAGAGATTGCTGAGGTCGCCGAATCGTTTGGAGCGGAAGTGCCATTTGTAAGGCCGGCGGGGTTGGCGGATGATCACACGCCGATTATTGAGGTGGTGCGGCATACGATTCGGGAGTTGCAGGCCCAGGGGGATGAGTTTGAGTTTTTGTGCCGGATTTTTGCGACTGCAGCGCTGCTTTTGCCGGAGGATTTGAAAGCGGGCTTCGAGCGTATGCAGTTGGGAGCCCCGTTTGCGATGGGGATTAAGGCGTTCCCTCACCCGGTTGAGAGGCGCTTGGCTTTAAGCCATGGGGGCCAAGTTGCGATGGTGAACCCGGAGCACTTTGCCGTTCGGACTCAAGACCTGAGCGCGACGTACTATGATCCTGGACAGTTCTGCTGGGGGACGTCCGAGAGTTTCTTGAGTGATTTGGCACCCCTGCTGACGCCCGGGACGCAAGGGGTGGTGCTGCCAAACTATCGTGGACTGGACATTGATGATGAAGATGACTGGCGACTGGCTGAGGCGGTTTTCATGCATTGCATGCGTTAATGGGAGGAATTGACAATCGACAAGACTATTTGATTCATGACATTAGATGCTGAAGACAAGACCAAAGTGCGACTGACGGAATACGGGTACTACGAGTTGGCTGAGAAGCCAACGCCGGAGCGGCTCAGTGAGTATTATGCGGCGAAGTATTACCAGCAGTCAGTTCGTACCCATCAGCACGAGTATGGGGCTGATGAGTTGCTGTTTCGGAGGAATAAGCTGGAGCAAAAGAGGCTTAAAGTGGAGAGCCTGCTTGATCCGGGTGAAGGGCAGCGGCGGTTCTTGGACATTGGGGCGGGTGAAGGGTTTGCCATGGGGCATTTTGCCGGGGCCGGCTGGGATGTGACGGGGATGGATTACAGTTCATTTGGCTGTGGCATGCACCATCCGGACTTGTGTGACAGGTTGCTGGTGGGTGATCTGAACGATCTGATGAACCAGCTGAGGACGGATTCGAAGAAGTATCAGCTCATCCTGATGGACAACGTTTTGGAGCATGTCTTGGAGCCATTGGATGTCTTGAAGACAGTGCGAGAATTGCTGGCACCTGGAGGGGTTCTCATTGTGGAAGTGCCCAACGATTTTTCGGTTTTGCAAATGCGTCTTTTGGAGTCGGGTCGAATACCAGCCCCGTTTTGGGTGGTTTCGCCGGATCACGTTTCTTACTTCAATCACCAGGGGCTGAGGGCTCTGGCTAAGGATGCGGGCCTTGAGCAGTGTGCCCTGATGAGTGATTTCCCAATTGGTTTTGCGCTTTGTAATGAGCACACGAACTATGTTGTGGACAAGTCTAAAGGGAAGTCTTGTCATGGGGTGCGGGTTGAGTTGGATAACTTGATTCACGAAATTTCTCCGGAGGGGGCGAATCGGTTGTATGAAGCGCTGGGGAGTCTGGGGCTGGGTCGGCAAATCGTTTCGTATTTCCGACATCTGGTCTGAAGCCCAAGGGGGAGACTTTTTGGGTCGATTTCCGGGATTTGGTGCGGTTGAACGTTGAAAATGAGTCATTCTTCTCTTTGCATGTGACTTCCAGCGGTAAGGCAGTCAAGCTGGTCACCTGAATCCACTTTTCCTCTTATGAATCCCTTTGTGAGTTGTCTTGGCCTTGTGCCACGGTCGGTCAAGCCCCGTCAGTCCGGGTTAACGATGGTTTTGGATAAATTCATGGGGTCCAATGGGACTGCGGATTTGATCGAGACGGCGGGGGAGTATGTGGACGTGGTGAAACTGGGGTGGGGGTCTAGTGTGCTATATCCCGAGGCGGCACTGGTGAAAAAGGTGGGGATGTTGCGGGACGCTGGGGTTCACGTATGTCCAGGGGGCACCTTTTTGGAGACGGCGTTTGAGCATGGAAAGGTGGAGGTGATATTGGATCTGGCGAAGGAGATTGGCTTTGATGCGATTGAGATTTCCAATGGCATTCACCCTGACATGACGCGTGACGACAAGTTGCGGATGATTCGATTGGCGACGGAGCGCGGCTTTCACACGATGTCGGAGGTGGGCAAAAAACTGCCTCAAGAGGACGGGGCGATGACGTATCAACAGCGGATTCAAGAGGTTAGGGAGGACCTGGCTGCCGGCGCACGAAAGGTGATCATGGAAGCGCGCGAGACGGGCACCGTGGGGATTTTCAAGGCGGATGGGAAGATCAATTCGGAACTGGCTTACGAGCTGTTCAAGCATGTCGATCCGGATTCGATCTTGTGGGAGGCGCCGCAGAAGGAGCAGCAGGTCTGGCTGCTGCGGCAACTTGGACCTGAGGTGAACATTGGGAACGTGCCGCCTTCGGATGTATTGAGTTTGGAGTCGATGAGACATGGTCTGCGGGCGGATACTTTTCGAGATCACTGCAAGAACAGTTCGTGTGTTTTTCTGGAGCTTGGGGTGGGTGGGGCGCTGCGGGCGCAAAGGCGTGGTGATGTGGTGGTGGTGGTGGACGCTTTGCGGGCGAGTGCGACGATCGTCGAGTGCCTTGACAAAGGAGCCAGGGAGTTGATTCCCGTGGTGAGCGCGCAGGATCTTCAGGGGGAGGTGACGATTGGAGAGCGTGGGGGGGCCAAGCTGCCGAACGCGGATCTGGGTAACAGTCCGAGGGAGATTACCCGTGAGGTGGTGGGAGGGAAGTCTGTGGTGATCACATCGACAAATGGAACGGAATGCATTCGCACTGCCAAGGGGCCTAACAGTGTGGTGCTGATTGGGACGGTAACGAACTGCAAAGCGGTTGCTCAAGCTGCGGTCCGGATTGCGAAGGAGACGGGGCGGAACATCTCGCTTGTAGCGGCGGGGAGAAACAACCTGCCTGCGATTGAGGATCGGGCGGGAGTGACGGAGATCATGAAGTGCATTGGCAATGCGACACCCCGAGGAACGTTGGAGCCGTGCTTCAGCGACAATTTGGAGCGTGACTTTCTTTCGAGTGACAGTGGAGTGAACCTGATCTCGTTGGGTTATATCGATGATGTGATCTATTGTTCGCGGCTGGACATCAGCACGAGTGTTCCGATTTTCGATGGCGAACGAATTGTGGCCTTTGTTTGAGATTGAGGTGATGAGCAAAACATTAATGATCATAGGGGCTGGGCACGAACAGGTGCCGGCAATCAAGATGGCGGTGGAGATGGGTTATCGGGTTCTGACCACGGATCGAAATCCCGAAGCGCCAGGTGTAGTTCATGCGCATTGCTTTGAGTTGGTCAGCACGGGTGACAAAGAGGGGAATTTGGAGGCCGCGAGGAAGCATGGGATTGCTGGGGTGATGACGTTGGGGTCAGAGACGGCGGTGCCGGTTGTGGCGCATATCGCCCAGGTGTTGGGATTGCCAGGGTTTTCTGAGGAGACGGCCTACAAGGCGACGAACAAGAACGCGATGAGGGCTGCGTTTGAGGCGTTTGGGGTGCCTGCGCCGGTGAGTCGGCCGGCATTAACTCTGGAGGAGGTGGAAGCGTTTGCTGAGGCGCATGGTTTTCCGCTGGTGTTGAAGCCGAGTGACTGTTCGGGTCAACGCGGAACGACGCGAGTTGATGCGGGTGAGGGATTGGAGGCGGCTTTGGAAAGTGCGTTGCGATTCTCAACGGATGGACGGGCGATCGTGGAGACGTTTTGCGAGGGTATCGAGATCAATGTGACGGCTGCGGTGGTGGCTGGAGAGGTGCATTTTTTGTCCCTGTCTGACCGTATCACTGCGGAACCGCCTCATTTTGGGATCGCGATCGAGCACATCTCCCCGCCGCAGGTGGATGAAGAGATGGCGGAGGCGATTCGGGAGGCATCCCGGCTGGCGATTAAGGCTATCGGATTGACGGATGGCATTGCGTATCCGCAGGTGATAGCGAGTCCGAAGGGGCCGCGTGTGATTGAGATTGCGGTGCGAATCCCGGGTGGTCACATGAGGGAGGTGGCCTGGTATCGGAGTGGGGTGGACATGATCGAGATTGCGATTCGGCAAGCGATGGGAGATGAGGACCCGTGGGGCAGTTGTCGGAGGATTCCGGCAGCAGCGGCTTTGTCAGTCAAATTCATCACGGAATTGGATTGTCCGGATCATGGGGGACGGAGGGTGGTTTCGATTGACGGACTGGAAGGAGCGAGAGCCTTGCCCGGGGTGCATTTGGTGAGGCTTTATTTGAAGGAAGGGGATGTGATTCCCCGGCTGGATAGTTCGGCGGCCAGATTTGGGGCGGTCATTGCCACGGGGGCGGATCGCGAAGCAGCCTGTAGGTTAGCGATGGAGGCGGTGGGGAAGATTCATTATCCGTTGGCCGGGTAGGCGTGGTATGGGCGATGGCATGCAGGTATATCCAAGTTGTTTTGATCGCAACCGAGTGCTGTTAGGGCTCAGAAAAGGCGTCTAAGGATCGCCTCATTGATGATGTTCTGGGTGCATTCGCCAATCGACTGAGTTGATGAGTTGACTGTGAATTCGCCGGGTGGGACGGGATCAAATCCACCGTCGACGCCGGTCATGCCCTTGATCAATCCGGCAGCGGCTTTGGCATACATTCCTTTAACGTCGCGCCGTTTGCATTCCTCAATCGGACAGGTCACTGCGACGAGGAGCAAACGGTGGGGGGGGATGATCTTGCGGGCCAGTTCGCGCAAGGCGACGGTCGGGGTGATCAGTGAAACAATGGCAGCAAAACCGGACTCCATGGCCAATTTAGCCAGATGCGACGCGCGGCGGACATTCTCTGTCCGGTCCTTGTCTGAGAATCCCAAATCAGCAGAGACGCCAGAGCGCAAGACGTCGCCGTCGAGTCCCAATGCGGGATATCCCGCATGTTGGACCGACTGGATCAATGATTTGGCGAGGGTGGACTTTCCCGAACATGGAAGGCCATAGAGCCAAATGACAAAACCGTGATTCGCTTCCATTTCTAAAGGTGCTTCTATGAGGGGCATCCTTGGCTGCAATGCTTTCCAGTTCAATCCGGGAAATCAAGAATTCGCCAGATTGATCCGGCGAGGTTAGACCCAATGCCGCTAAGCAAAAGGGGCAAGCAGTGGAAAAGAGTGCTGTACAAATGAACTTCTAGGTCAACTAGAAGAAGATGGCACGACCATCGAAAGCATTGACCAGAGGGCATTTATTGAGTCAACGAATCCGTGACAAGTTA
>CANETF010000029.1 GCA_947440575.1 Verrucomicrobiaceae bacterium
CCCCCCTCACCGCCCCCTCCACTCCTGGCTCAACCTCCGCATCCCCGCCTTCCTCCTCCCAAGTCTCGGTCAACCCTGACCCTCACCGCACCTCAAACCCCGCAAAATCCGCCGCCACATCCTTCGCCGGTCCCCAACTCTTGTCGCTCCCCCCATGAAACGTGTTGAACAGCAGCGAATCAATGCCATATTCTGAAACTTGGCGGAAGCGAAGACCGGTTTTTTCCAGTTGGAGTTGTTCGGCACCACCAAGCGGCGTGGTCCAAATGCGGATGGCACCATCCTTTTTTGACGGAGTGTTGATTCGCACCTGCATGCGAATCGTGACAGGCACTCCCACCGGAAACCGGAATGATTCCGGAAAGTCGAATTCATCTCCATACTTCGACGGCTGGTCCATGTGATAAACATAAGCCTGCCCTCGGCCATCCTTCCGCCACATCAATCGCACCGAAAACCCGTCCTTCCCATTCACCGCATCACCTCCCGTGATCGTTTTTGGCCCGCCACACAACCCCGGCATCTTGCCCCCCTTGTTAAAATCAAAACCCTCTTCAAATCGCACCGTGTAGCGCAACTCCGCCTCCTCACGTGTTCCAAACGGCATCCGCCACCCCCCTCCACCCTGATCCGGCCCCACAGCCCCCTTTGCATAACTCGCTCTCAACCAGCGCATCCCGTCGCGGTCCACCAGACCAAAACGCCCCTCCTTCACCCCATCCTCAAATTCACACCCCGGCCAATCCTTCTTCCACTGCGACACCTCGTAGGGACCTGGATTCCCCGACAAAACAACGCTCACCGGCTCAACCGCCCCCAGCGTTCCCGCCATCGACAAAAGCATCAAAACACGATTTAGTAAGTTAGAAATACCCAACATGAAAAGCAATCAAGCAGGCGGATCTTCCCGCCGCAAGTCCGATAACCGCCCCTCACGCGGCGAATCCACCCAGCGCCCCACACGGTCCACCCGCAGCGCGCCCTCCCATGGGGACATCATCCTCCAGCGCCTCGCCCACAAGGACTACCGCCCCACCACCGCCGAGGTCCTCATCACCATGCTCTCGATCTCCGAACAAGATCGACCCAACTTCCTCGCCACCCTCGATCACCTCGAAACCCAGGGCCGCATCCTCCTCACCAAAAACAATCGCTACATCGCCGCCGAAGAGGCCGACCTAGTCCCCGGCATCATCCAACTCACCCGCCAGGGCCGCGGCTTCGTCCAACCCGACGCCCCCGGCCTCAAAGAAATCGCCATCCCCGATCACGCCACCAGCACCGCCATGCACGGTGACCGCGTCCTCGTCCGCCTCGACGTCCGCCCCACCGGCCTCCGCAAAGACGCCTCCCCGGAAACCCACTCCGGCGCTGTCGTCCGCATCCTCGAACGCAAACGCAGCCGCCTCGTCGGCACCCTCGCCCAGGGCAAGCACCTCTTCCACGTCATCCCAGATGACCCCCGCATGCAGCACCAAGTCGTCGTCCCCGAACCCAAGGACGTCGGCCGCAAAGCCCAACTCGGTGACAAAGTCGTCGTCGAAATCCTCTCCTGGCAGGACCGCTTCTCCAGCCCCGAAGGCGAAATCGTCGAGGTCCTCGGCCCCCCCGACCAGGAAGGCGTCGACATGCTCTCCGTCCTCCGCCAATACGACCTCCCCCTCTCCTTCCCTCGCCCCGTCCTCGACGAAGCCCGCGCCATCGCAGACGCCCACGCCACCATCGTCGCCAGCCCGGAAGAACTCGTCGATCGCACCGACTGCCGCTCCCACAACGTCGTCACCATCGACCCCGACGACGCCAAAGACTTCGACGACGCCATCTGTGTCCAATCCACCACCGACGGCCATTGGAAACTCTGGGTCCACATCGCCGACGTCTCCCACTACGTCCGCCCCGGCAGCGAGCTCGACAAAGAAGCCCGCCTGCGCGGCAACTCCACCTACCTCGTGGACCGCGTCATCCCCATGCTCCCTGAGGCCCTCAGCAACGAGCTCTGCTCTCTCAAGCCCCAGGTCGATCGCCTCACCAAGTGCGTCGAGTTCCTCCTCGACCCCCGTGGCACCGTCCTCAAGACCAAGTTCTACCCCGCCATCATCCACTCCAAACGCCGCTTCACCTATCAGCAGGCCCTCGCCGTCATCGAAGCCGGTCAACCCGCGGATCACCTCGAGGAAATGCTCCTCCAGGCCCATCAACTAGCCCAGCACATCCGCAAAGCCCGCTTCAAAAACGGCTCCCTCGACCTCGACTTCCCCGAGAACAAAATCCGCCTGGATGACCACGGCCGCATCCTCCGCATCGACCGCAACGAAAACGACGTCTCCCATCAGCTCATCGAAGAGTGCATGCTCCTCGCCAACGAAGCCGTCGCCGGCCGCCTCATGAAGCTGAACCTCCCCGCCGTTTACCGTATCCACGAAGCACCCAAGGACGAAAAACTCGCCGAGTACCGCGAGACCGTCCTCTCCCATCACGTCCCCTGCGGCAACCTCTCCAAGCGCGAGGAAATCCAAAAACTCCTCCGCAAGCTCAGCACCCTCCCCATCGGCGCCGCCCTCAAAATCGGCTTCCTCCGCTCCTTGATGCGCGCCCGCTACTCCGTCGAACCCCTCGGTCACTACGGCCTCGCCAAAGAAAAATACACCCACTTCACCTCCCCCATCCGCCGCTACGCCGACCTCATCGTCCACCGCGTTCTCTTCGACAAAATCCCCGCCCCTGCCGCACAGATCGCCAAAATGGCCGACCACATCAGCATCACCGAGCGCAACTCCGCCGATGCCGAACGCGACAGCCGCGACGTCAAACTCTACGCCTACCTCGAAGCCCAGCTCGAAAGTGACACCCCCGAACTCTATGACGCCCTAGTCACCGAAGTCCGCAACTTCGGGTTCTTCATCGACGTCACCCGCCTCGGCATGAGCGGCATGGTCCACCTCTCCTCCATCCCCGACGACTTCTTCGTCTTCGACCCCCAGCGCTCCAACCTCACCGGCAAACAATCCCGCCGCGTCATCAGCCTCGGCGACAACGTCAAAGTCCAAATCCACCGCGTCGATCGCACCAAAAAGCAGGTCGACTTCCGCCTCACCGACGGCGACAAACCCTCCCCCGCCCCAAAGCCACGCGCAAGCAGCTCCGACCACCGCGGCCAGGACCGTCCCCAACGCCGCAGCGGCCCCCCACGGCGCGAAATCTCCAAAGGCCAACCCACCGCCAGCAAAGACCGCGAACCCCAACGCGACAAAAAAGGCCCCAGCCGCCAACGCCGCCGCCGATAGTACCACGCCTGTCCCAGGCGTGAGACACCCAGCGGTGCAACCGGCTCGATTGCCCCACCATTGATCCCATCAAGCCGGTTGTATTTCCCACCCAGCTCGGTAGGCCCGCGTCAATAACGCCTCCGCCTCAGGCATATTCGGAATCCGCATCGCCTCCGCGTCCCACTCAATCAGCCTCGGCGTCTCCATCCGCCCCGTCCGCTGGTCCACCTGACCCACCGCCAGTCGCGTCGCCACATTCCCCAGTTGCACCGTCTCCGCCAGCGGCCCCGCGTAATCAAAGCCATCGCTCGTCTTCCCGCCGCTCAAACACGCATCCACCCAAACATGCCAATGGTTCCGCCCCTCCTCCTTCGGATAACTGAACCCCTTGAACTTCTCCAGCGGATACAGCCTCGGCCCCGCCACATGCGCCAGCACTAAGTTCCCTTCCTCCCCGATAAACAGCGACCCACTCTTCGGCAGGTCCAACTCCGGCGGCATCTTCGCCAGCTTCCGGTCCGGCTTCAGCCCCCCATCCGTCCACGTCACCTTCAGCTTGTCGCCCGCCGTCAACGCATTGCCCGGAAACACATACTGAACCTGCTGACTCGTCGGCCAAATATGCCGATTGATCCCGCTGTTCTGCGCCACCACCGTCAACGGCGCCTTCAAACCCAGCGCCGTAAAAACGGGATCCAAAATGTGACATCCAAAGTCCCCCAGCGCCCCGCCTCCAAAATCCTGCCAGTCCCGCCACACAAACGGATGATACGCACCGGAGTACTCCCGCATCGGCGCCACCCCAATCCACAAATCCCAGTTCACATGCTCCGGCACCTTCTCCGCAGCCGGCGGCTCCAGCAGCTTGTTGCGCTCATTGCCCGTCACCCCCACCCACGAGTGCACCTCCTTGATCTTCCCGATCGCCCCCTCCCGAATCAACCGCGTCCCCAAGCGATACTCCAGGCTCGAATGAATCTGGTTCCCCATCTGCGTCACCACCCCCTTCTTCGCCGCCAGCAACCGCATCTGCCGCGCCTCCCACACCGTCTGCGCCAACGGCTTCTGACAATAAACATGCTTCCCCGCCCGCATCGCCGCCATCGCCACCGCCGCATGCATATGATCCGGCGTCGCCACGCTCACCGCGTCAATCTGATCCCCCAACTTCGCAAACATCTCCCGGAAATCCGCAAAATGCGCCACCCCGGGAAAAGCCCCGTCCACCTTGTCAAACCGCTTGCTGTCGATGTCGCAAAATCCCACAAACTGCACCGCCGCATGCTCCCCAATGTTCTTGATGTCACTGAACCCCATCCCGTTCACCCCCACCGACGCCACCTGCAGCTTGGAGTTTGGGCTCGCACTGCGAGTGATCGCCGGAAACCCCAGCGAAGACACCGCCAAAGCACTCGTTTGGATGAAAGCACGACGGGACGAAACAGCAGAACTCGGTTGGGTCATGCTCAAACCTACGCCACTCCCATCCCCAGCTTTCCACCCGCGTGAAACGGCAGGCCAGAGAACCCACTTCCTCAACTCCACCATGGCCACTCGCCCCCAGATTCCGCGATTCGAAGTGGTTCAGGCACTGCCTCGCTTGCGCTTCCAATCGCGGAGTTTGGGTTTATATCTCCCCATGACACTCAAGCCCTTCGCCCTTGTCCTCCTCTGCCTCGCGCTCGCCTCCTGCGCTTCCACCGATGGCATCGATGCCCCTCCAGGCTACCCTTCCTGCCACCTCATCTTCGCCCAAGGGGTCCTCAAACCCGCCATCGAAGGCACCCAGCCAGTCCAACCCCTGAAAATCAACGGCCGCACCCCCAGCCTCCTCCGCACGGACCACAATGCCTTCAATGTGCCCGCTGGACCCGTCTCCGTCTCAATCCAGGGATTCGGTTCCGGCACCTCCGCTTCCGCCGCCGTCCAGTTCGACGCCAAACCCAACGAAACCTATCGCTTCGGCCATCAACCCGGCGCCACCCGCCAAACCAAATTTGTCGTGATCGACTCCAAAGGCAAAGTCATCGGCACCTCCGCCCAAACCCTCGAATCCCGAGTCACTCAGGCCCCAATTTACACTCGCACCTTTTAGCAACGCACCCGTCTCCACCCGAAATTCGCAAAAATTAACGGTATCGGCACAAAATCAGCCTTGCCCACCCGCTTTCTTCCGTTTGGCAACCCCAAAAGGACGTGTATGCTCATCAACTGCCCGCACTCCGCGCGCGTATCTCACTCAAGACTATGTCAGAAGATAACCAAGGTAATCGCCAAGATGGACCCGGACGCAAGGGTCAGGACCCGCAATTCAATTGGCGCGGATTTTTGTTTTTCGGCGTGACCCTCGCTCTCGTGGTGTCAGCGCTTATGATCAACACCTCCGCTCAGCGTTCCACTCGCATCTCCTATCAGGAATTCCGCAAGTATGTCAAAGAGGGTCAGGTCGATCCCAACAAGCCCCTCGAACTCGTCCAGCAGGACACCTCCATGGAGCAGTTCATCCGTGGCTGGCGCCTCATCGAGCGCAACGCCACCCCCGTCACCGAAGCCACTTCCGGCGGGACCCCCGCCGCTGCCGCCGAACCCATCCCCTTCACCGTCTCCGTTAACGTCGACCTCCAGAAAGACGAACTCAACACCATGCTGACCGAGGCCGAACTCGTCCTCAGCCCCAAATACGAGAACAACATGCTCAGCTCCATGTTGATCCCTCTCATCCCCCTCGCCCTCGTCCTCGGCCTCATTTATTTCCTCGTCCGCCAGCAAATCCGCACCGCCGGCCGCGGTGCCCTCGGCTTCGGCAAAAGCAAAGCCAAAATGCTCGCTCAGGACCGCAACAAAGTGACCTTCAAAGACGTCGCCGGCTGCGACGAAGCCAAAGAAGAAGTCCAGGAACTCGTCGAGTTCCTCAAAGACCCCAAACGCTTCCAACGCCTCGGCGGCAAAATCCCCAAAGGCGTCCTCATGGTCGGCTCCCCCGGCACCGGCAAAACCCTCCTCGCCAAAGCCATCGCTGGCGAGGCTGACGTCCCCTTCTTCAGCATCAGCGGCTCAGACTTCGTCGAAATGTTCGTCGGCGTCGGCGCCAGCCGCGTCCGCGACATGTTCGAACAAGGCAAAAAAAACGCCCCCTGCCTCATCTTCATCGACGAAATTGACGCCGTCGGCCGTCATCGCGGCCACGGCATGGGTGGAGGCCACGACGAACGCGAGCAGACCCTCAACGCTCTCCTCGTCGAAATGGATGGTTTCGAAACCCAGGAAGGCATCATCATCATCGCCGCCACCAACCGCCCTGATGTCCTAGACCCCGCTCTCCTTCGCCCCGGTCGCTTCGACCGCCAAGTCACCGTCAGCCTTCCGGATGTCAAAGGCCGCGAAGAAATCCTCCGCGTCCACGCCAAGAAAGTGAAGCTCAGCGAGTTCGCTGACCTCTCCAAAATCGCCCGCGGCACCCCCGGTTTCTCCGGCGCGGAACTCGCCAACCTCATCAACGAAGCCGCCCTTCTCGCCGCTCGCAACAACCTCAAGTCCATCACCAGCGCCGAACTCGAAGAAGCCCGCGACAAAGTCCGCTGGGGTCGCGAACGCCGGAGCCTCGCGCTCAACGAGAAGGAAAAAGAAAACACCGCCTACCATGAGGCCGGTCATGCGATCCTCATCGAAGTCCTCGATCACACCGACCCCCTCCACAAGGTCACCATCATCCCTCGCGGCCCTTCCCTCGGCTCCACCATGTGGCTGCCCGAAGAGGACAAATTCACCCTCCGCCGCAACGAAATCCTCGATGACCTCGTCGTCGCTATGGGCGGCCGCGTCGCCGAAGAAATCCAGTTCGGTGACGTCACCAACGGTGCCATGGGCGACATCCGTCAAGCCACCCACCTCGCCCGCAAAATGGTCTGCTCCTGGGGCATGAGCGATCGCATGGGCATGGTCGAATATGGCGAAGAAGAAGGCGCCGTCTTCCTCGCCCGCGACATCTCCCGCAGCCGCAACTACTCCGAAGCCACCGCCCAGCAAATCGACGAGGAAGTCAAACGCCTCATCGACGAAGCCTACTCCAAGGCCACCGCTCTCCTCACCAAATACCGCGACCAGCTCAACGCCATCGCCGCCGCCCTCCTCGAGTTCGAAACCCTCGACGGCGTCCACATCAAGGACATCATGGCCCACGGTCGCATGCTCAACCCACCTGACCATCCCAAAACCCCTCCCACTCCCCCACCGCTTCCTGTCGCCGCCGAATCCAAACCTCGGACCCAACAGCGTGAAGACGAAGGCGGTCTTCCTGGGGATCTGGCCGGCGTGCCAGCCTAATCCCGGCATCCCATGCCTCTAGTCACCCTCCTCACCGCCCTCGCCATCGGCGTGATCAGCGGTGTGGTCGCCTCCCTTTGCGGCGTCGGCGGCGGTGTCGTTATGGTCCCGGCGTTCGTCAGCCTCCTCGGTCTCCCGCAAAAAGTCGCCGTCGCGACCTCCCTCGCCATCATTATCCCCACCGCCCTCACCGCCACCATCCAAAACGCCCGCAACGATCTGGTCGACTGGAAGTTCGCCGCGGTCACTTCCATTTCCGCCGCCACCTTCGCTTACTTCGGCGCCGGCTGGCTCAAAAACATGTCCAACGAACGCCTCACCCAAATCTTTGGCGTTATCCTCATCGTCTTCGGCGTCCGCATGCTCCTCCAAGGCCGCTCGTAGAAGCCTTCACGTCAGCGTGTCGATCACCCGCAACCCCGGGATCCTCGAAAAATCCGAATCCAGAGTCAGCACCATCGAATCCGAGGTCAGCGCCGATGCGGCAATCACCAGGTCGGTCACCTGCATCGTAAAGCCCTTCCCCGCCAATTCCCAGGCCAGATCCGTCGCCAGCTCCCACACCACCGCCGTGGTCGGCACCCAACACATGACGGCAAAGTCTTTCCGAATCGCCTCATACAAGCGCCGATTTCTCACCCCCCGGCACACCTCGGTCATCACCACCCCGCACGAATAAAATTCATGGTCAAAATCCGAGGCCTCCAGCAGCCGGAAAGGGTCCTTCCCTTCCCGATACCGCTGGATAAACCAACTCGAATCCACCAGGACATTATCCTCCATAGGTCTTGGCTTCCTCTGCCACCAGTGCGGGTTCGTCCTCTTTCAAATGCCCCCTCAACCCCAAAGCGACATCAGGATCATAGGCGGCCGCCAACTCTTCCGCGCTCATCCCCAAGTCCCTCTTCCACCTCTCCCTTTGTCTGTATTTGACCGCTACTTTCCTCAACGCTTCGTGCACCGCAGCCGTCTTACTCGCTGCTCCTGTCGCTGCCATCACCTCTTCCAATAAGGCTTCATCGATGTGCATGGTCATTTTCATACCCTCAGTATGGCATCGTTGCCATACTTTTCAACTACTTTTCCCATCTTCACATCCATCCACAAATCATCATACGTTGATATGAAACAAATTTGACCCTGGCCTAGCCCGCGCTATCCTCCCTCAACATGCCTGCTCGTCCCAATTGCCGCCCCGAACTCGAAGCCGCCATGCGCCAGCGCATTCTCGTCATTGATGGCGCTATGGGCACCACCATCCGCGGCTACGGCCTCTCTGAAGCCGACGCCCGAGGCTCTCGCTTCCTCTCTAACGAAAAAGACCTCCTCAACAACGGCGATATCCTCTCCATCACCCGCCCCGACATCATCGAGGACATCCACCGCCGCTTCCTCGAGGCCGGTGCCGACATCATCGAAACCAACACCTTCTCCGGCACCAGCATCGCCCAGGCCGAGTTCTTCAAAGAAGTGCCCGAAGGCCGCCGCAAAGACCCCGACTTCTTCCAGGAAGTCCTCGAAGACAAGTTCCTCAATGACATCGCCTGGGAAATCAATTTCGAGTCCGCCAGACAGTGCCGCAAATGGGCTGACCAAATCGGTGAGCAATCCGGTCGCAAACGCTACGTCGCCGGTGCCATCGGTCCCCTCACTGTCTCGCTCTCTCAGTTCCCGGACCTCACCGACCTCAGCTTCCGCTACGTCACCTTCGACCAGGTGAAGGCCGCCTACAAACACCAAGTCCGCGCTCTTATCGCCGGCGGTGTCGATACCCTCATGGTCGAAACCATCTTCGACTCGCTCAACGCCAAAACCGCCCTCGTCGCCATCCGCGAGGTCTTCGAAGAGGACAACCTCGAACTCCCCGTGCAAATCAGCGCCGCCGTCGGTCCCGGTGGCGAAACCATGATCTCCGGTCAGATCACCGAGGCCTACCTCAATGCCATGCGCCACGTGAAGCCGCTCTCCATCGGCCTCAATTGCTCCCTCGGCCCGGACAAAATGCGGCCCTTCCTCGCCGAACTCGCCGCCAAGGCCGACTGCTTCGTCTCCGCCTACCCCAACGCGGGCATGCCCAATCCCCTCGCCCCCACCGGCTTCGATCTCCTGCCGCCAGACATGGCCGCCTACGCCACCGACTTCGCGTCCAGTGGCTTCGTCAACATCATGGGTGGCTGCTGCGGCAACACCCCAGAGCACATCGCCGCCATCGCCAGAGCCGTCGAAGGCCTCCCTCCCCGCATCGTCCCCGCCGACAACCAAACCATGCGCCTTAGCGGCTCCCAGCCCTACGTGCTGACGCCCAGCTCCAACTACCTCATGATCGGCGAGCGCACCAACGTCGCCGGCTCGCCGAAATTCGCCAAACTCATCAAGGAAAACAAACTCGAGGAAGCCGTCGCCATCGCCCGCCAACAGGTCGAAAGCGGCGCCAATGTCATCGACGTCTGCATGGACGAAGGCCTCATCGACGGCGTCGCCATGATGACCAAATTCCTCATCCTCCTCCAAACCGAACCCGAGGTGAACAAGGCCCCCATCATGGTCGATTCCTCCAAATGGGAAATCATCGAGGCCGGCCTCAAATGCCTCCAAGGCAAAGGCATCGTCAACTCCATCTCCCTCAAGGAGGGCGAGGAAAAGTTCAAAGAATGCGCCCTCAAAATCAAGCAATACGGCGCCGCCACCGTCGTCATGGCCTTTGACGAGCAAGGCCAGGCCGCCACCTACGAAGAGAAGATCCGCATCTGCGAACGCGCCTACCGCATCCTCGTCGACGAGGTCAACTTCCCGCCCGAAGACATCATCTTCGACCCCAACATCCTCACTGTCGCCACCGGACTCGAAGAGCACAACAACTACGCCCTCGACTTCATCAACGCCACCCGCTGGATCAAGGAGAACCTCCCCCACGCCAAAGTCAGCGGCGGCGTCAGCAACATCAGCTTCAGCTTCCGCGGCAACAACAAGGTCCGCGAGGCCATGCATAGCGTGTTCCTCTACTACGCCATCAAGGCCGGCATGGACATGGGCATCGTCAACGCCGGCATGCTCGAAGTTTACGAGGAAATCCCCAAGGACATGCTCGAAAAGGTCGAAGACGTCATCCTCAACCGCCGCCCCGACGCCACCGAAATCCTCGTCGACTACGCCGAACAATTCAAAGGCCAGGCCGGCACCGCCAACAAGGCTGAGGTCGACATGAGCTGGCGTGAAGCCAGTGTCGAAAAACGCCTCGAACACTCCCTCCTGCGCGGCATCACCGACTTCATCAACATCGACACCGCCGAAGCCCTCGAAAAACTCGGCAAACCCCTCTCCGTCATCGAAGGCCCCCTCATGGATGGCATGAGCGTCGTCGGCGACCTCTTCGGCGCCGGCAAAATGTTCCTCCCGCAGGTCGTCAAAAGCGCCCGCGTCATGAAACAAAGCGTTGCCTACCTGCAACCTTACATGGAGGCCGAAAAAGCCGCTAACCCCGCCCAACGCAGCGCCGGTAAAATCGTCCTCGCCACCGTCAAGGGCGACGTCCATGACATCGGCAAAAATATCGTCGGCATCGTCCTCGCCTGCAACGGCTTCGAAGTCACCGACATGGGCGTCATGGTCCCTTGCCAAAAGATCCTCGACAAAGCCGTCGAAGTCGGCGCTGACGTCATCGGCCTCAGCGGTCTGATCACCCCTTCCCTGGACGAAATGGTCCACGTCGCCAAGGAAATGGAGCGCCTCGGCTTCAAACAACCTCTTCTCGTCGGCGGTGCCACCACCAGCGCCGCTCACACCGCTATCAAAATCGCCCCCCATTACAGCGGCCCCATCGTCCACGTCCTCGACGCCTCACGCAGCGTGCCCGTCACCACCTCCCTCATCAGCGAAGACCAAAAAGCCGCTTTCATCCAGAAAAACGAGGAACGCCACACCCGTCTCCGCGACGAATACGGCAAAAAGAAAGACCGCGAACTCCTCTCCCTCGCCCAGTCACGCGAACGCGCCCAAAAGAGCGATTGGACCACTCAAGAAATCGCCACCCCCTCCTTCACCGGCACCAAAACCATCGAAGGCACCGAACTCGTCGCCACCCTGCGCAACTTCATCGACTGGTCTCCCTTCTTCCACTCCTGGGAACTGCGCGGCCGCTGGATTCCCAGCGAAAACCGCTTCTCCTCCGCCCACGAGGATCCCCAACTCAAAATCACCGCCGAAGCCGAGGCCCTCAAGCTCTACAACGACGCCCTCGCCCTGCTCGACCGCATCAGCTCTGAGAACCGCTTCCAAGCCCGCGGCATCTACGGCTTCTTCCCTGCCAACAGCATCGGCGACGACATCGAAGTCTACACCGACGAATCACGCACCACCGTGAAGACCATCTTCCACACCCTGCGCCAGCAGGTCATCAAAAAGGACAAACCCAACTTCGCCCTCAGCGACTACATCGCCCCCAAAGACTGCGGTCGTGCCGACTACATCGGCGGTTTCGCCGTCGGCATCCATGGTGCGGACGAATTCTCCAAGGAGTTCGACGACGCCCATGACCCCTACAGCGGCATCCTCACCAAAGCCGTCGCCGACCGCCTCGCCGAAGCCTTCGCCGAATACCTCCACCAGCAGGCCCGTTTCGCCTGGGGCTACGAAAAACCCGGCGACCTCTCCATGGAGGAAACCGTCAAAGAAAAATACCGCGGCATCCGCCCCGCCCCCGGTTACCCCGCCCAACCGGATCACACCGAAAAACCCATCCTGTTCGACCTGCTCGACGCCACCGCCCAAACCGGCGTCGAACTCACCGAAAGCATGGCCATGCACCCCGGCAGCGCCGTCAGCGGCCTCTACTTCGCCCACCCCGATGCCCACTACTTCGGCATCAGCGTCATCGGCAAAGACCAAATCGAAGACTACGCCACCCGCAAAGGCATGCCCATCGCAGAAATCGAACGCTGGCTCGGCCCGTGGTTAGGGTATTGATGTCCACCCAGTCTCAGTAAGGCTCCGTCACCCACTCGCACCAAACCCAATCCCTCAGGCACTGGGCCGCTCAGTGCCTTCTCCAGCATCTCTGGCCGCCATCCCTGCGGCCCCGGCTTTGACTCGTCTTTCTTCAGCGCCTTGAAGTGCACCAAACCTACTCGGCCCCCACCCCTCAAAAGCATTTTCCCAGCAGATCACCCCAAGTCAGCAGCAAGCAGAAAATCGCGCGGCGTGCTCACCCGCATCCCATAAACCGTCGTCCCCAGCAGCAGTTCGAAGTCCCCTTTGTCTAAAGTCAGCAGCACATCACTCTTGGCCGCCAGGGCGGAAATCAAGACCGGTTTGTCTTTGGAGGCAGTGAGCAGCAGCGGTTTTTTGCTGGTGAGGGCGTTGGACACCCATTCGATTTTGGTCTGCAGTTCCGCCCATTTCAGATTGGCGTCCGCACCGAGTTTGCCGATGTTTCGGCTTGTTTCCGCACAGCAATAACTGGCCGAGACCAAGCACCAAGCTCTCTCGGGGGCGATTTCCGTGATCAGCCTCGACAACGATTTCCCCGAACCGCAGGCGGAAAGCATCACGCTGCTATCCAGGAAAACCCTCACGCCTTGCCTGCCTTTATCCAGAACGCTTCCGCGCCCCTTTCATCTTCAGCGATCCAGCCTTGCAAGGTTTCCTCGGGAATTTCGCGCAGGGGCAGGGCTTCCGCTGGTTGCAGGAAAACCCCGCCATCCCGCATTTCCACCAGCATCATCGGATGTGCGGCGGCATCGAGCCCCAACTTGCGGCGTATGTCCGGCGGCAAAGTAATCGTGCCGCGCTTGGAAACGGGAATGGATGTCATGCTGCAATGCTGCAATACGGCAATACACCCGTCAAGCGAGAACGAAGCTCGGCTTGGCCCCCAATCTCAGTAAGGCTCCGTCACCCACTCGCACGCCAGACCCAAGCCCTCAGGCGCCGGGCGGCTCAGTGCCTTCTCCAGCACCTCCGGCTGCCACCCCTGCGGCCCCGACTTCGACTCATCTTTCTTCAGCGCCTTAAAATGCACCAGAAACTCCCCCGTCTTCTCGTCCATCACCGCGATATCCACCCACCCCTTCATCGTTTCCATCACCGCATCCACTTTCGCCGCATTCCCGCCCTTGGCATAATCCGGCACCTTCAAATGCAGCCAAGGCTCATACGGCCTGCCATGCAGTTGCACCGCCTCCATCACTCCCTGCGCAATCTGATGCGCGCTCGCCTTTGCCGGGTCATACGTCACCCGCGCCACACTGTCCAGCCGCTGCTCCAATTCCACGTTCGTCACTCCCTCCACCTCCGCCACCGACTGCCTCACCACTTCCACACACGCCGCGCACTCGATGCCCCCCACAAAAAAAGTCAGGTTCGCTGCAGGCTTCTCCGCCGCCAGCAAACCACAACCGGCTACCAGCAGCAGCCCGCCTCTCAAAAACGTCGCGATCACCATGACGTGTCCGCTACCTCATCAAGCAAACAAATGCGCCAAAGGCTTGCCCTTGTCCGCCACGGTGAAAGGTCGCTTCGAAGGCGAGAACAACACCTGATCCAACGGCAACCCAAGCGCATAACCAATCGTCGCATTGAAATCCGGAATGCTGACCACTCCCTCCGCCACCGTGTTACCCCGTTCATCCGATGCCCCATGCACCGTCCCCCCCTTAACCCCACCACCCGCCAACAGGCACGAGAACGCTTTGGGATGGTGATCGCGCCCATCATTCGCATTGATCTCCGGTGTCCGCCCAAACTCTGTCGCCAACACCACCAGCGTGTCCTTCAACATCCCCCGCTTCTCCAGATCTGACAGCAGCGTGCTCAACGCCGCATCCAATTCGTCGCACATCTCCGGCACCTTCGTGAAATTGGCATTGTGCGTGTCCCAACTCCCAAAGGTCACCTCCACAAAACGCACCCCATGCTCGACCAACCGACGCGCCAGCAAACAGCCCTGACCAAATTTGCCGTCGCCATACTTATCACGTAGAGCAGCATCTTCCGCGCTCAGATCAAACGCCTTCAACTCCTCGCTCTTCATCATCTTCACCGCGTCGTCATACATGTCCGTGTAGGCACGCACCCGCCCCAGGTCATACGTCTGCTCAAAAGCCGTGTCCAACTTCTTCGACAAACTCAACCGATCCTGAAACTCCTCCTCCGTAAACCGCTCCAGCCGGCTCACATTCTTCAGCCCCGCCTCCGGATTGCTCACCATCAAAGGCGCAAACTTCGCCTCAAAAAATCCCGCTCCAGGGTGCTTGCTGTCATTCCCAATCATCACCGTTGCCGGCAAAGTCGGATTCCCCCGATTCTGAAACTTCTCCAACCATGCTCCCATCCCGGGATGCCGAATCGAACTCCGCAGCGTGTAACTCGTCCGCATGAAATACTGCCCCTGCTCATGCGCCCCCTGCGTCGATGACATGGACCGAATCAAAGCCACCTTGTCCATCTGGCGCGACATCAACGGCAGATACTCGCTAATCTGAACCCCATCCGCCTTCGTCTGAATCGCCTTGGTCAGCCCCATCACCTCACTGTTCTTCTTCGGATCCCACGTGTCCAAGTGACTCATGCCGCCCGTCATGTACAAATAAATGACGTTCCTCGCCGTCGGCACCTGCTTCAGAGGCGATGTATTCTCACCCGGCACCGCCAGGGCCTTGCCACCCACATGGCCAAGAGCCGTAACCCCAAGGAAAGTCTTCGCCGCACCCGCGATGAATTCACGGCGGCCAGTTTCAGTGCGCAGCAATGAAGCGTTAATCGAGTTCATAAGATCAAAGAGTTGAATGTGAAAACTATTGGATAAACAAAAACTGCTTGGTGTTGATCAGCGCCCACAGCGCATCCGCTTGACCCTTCGCATCGCCCGCTTGGATCATCGACCCCAAAAGCTTCTTCTCCTCCACCGTCGCCCTGCGACTCAGCAGGCTCAAATACAGGGTATCGACTGCCGCGTCCGCATCCTTGGCACCCTTCAGCGCCCTCGACAAAACGGTGAACGGATTCAGAATATCCTCAAACTGCTCCCCGTTCAGCATCATCAGCGCCTGACCGACCGTGGCTTCCTTGTTCGAATTTTCAATGAGCTCCCGGTCCGATTGCCCAAACTCCCGCAAAAAGTGCCCCAACGGCGCCGGCGACCGCACATCCGCCGCTCTCACCATGACCTTCTCACAATTGTAAGCAAACCGGGAAAACTCCTTCGCATCCTCCTTCGACACATCAAACGTGTCTCGCATCCGGTCACGCTGCGCTTCCTCAATCTGATTCAGCCGACTCCGCCGCATCTTCTGCACCGCCGCCAACGCCTCATCAAATCCCAGCTTGTCCCCGTTCTTGGACTTCAGCACCGCCGTGATCTCCTTCGCCATCTCAGGATCCGTCTGCTCCTTGATTTTGCCGTCCTTCGCTAACTGAACAAACTTCTGATAGCCCATCTCATAAACGATGTCCTCCACCGCCTGATCAATCTCATTCCGCTGCTTCGCCACCACCCGCTTCGCCGCCCGAATCCCGTCCTCATCCTTCGCTTCCTGTGCCTTCGTCAAATCTTCCTGAGCCTTGCGCACATCCGCAGCCAATTGCTTCTGCACCCCCGCAATCCGCTTCGCCCCAGCGGTCAGTTCCTCATCACTCAAAGCCGCCAACGCGTTGTCCAACCAGCGCACCCGCGTCAGCAAATTCTCACGCTCCAACTCCGCTTCCAAACTCACCCGATCAGCCTGCGGCTTGTACAGCACCACCATCGAATCCCAAATCTGCTCGGCACTCATCCGCCGCATCAAAGGTCCAGGAAAATAAAACGGCTCACCCAACGTCAACTCCTTCGTGTAAGAGGCCCGCTGGTACGATTCCGTGTTCATCACCACACGCAAGAACCCCTTCATGTCATAATTCAGCTCCTTCATGAGCTTCTCCAGGTAAGTCATCAACGCCGGATTCGTCGGCACCGTCGAGTCCGTCAGCTCATCAACCGGTTCGATCACCCCTTGCCCCATCACCTTCTTCCAAAGCCGATTCGCAATGACCAGGGTGAACCTCGGATTCTCTTTCGAAGTCATCCATTGCGCATAGGCATCCACCGGCGATTGCCCCTCAACTGTCACTTTGCCATCTGGCGCAAACGCCGCCGGAATCACCGGCTGCACCACATCGAACGGCTTCGCATTGTCATACTGATAGTCATGCGGCAGCTTCAAGGCGCGCGAGGTGCGCACCACCGTATTGTAACGCAAGGGACGCAAAATCTCAGTCATCGCCTTGCCCATTTCCTTCCTCTCTGCAGCGACCGCCGCCGACGCATTCTTCCCTTTCTTGCTCTTCTTGGAGTAGGCGGCATCCGAGAGGGTTCGGCCTACCAGTCCATTACTCCCCGTCACCCCGTAAGTGTGCGCCGCCATTTGGTAGTAATCCATCATCGACCACTTATCGAAAGGGTGATCATGACACTGCGCACACACCATCTGCGTCCCCAAAAACACCTGCGTCGTCACCGCCATGTTGTCGAGCTGCATGTTGTAATCCCGAATGTAAAACCCCACCGCCCCATTGTCGTAGGTCTTGCCCTCCGCCGTGATCAGTTCCTTCACCATCACGTCATAAGGCTTGTTCGCCGCCAAACTCTGCTTCAGCCAGTCCGCATACGCCAGCCCAGCAGGCAGGCTCTGCCCCCCGCCAATCGTGGTGCTCTTCAGACGCAGCACATCCGCCCAAAAATTGAAGTAGTTTTGCTGATACCCGGGCGACGCCAGCAACTGATCGATCAGTTTCGCCCGCTTATCCGCCGCCGGGTCCGCCAAAAACGCCTGCGTCTCCTTCAAAGAAGGAATCCTTCCCACCGTATCCAAATACACCCGCCGCAGGAACACCTCGTCCGTCGCCCGCGCATTCGGCGGCAACTTCTGCTGCTCCAGCTTGCTCAGCACCAGGGCATCAATCTCCTTGGCTCGGCCAATGGCATCCAGCGACTCAGCCTCGGCACAAGCCCAAGCGAACAGTCCGAGAGCACCAATGGCCCAAATTTGGCGATTTTTAAGGTTTGGAGTGAAGCGAGGATTCTTCATATTTTTCACGGTGAACTTCCCTTGGACGCTGACCCAAAGGCTTGGATTCATCCGTGAAACGTCAGACCCACCCCCCTCTTTCAGTTTCTTTTGCGGCCCATCTTTGATCGGTAAATACTCCCAGATGAACGCACTCCCCACGGGAGCAGTGAGCACCCGCTTACCACCCTCCCCACACCCAATGTGACGTATTTGTCACAGTCGGCCATTTGCCCGTCGTTGAGGCTTTGCCAAGCTGACATGGGCTTTACTCATGGCTTTTTACACCTCCAATTTCCTCCTGCTGTGGCTATCGTTCACAGCCACTTCGGCGTTCTCCCAGCTCCCAGCTGGAGATCCCCAGGGCAATGCTGCCTCAATTCAATCCAGTCGCGACACTCTCGCTCAATGGATCGAAACCCAGCGCATCATCTCCAGTGAAGAATCTTCCTGGCAAACCACCAAACTCGCGCTGGAAGGCAGAGTCGCCCTCGTCCAGCAGGAACTGGATGACCTCAACAACAAGGTTTCCCAGTCCAACAAGACCATCGCTGAAGAGGAAACACGCAAATCCAACCTCCAACGCGAACTCGATTCCGCCAAATCATCCACCCAAGCTCTAATCGATGCTGCCGGACAGATGGAGGCTGAAATCATGAAGCTCAAAACCATCCTGCCGGACCCCATCCTCAAGAAGGTCCAAGCTCTCTACGAACGCATCCCGGAAGATCCCAATAGCACCAAAGTCTCACTCGCCGAGCGCTACCAAAACATCCTCGGCATTCTCAACGAGGCTGACAAAGCCAACAACGAACTCATGGTCCTCTCCGAAGTTCGGGAAATTGCAGGTGCTTCTCCCACCGAGGTCGAGACCATCTATGTCGGCCTCGCTCAGGCTTATTTTGTCAACGCTGACCGAAACTTCGCAGGCACAGGTCGCCCCGTGAACGGCAAATGGCAGTGGGAACGACTCGACGAAATCAGCTCCGATGTCGCCGAAATGCTCAGCGTCATCAGCGCGAAAGGCAAACCCAAGTTCGTGCACCTGCCCATCCAGATTGATTAATTCGATGAACCGAAATCCTCTCCTTCAACTCAGCCTGTTCGCAGCATCACTCGTCGCAGTGACGCTGTCAACGCACTCCCATGCGCAGGCACCTGCCGCTGTCACCCCACCACCCGCTGCCCAGACCTCCAAACTCCAGTCAGCCGTCCAGGTGTCTCAGGACCGCCTCGAAAAAGCCAAACAAGAGCTGGCTGCCCTGCGCGCCAAAATCGAAGCGGATACCCTCCCCCTCGCCAACAAACTCCAGGAAGCTGAGCAAAAACTCGGCACCACCCGCAACGATGTCCAAGGTGTCGACCGCGTTCTCTCCGGCAAACAACTCGAAAACACCAACCTCCAGTCCTCCGTCAAACTCAAGACCGAAGAAAACGCCTACCTCGCCAGCATCATGGACGAATTCGTTCGCGGCTTCGAGACGCGTTTGTTCAGCGGCGAACTGCCCCGCTACAAACCCATTCTTGAAGAAGCCAAGTTGGTCATGACCAACCAGGAAATGAGCTCTAGCGACAAATTCGCCCGTCAAATCGCCGCCGTCAAAGCCGCCCTAGCCCGCCTTCAAGACATCGTCGGTGGCTCCCGCTTCCCCGGCAAGGCAGTCGACTCCAAAGGCAACCTCATCGACGGCACCTTCGTCCTCGTCGGACCCGCCAGCTACTTCGCCGCCAAGTTTGGCGACGTTCTCGGCTTGGCCATCCCCCAGCTTTCCTCCCCAAACCCCATCGTCCGCGCCTTCCCTGACCCAGGCTCCATCGGCGAACCCCATGAAAAAGTCATGCACTGGTTCGAGTCAAAATTCGGCTCCCACCAAGAGGAATCCCGCGCCGGCCTCAAGGAGGTCGTCGCCGCCACCCCGGGTTGGCTCCCAATCGACCCTTCAAAAGGCGCCGCTCTCAGGGACATGGTCGAAAAATTCAACATCATCGAGACCTTTATTCATGGCGGCTGGATCATGTGGCCCATCCTCGCTTCTTCCATCGCGGCCTTCACCGTCGTCCTCGAACGCGTATTCTTCATCTTCAACGAGTCGCGCAAACGCAGCAGCAAGAAACTCGAGAAATTCTTCGCTCTCTGTGAAGCCAACGACATGGATGGTGCGGTGGCCGTCAGCAAAACCACCAAAGATTTCGTCGTCCGCGCTCTCGGCTACGCCCTCGAACACCGCGACACCTCCCTCCACAGCGCTCTGATCTATTCCTCCCAAACCGCTACCAAACGCTTCAATCGCGGCCTCGTCGTCTTGGATACCGTCATCACCCTGGCCCCCATGCTCGGCCTCCTCGGAACCGTCACCGGGATGATGGGCTCCTTCCAATCCATCAGTGGTGACAATGGCAACCCCACCGCCGTCATGGGCGGGATCTCCGAAGCTTTGATCGCCACCGCCGCCGGTCTCGGCATCGCGCTGATCTGTCTGCTCCCCTACAACTACCTCAACGCCAAAATCGAAGAGGCCCAAAAAGACCTCGAAACAGCCACCGCTCGTCTCGAATTGCTGGTCCAGGTGTCCGAACAAGTTCGTCGCCTCAAGGACTCCCCTCCCCCCTCAGGCGGTTCCACACCCCCTTCCCCCAGCCACTCCCATTCCCCTTCGGCCTCCACTGTGCCCAACGCCTCTCCAGACAAAGATCCCCCTCTCGGCCAGCCTTTGCCAGCCTGAGTCTCATGTCTCTAAACCCTTTCTTACCCAAACTCTAACTCACACTATCCACTATGGCAGGCGGCGGCGGCGGCAGAACAGCAGGCGGCAGGAAAAAGGCCAACATCCAGATCGTTCCTCTGATCGATGTGGTGTTTTTCCTCTTGGCCACCTTCATCATGTACACCTTGTCCATGTCCAAAAACATGGGCGTCAACGTCCAACTCCCAGGCTCCAGCACCTCTTCCAAACAAGCCAGCACCGAGGATGCCCTGACCATTTCCGTCCTGAAAAAAGGCGAGCTCTTTTTCAACAAGGACAAAATCACCATCCAACAGCTCCCCTTCCGCCTCCAGTCCTTCAAGGCTCAACACAAAGAACCCAAAGTCATCGTCAACTCTGATGAAGACGCCGAAATGCGCAACGTCATCAATGTCATCGATGAAGTCAAAGCGGCTGGTATCATGAAAGTCGGGTTCGCCACCAAATAGACCCCTATGTTAAAGGCTCTTTTCTGGTTCTTTATCGCTCTGCTCGTCCACGCTGCGTTCCTGCTCTTCGGCAAGGCTCTGCTTCCTCATAGCGAGAAAAAAGAGGAATTGAAAGTCACCGAGGTCGACCTCAGCGAAAACGTCAAAGAAGAAGACAAAGTCGAAGAAAAAGAGAAAGTGGACGAGCAGGTCGAGGCCCCACCCGAACAAATGGTTGATGCCAAAATGTTCGAAGAACCTGCCAGCGCACCCGAGGCCCCCGCCGCCCTCTCTGCCATGAGCCTTTCAGACCTCGCTGGCGCCATGAGCGGTGCCATGAGCGACTTCGGCGGCGCCGGCGGCATCACCTCCGGCGGTGTCATCGGCGGCACCGGCACCGGCACCCTCGGCAGCGCCATGGCCGGAGGCGCCATGGACAGCATGGACGTCGACGAACGCCCCCGCGCCATGGGAGCCCCCAATATCAAGCTGCCCAGAGAACTGAAAGGCGCCTCCGGCAAAGTCATCGTCCGTCTCGTCGTCGACGAAAAAGGCAAGATCCAAAAACCCCAAGTCGAAACCTCCACCAACTCTGCCCTCAATCAAGCGGTCTTGGACGGCATCCTCTCCATGCGCTTCGAACCCGCCACCCGTGGCGGCAAGAAGGTCTCCTGCAAAGTGCGCCTCCCCATCGTCATCGGCGCCGCTTAGCAGCGAGCAACCATCCCCTCGATCATGCAACGCTCCACTCCCTTTCTGATCGCTCTCCTTGGCGCTTCCCTGACCTCCGTGTCAGTCGCTGACCAACGCGCGTTCTACCCCACCAACTACTTCAAATCCAAGGAGTTCAGGGACGCCTTCCTCGGCACTCTCGGCGTCAAGACCGACGTCGAACCCAAAATCAGTGAGGAAGAGCAGAACTACCTCTCCCAAATCGAACCCTTCCTTTCGGAAGATGCCGACGCCTGCATCCGCGCCTACCAAAAGTTGGTCACCCCGGAAAGCACCGCCCGATTCGAATACGAACTCGGTGTCCTCTACCTTCAGAAAGGCCAGATCGAAGAAGCCCGTGACTGGATGCTCAAGGCCGTCACCAAATTCGATAACTTCCTCCGTGCCCACACCAATCTCGGCATGCTCTACACCCGTCTGAATAAGACCAAGGAGGCCATTCCCCACATCACCAAAGCCCTCGCCCTCGGCCAAACGAACGAGCAACTCTTCGGCATGCTCGCTTATTGCCACCTCCAAAATGGCGACCCTCTCAGCGCCGAGTCCGCGTATCGCAACGCCATCATGCTCGGGCCCAAAACGGTCGACTGGAAGACCGGCCTCGCCCAAGCCCTCTTCGCCCAACAAAAGGCTGCCGAAGCCATCGCCCTCCTGGATGAATTGCTCAAACAGCAGCCCGATAAGGAACTCTTCTGGTCCATGCAGGCCCTCGCCTACCTCGCCAATCAACAGCCCATGAAGGCTGCCCAAAACCTCGAGACCCTCGCGATGATGGATGCCGCCACCGCCAAGGACTACTCCACCCTGGCAGACATCTACCTCTCCGAATCCATTTACCCTCTGGCCGGGCAGGCCTACATCAACTCCCTCACTGCCAAGAACGCCCCGGCCACAGCGGAAGGCCCCCTACGCTCCGCCGAAATGCTCGCCGTTCGCGCCGCCTACCCTCAGGCCCAGCAACTCCTCGACGCCATCGAAAAGCACTTCACCGAAATGCCCCAAACGGACCGGTTGAAGGCCCTGAAAATCCGCAGCCGCATCGCCACCGCCCTCGAGGCCACCGATCAAGCCGTTGCAATCCTCAAAGAAGTCATCCAGACCGACCCCCTCGATGGCGAAGCCCTCCTCCTCCTCGCCAACCACTACCAATCCGAAGGTTCCGCCGAAGACCTCGTCCAATCCGTCTTCTACCTCGAGCGCGCTATCAAAGTCCCCTCCGTCGAAGCCGAAGCCGGCGTCCGCCTTGCCCAAGCCCTCGTCGTCAAATCCTCTACCGACCCCGACAAGGCCAAGAAGATCGAGTCACTCCAACGCGCCGTCGACCTCCTCAAACGCTCCCAAGACCTCAAAAAACGCGAAAGCGTCGGCAAATACCTAGCCGACCTCGAAAAAGCCCTCCAAAAAACCAAGGGGATGTAGGCTAGTCGAACGATTCAAACGAATTGTCGACTCTTCCTTTACCACTTTCCAGTAATACCTAGGCTATAGGTGGTCCCTGAGCTGATCACCGAATAGGGGATCTGCGACTCACCAAACTCACGTTTTCGGATCGCATCTGTTAAGTTGGAGACCCGAAATGAGAGTTCCCAGCCAGGTAGAATCTCCTTCGACAAATAGGCGTCAACCGTGGTCAAAGGGCGCTGAAAAATGTCTGGAATGTTGGTAGAACCTCCGAAGCCCCCAACCGCATACAAAAGCGGGCCGGTCACATTGAGCAGCACACCTGCAGTCAACCCAAACTCTTTGTTATCATAAGCAAGATTGGCGTTAAACGTGTAGTCGGGTTGACCCTGAAGTGGACGCTGCGAAGGAAGCCCTGACAAAACTCTCAATTCCTCGTTTCTCTCATTCAAATCCACCTGAGAAGTAACAAATCCATAATTCAAGCTTCCAGTAAGTCCCTCGAGGATTGGTAACAAAGTCCCCAATTTCTTATTCAGCTCAATTTCAAATCCGTATAGTGACGCGGCATCTTCGTTTCTCACGGTATTGAACACCCCGGTGAACACCTGCTCGATAGGCTTGTCTATTTGCTTGGCAAACAAGCTGAAAGCAAGCAAATCTGAATTCCCGAGGTCCCACTCATACCTGACATCGTAGTTGGTCACTGAGGACATCTCCAGCAACACATAACCGACAAAGAGGTCTCCCGATTCGGGATCTCGTGCAATGGCCGGCGCCAGCTCTTTGAACGTCGGCCGTGCAACAGTCCGGCTCACGGCCGTTCGAACGGTGTGATTCTCCATCAACTCCCACCTCACCGCTAATGCTGGCAGCAAGTCTGTCCTGACAATTCCCGGGTTCGCCAAGGCATCCAACGGAAAGGGTTCCCCGGTCAATGGATCATTCAAAAGAATATCCGCAGCTGCGTTGGTACTCCCGATATCACTAAAGGCGGTTCCAGATCGAATCGCAATGTCTGTGGACTCCACTCTTCCCCCGGCGGTCACCTCAAGTTCTTCGCCGAGGTTGAAGGTTGCCGAGCCATAAAAGGCTGGGATGTTCTGGGTGGCAGTATAGGTCTCAGAAACAGGCAGGTTAAACCCCCTCACCAAAAAGAGCGAGTCATCATAACGTGTCTTCCCAAAAAGAGGATGTCCCGGTGGCACATCAAACTCCCGCGACACTTGATCCGTAATATCTAACTGTCCAAGCGCATCTCCCAAAGTAATCGTCTGCGCATCATCTGGAGTAGCTTTTGAAATTCGAGGTGCAAGGGCACCTCCACCGCCGTTGTATTCGAAGTTTTGGGCGTCGTATTCGCGCGTACTGTAATCCATATTGAACCCAAACTCGAGCTTTGAACGGTCGGGGTCATCGGCGTCACCTCCCCACGGCAAATCGGCATTCAGCGCAATGTTGTAATTGGTGTCATCCAATCGCCTCCAAATACGTTCAAAATCCGGTGGTGAAGGATCACCTGCCGCGATGTACGTTTGGGTGGAAAATTCGTACCCATAGAATGCCTTTCTGATATCGGGTTGGTTTTGTGATGACATGCTGTACGCAGCCAGCCAATCAATTTTGATGTCGCCATGCTCGGGAAACTTATGTTCACCCGTCAACTGCATTGTCTGCAGCCGCCGCTCGGTGTAGATCAGGTTCTCCCGAATAAAAATCTCGTCCTTCTGTTCCAGCGGTGTACCGTCATTGAAACCTTCAAGGTCCTCGGTGCTTCCCCAGGTAAAAACCGCGTCATCATCCGCAGCCAGATTGCCGAAATAGGTGAGCGAAATCGTGTTCTCAGGAGAGAATTCAAGCGATGCGCCCAATAACGCCCCTGCCAACAAACTTTCCGTCCCACGGGTATAATTGCCCAGGACCGTGGCAAAAGGTTGCGCGGGTTGACCCGGCGCACCTGCCCCTAAGCCTGCATTCCCCCGCAACCCTTGATCCAATTGATACTTTTTGCCATAAGTTAGTCCGCCAATCAACCCAAGGTCTCCCCCGAAGAAGTCTTCTACCCTGGTCCCTCCGAGCGCGCTGAATGAAAAATTCATCGGCGCGGTCTTGGTGCTCACACCCGTGCCTCTTCCAGACAGTGCTTTGGCAATCTTCAGCCCCGACTCCGAAAACGCCTTGTTATCGATGTCGGCCTGGGTCGTTGCAGGGTTATCGGTGCGGGGCGGATCGAAATAGAATCGGTTCGTGGTAAGCAAAGGAACCGGATTCGGTACTAGGTTCCGCATGAAATTGGGTAACTCTCTGGATTCCGCCGAACCTAAAAAACCAGTGCCTCCCCCCCTGTAGCTTTGAAAATTCGGGTTTCCGGTCGCCCTAGTGTTGTACCCGGGCGAAACTGAAAATCGAAAGAACGGTTCTTTGGGCAGTCGCTTCGTGACAATGTTAAGATACCCGCCTGTTACCTCCCCGGGCATGGAAGGCACAAAAGTTTTGGAACTCACCAATGTCTCCACCAGCCCCGCGGGAAAGATGTCGATGTTCACGGCTCTCCGATCAGGATCCGAACTGGGCACCCTCGCTCCATTCAGCACTACGACGTTGTAGCGATCGCTCAGCCCCCGAATGACGACATATCGGCTATCTACGACCGCCGTGCTGGCCAGCCTTTTCGCGGCGGATCCAATGTCGCCGCTGGAGCTCGCTGCCTTCATGAGTTCGGGTGCCACAGAAGACGCAAAAGATTGCAGCGAGGCACCCAGACTTAGGGGGGCCGCTTCAATTTCTTCTTCTTCAATCGTTGAGACGACAAACTCATCCAAATCTAGGACCTCGCCTGTAATTGCGACTGAAACTTCTTGCACCCTCCCAGGAGTAACAGTGATCTCATTCAAACTCGTCCGAACATAGCCTTCCTTGGCCGCCACGAGTCGGTAAACGCCGCCTGCTAGGTCATTGAAAAAGAATCGTCCTTCGGAGTCCGACGTCACCACCTGTCCACCCGGCTCCAACGACAAGCTCGTCCCCGAAACCGGCGCGTAAAAATCGGCATCCTGAACCACCCCTCGTAGTCCTCCGCGCGGCTCATCCTGGGCCGCACACCATCCCTGCAACGACAACGTCGTGAGGACGATCTTAAAGTATTTGCAAAAGTTTTTCAGAATTCGCCCCATGTTGCGGTTCCCATAAGATCATTGGGTCACCGTGTCCCCACCCCTGCCGATTTCTCAACATCTGGCACCGCTTGTCCGGTCCAAATGAGTTCCAGCACCTCTACTACTTCGGGCTCCATTTTGGTTTCTGTCTCCGCATATGCCAGACAAAGTCCCACCGCTCCTTTGAATCTATTCCGTTTTGATGGCAATTCCAATGCTCTCTTTGCCCCTTCCACTGCAAGTTTGGTAGCCCCCTCAAAATCCCCAACCAGTCTGTTCGCGGCAGCCAACCACCCGAGTGTGGCACACCTCTCGGACTCCAATAATTTTCCCACTCTCTCTTTTGACTGACCGATGAATGGACCAACCTGTTCCTCTTTGTGCCGCAACTTCCAGATCTTCGCAATCTTATATCGGCTTTCCGGTTGATTCTCCAACCAGTAATCCGAAAAAAGCCCCTCCTTAACACACACTTCCAGGCTCTTTCTCGCCTCAGCCTCAAGTCCCAACCGTTGAAAGCCAAGCGCCACGTCCAATTCAAACGCCGCAACCGAAACATTTGATTTAACGGCAATTTCTCGCGCTCCATCCACCAACTTTCTTCCATCGGACTTCTCTTCTTGATTCTCAGATGCCATTTCCTTGAGTCCCTGCACCAATAGCCCTTGAGCCGCCTCGATGAGCCCGGGCATTGGAGCACTTAGCGGCGCGTTGCGCACCGTTTCCAATAGCCTAGTCAAGTCCTCGGTATCAATTTTTTCTGGGGACACCAACTGCTCTAAGACCTGACTGTAAAAGTGATACTCCTTGTCCGAAATCGGCTTGCGGATCGCTTCGATCTTTTCGGCACTCCATCCGAGACTGGAACCTGCAATGATCGTTGATACCCTGACTAGTTCTTGATGAAGGCGCGGGAATTGGCCACACGACTCCACCACCCCATCCAATATCGCCTCCCGTTCAGCCTTAGGGAACTCCGATCCAATCGGCCGCTTTCCCACTGCTAACACCCATTCTGTCAATCCAATCGACCTCCGATACCCTTTCATCCCTTCCAATAAGGTCTTTGCCTCACCAAACCTGCCCACCCTCGTGAGGTACCTCGCAACATTCAATTGCCACGTTTCCTTTAGGTCCGCATCTCCCGAAATAGCCAGACAAAACTTTGCAGCCGCAGCTGCCGGATCGCCCCAATCGATTTCAATTGCAGGCTCTGTGCTCCCCTTGGTCACAATATTGACCCGCACATCTTCCGGCAGTCCGGCGAGCGGATCAGTTTCTTCTTTCGACTCCTGACCAATCAGAGTCGCAGCAAAAAGGATCAGCCCCAGGCTGAGCAGCTGCATTACAAATGAGCCTAATTTCAGACTCAATGCTTCTAATCGAGTCTTCTGGTAGGCGTGTGGATTCAAATTCATCTTCAAAAAAGTGGGGGCGATGCTGGTTACAACATCGCCCCCTAGGTTTGATTACGGTGACTTCAAGGTCAATCAGAATTGCTTCTGATTACAGGGCGTAAGCGCGATAGCTCACAGGTGCACCAACCGTTGTCGTGGTGTCGGTGTGCGTGACCGTCGTTGCATTGCTCACCGGCACGGTGGTCAACACTTGCCAGACTTTGCCGTCGACCGACTTCTCGATCACATACTTGATCGTAGCACCTGCGCTTGGGAAGGTGATCACCGGGTTGGTTCCAGACAAACTGATCGTCAGGAATGGACGTGCAACGTTAGTGGTAGGAAGGACTCCAACCCGCTCCAGCACCGACCAACCTGCCAACATGTTGTTGTCAAGCATCGATCCCGCGTAGTCAGCATCCACGAATCCAGTTGGAGTCGCGAAGGTGCCGTCCAGAGTGCGAGCAGCTGCACCAGAGGCCAGACGAAGGTCGAGACCATTCTTGGTGTAGATGTCGGAGGTGGCAGCACCAGGCGTGGTATTCCCAACGTTGTTGTTCCAATCCGAAGCAATTTGAGAGGCTGTCTCCTCAACAAACACTGGGGCAATTTCCGTCAAGTTGGCGCCAGCCCCTTTGGAGGAAGATGCCGACGCGTAGTTGTTGGAATGAACATTGCTCCATGTCAGATTCGTCACGAACGGCCCGGCGCCAGTGTTAGCTGAGGTGTCCACGGAACTCGAACCTTCGGCAACCGCGTTGTGCACGCTCAACAACATGTCAAGCTTTGCATTCCAACCCAGTTTCCGCGTGTGACTCGCCAGAGTGGTCAGGTTGAGGAACGTGACATTCGTGCGAGGCAGGGTGTTACCGTTATCGGGTTCGCCACCGTCCCACTCCAATGGGCTCAGGTATTCATAGTCGCCTGCGGTGAACTCCTGACCAACATAATCATTGGTAGTGAAACCAGCGATCTTTGGAGTGGTGTTAAGTGCATTGCGACTCTGAGTTCCCATCACCACCGTCATGAACTGAAGCGTCCCGCGGTAACCTTCGTCCCCGTCGAAACCATCATCTTGAGCGCACGTCGCAAACATGAACCGACCGTCGTGCTTGCCACCGAACCATTCGAAACCATCATCACGCGTTTGGAAGATCTCCAAATGTTCGAGCACTGTTCCAGTGCCGACACCGCAGATCGTAAAACCGTTGATTTCGTTACCTGTGGTTGGGTTACCAACAACGAACCCGCAATGGCGAAGCGAAACGAACCGCAATACACCGCTGCTGTCGTTGTCGTTTGTTCCGCCATAGATCGCCAACCCCTTATTGTAGACGTTGGAGCCGCTGGTGGTCGAAAGACCTTCAACGATATCGGTTCCCACGCCAACGTTCTGAGCAAATGACTCAGTAAGAACCAAGCCATCGAGAATGCCATCAGCAGGCGTAGTGTCAGTCCCTGCAGTGTTCGCTGAAACGTGTGCTCTTCCGCAAAGAATCACGCCTCCCCACCTGCTGGACTTTGCGAAAACGTTATTGCCTTCAATTCCGTCCGCTGTGTAGTTATTGTTCACCAGTGTCTGCGCGTTAAAGGCGGAACCAATGATCGGTGTGAACGACGTTGGGATCGTGGACGATCCCCCTGGGACGTTCGTGTCATCAATCGACGTGAAGATGATCGGGCAGTCGGCGGTGCCGTTGGCCACGATCTTCCCACCTCTCGAGACCAGAAGGGTTCCAGGCTCGTCAGCGAACCCGGACTGTGCAGCCGTGAGTCCACGAACAATGGTTCCCGGTTCGATGGTCAGGGTAACTCCGTCATTGACGAAGATGACTCGACCCAGAACGTAAACATTGTCACGGGTCCAGCGCACATCGGAGGAAATCCGGTTGCCGTCCGTGATGCCTGTCGCCGCATTGGCGTTCCCATTGGTCTCGCCAATGCGGATGATCGCTGCGTTCGCCGAGCCAACGCTGAACGCGGCTAAGGCAAGCGCGAACGCTACTTTTTGGAATAAGCTCTTTTTCATGGATTGAAAGAAATGAAGTTAATAAGGTTGGAATCAAACAACTGAATGATCACGCCTTAGCGCGACGACGACGGAACATCACGCCCGTCAAACCGATCAAACCAAGCAATGCGCGGCTCGGCTCAGGAATCGCAGCCAAACTGTGAGGTGTCGTGAACGGATTTGCAGAAGCGGTTCCGATTTGGGCCACCATGCCACCCACGCTGTCCAGACCGAACGAGAAGAACGCATCTTGAGCAAGGTCCTGGTTGTCATTCCAAAGGAAACCAAAGGCTTCCGCACTGAAGACACCGATTTCGGTTGAGAGCTCAAACGAGGCACCATTGTAAACCAACGCGTAGATGACCCCGCCCGCGATGTCACCAGCCACGTTCGAGTTATCCCCAGTGAGGTCATATGAAATGGAACCTGAACCGTCAGTCTTGGTGCGGGTGCCAGTAGTCGAGTAAGCTGGGCTTGAGACGAAGTTTGAACCCGTAACGCTGTAGTTCAACATCGAGTAGAACTGATCGTAGAGAGCAGCCGGTGCCAAGGCGAAGTTGGTGCTTGGGTCAAAATACCCAAACTCAATATTCCCGGTGGTCATGAGAGTTCCGTTGCTCAAGGCGATGTTATCAGTGCTGTCAAAATACAGCGTGGCCGCATTTGAGACGACTGGCAAGGCAAGGCAGATGGAGAGGAGGATGGATTTGTTCATATTAATATAGTTCTTTCTTATTTGATTTTGATGATTGAATGATTTGATTTTTGAGTTCGACTAGCTACTACTACTCAGTGAAGGGTTGTGGGATTGAAACGCCATTGGGGTTCCGATCGGTGATCAGCAGAGCCTTGCCGGGTTTGATCTTAACGGCGGTGGTAACCGCAGGCCCAGTTCCCGTAGCGTCCGAGATGGGATACCAGTTGCCATTGTTTTTGCGCCAGTAGCCCGAGATCGTGCCGGCATCTTCAAGATAAACCAGATCAGCAAGGGCGCTGGAACCAGCAGTTGAGTTGACTCCAAGTCCCGCCTCGATCAGTGGGGTTTCCACCAAAAACGGGTTGTTGACGACATTTTGCGCTGGGCTTGCCGCTGTCTGCGCGCGGAATCGGCCGGTGAGCGCCTCACCCTGAACTCTTAGCGTCCGCGCAGCTCCAGCTTTCCGGTTGATGAGCAAACCTTTGCCAAATGGGATCGACACGTTTGGAGCCAGGGCACCAGCAAGCGTCTTCCAACCGTCAGTGGCAGTGACTCCTGCGTCATGCCAGTAGCCAGTGAAGACGCCACCTGATTCGACGTAGACGATATCAGACAGTCCTGAGGAGTTCCCCGTGAGCACTTGCACCGTGGCTTGGTTACCGGTCCCAAGCAGCGTTTCCAAGGTGTATTGCTCAAGAATTTGAAACTCGTCGCCCAACTTAGGCGTGATCGCAGCTTCAACAGTGACTGTGGTCGCCGTGTTCGCCGTGATTCTCAAAACTCGTCCATACGCACCATTAGCATCACTTGGATCCACATCGGTAGCAATGTAGATCGAGTGGTTGCTGAGGGTTGGGAGTGTCACACCACTAAGGGTGATAACGGACCCGGCGACGGAAGAAACAGTTCCTTCAAACGGAATGCTCTTCGGAAAGGGTATCGCAACGAGGTTTGACTTGCTTGCAGTCAGTGCCGTTTGGATAATCCCGCTGGTGGGACTAACCGGCAGTTGACCCCAACTGGCGCCTGCGGACAGGGCCGCGACCAGTAATGTGAGGATAGATGAATTGAATTTCATGTGTGTTGTTTGGATGGTGTTGGACTTGGTTATTTGCTTTTCTGGCTGGGTTTGGTGCACATGTCGATAGGTCTTACCGACGCCTAATCCTGCCCCAGTTGGAACAGGTTGCCAAACAGTCGAAAGGAACACTTTCGTCACTTCATCAAATCACTCGCCAAAGAATCTGCCTGCCCGCGTGCTTTCACCGGGTCCAGTTCAAAGGGATGATTGATCGAAACATGAATAAAAATGGTCGCCTGTCTGCTGCTTGACACGTTTGAGCGCTCGCATTATCACATGGCCTCGACCTGCACAGCGGGCTTTGGGTGACAATTTCGTCAAGTACACGCCGTTGCTAAGCCCCAGGCTTCGTGAATCAATCGCCTCTCATTCTCTCTCCCCATGCGCACCACATTGCTACCCACCCTGGCCCTGTCCTTGACACTCCTCACCCAGTGCACAACCCTCCCTCAGTCAACGCTCTTTGAAGCCCATCCCCGCTTGGTTCAAGACAAATCCCAACCCGCAGACGCCCCCGTCAGTTCGAAGACCTACAAGCTTGCATCCGACTGGAATGGCGACGGCTGGGTCATCAAACGCGGTGCCGAAATCCGCTTCAATGCCGATGGCACTGGCGAATTCTCCTGCGTCACCTACGCCCATCCCGAACTCACCCTTCCCAACGCCGTCCAGTTCCAAGCCCTCCAATACGGCCCTGATGGCAACCTCCTCTTCGGTGTTCCCTCAAGTGATGTCGGTGAATCCCTTCACCTCCGCTCAGCCATGCGCGACTACCCCTACCGTATGCCCTTTGGCTTCAACAAAGCCTACTTCAAAGACCTGACCACCGTCCGCTTCATGGGCAGACTCCTCAAGCCCATGGTCCCCCCTCTCCCCGCCCCCCCACCCATGTCCTCCAAATAGTTTCAAGTGCCAATTCCCTCACTTGACACACCCAACCCCTCCAAAAGGCCGCCCATCCGAGGCGGCCTTTTTCATTCCCTCATTCCCTCATTCCCTCATTCCCTCATTCCCTCATTCCCTCATTCCCTCATTCCCTCATTCCCTCATTCCCTCATTCCCTCATTCCC
>CANETF010000030.1 GCA_947440575.1 Verrucomicrobiaceae bacterium
ACATGGCGAAGATGCCGGTGGGGGTGAGTTGGGCTGCGAGTTGGCTGAGGCCGGCGGGGGTGTAGAAGGGGGCGTGGCGCTCGTGGAGGAGGTTGTCGGGGGAGTGGTCGATGTCGAGGAGGATGGCGTCGAAGGTGCGGGCGGGTTTTTGAGGGTCGAAGCCGGTGGCGGGGTCGGCGGCGAGGGCGAAGAAGTCGGCGAGGACGAGGTGGCAGCGGGGATCGGCGACGAGGCGGGCGCCGAGGGGGATGAGGCCGGATTGGTGCCAGTCGATGACGGCGGGCATGAACTCGATGACGTGAAGGGAGGAGACGCGGGGGTCATCGAGGACGGCGGCGGCGGTGTAGCCCAGGCCGAGGCCACCGACGACGATGCTGAGGTCGGAGGGTTTTGAGAGGGCGGCTAGGCCGAGGGTGGCGAGGGCTTCTTCGACGACGTGGAAGAGGCTGGACATGAGGAAGCCTTCGCCGAGTTTGACTTCGAGGACTTCGAGTCCGTCGAGTGAAGCAATGGTGCGACGGCGAAGGATGAGGTCCCCCATGTCGGTCTGACGAAAGTCGAGTTCGGTGTAGGGGAGAGGCATGAAGGTGTGTGGCTATTGGGCCTCTTTTTCGTCGGGTGGGTCGGAGAGGACTTCGAAGTCGGGATTGCGATTGGTGAAGAAGCGTTCGGCCCAGGCATCTTCGAGGAGGAGGACGGGGCGGTCTTGTTCGTCGTTGGCAAGGGTGGTGCCGGAGGGGAGGTTGACCTCGTCCCAGTGCCAGGAGTCGCCATTTTTGTGACGGAGCCAGCGGACGACGCGGTAGGGGGCGGGTTCGATGCGGGCTTCGGCGTTGTATTCGGACTGGAGGCGGGCTTGGACGACTTCGAACTGCAGGGGGCCGACGGCGCCGAGGAGGGGGATGCGCTGCATGTCCTGGGGGCGTGAGTATTGCTGGATGACGCCTTCCTGGAGGAGTTGTTCGAGGCCTTCGCGGAAGCGTTTGTAGTGGGCGGGGCTGCTGTTGTGCAGGGTGGCGAAGCACTCGGGGATGAAGCGGGGGGTTTCGTCGAAGAGGATGCCGGGTTTCTCGCTGAGGGTGTCGCCGATGCGGAGGTCGTAGTTGCCGACGACGCCGACGACATCGCCGGCGTAGGCTTCATCGACGGTCTGGCGGTCTTGGGCGAAGAGGCGCTGGGAGTTGGCGAGGCGGACGGTTTTGGAGGTGCGCGGGTTGTGGACGGTCATGTCCCGTTTGAAGGTGCCGGAGACGATGCGGATGAAGTAGATGCGGTCGCGGTGACGGGGGTCCATGTTGGCCTGGATCTTGAAGACGAAGGCGGAGAAGTCGGTGGAGGTGGGTTCGATGTAGTCGTCGCCGGCGAGGCGAGGAGCGGGCGGGGGGGCGAGTTGGAGGAAGGCGTCGAGGAGGAGTTGGACGCCGAAGTTGTTGTAGGCGGAGCCGAAGAAGACGGGGGTGAGTTGGCCTTTGTCGATGAGGGTGCGGTCGAAGGCATGGCCGGCACCTTCGAGCATGGCGAGTTCATCGACGGATTCGGCGAGAGCGTGTTCGTCGACTTGGGATTTGATGAAGTCATCGCCGAGGGAGGCGACGCGGACGGGGGCGCGGAAGGCACCGCCGGCGGTGCGTTCGAAGAGATGGACCGTGGAGTCGCGGCGGTCGTAGAGGCCGCGGAAGAGACGACCGAGGCCGAGGGGCCAGTTGATGGCGCAGGCGGGGATGCCGAGTACGGTTTCGAGTTCGTCGATGAGTTCGAGCGGCGGTTTGGCGGGCCGGTCGAGTTTGTTCATGAAGGTGAAGATGGGGACGCCGCGTTTGCGACAGACTTCGAAGAGTTTGCGGGTTTGGGACTCGATGCCGTTGCCAGCGTCGATGACCATAATGGCGGCGTCCACGGCGGTGAGAACGCGGTAGGTGTCTTCGGAGAAGTCTTTGTGGCCGGGGGTGTCAAGGAGATTGATGACGCAGTCTTTATACTCGAATTGAAGGACGGTGGAGGAGACGGAGATGCCGCGTTGTTTTTCGAGTTCCATCCAGTCGGAGGTGGTGGCGCGCTGATTTTTGCGGGCGGTGACGGAGCCGGCGAGTTGGACGGCGCCGCCGTAGAGGAGGAGTTTTTCGGTGAGGGTGGTTTTGCCGGCGTCGGGGTGCGAGATGATGGCGAAGGTGCGGCGGCGGGAGATTTCTTGGACGGGGGTCATGCGGGAGGGGATGGTAGGGCGGGGCGGGGGAAATGCACCCTGAAAATGTTCGAGGTGAACCGGGTGTGCTGGGGGGTTGCGTGAGAGAGAAGGCTGGGCAGAGTGGGTGCCTTGAAGAGATTGAGCCCAGATTCAGATGAAGAGGTCCCGCCGCCGATGGGCGAGCCGGGGGATGAGGAGACGATGGCGGTGCTTGGGGAGGAGGCGCGGAAGGGGCTGGGGAAGGAGCGGCGGCAGATTGTGATGCTGGTGTTGGTGGTGGCAGCGGTGATGCTGGTGGCGCATTTCACGCCGATGCGCGCGTGGCTTCAAAATGCGCAAGAGTGGAAGCGGTATGTGAAGGAGTTTGGATGGATGAGTCGGGCGATTTTTCTGGGTGGGACGGCGCTGGCGGTGATGATGGGGCTGCCGAGGTTGCCTCTGTGCGGGGTGGCGGGGCTCTTGTTTGGATTTACGGAGGGGGTGGTGCTGTCGTTGGTGGGATCGACGTTGGGGGCTTATGGGGCGTTTTTGGGGGTTCGGTATGGGTTTCGCGAGGGAGTGGCGGCGCAGGCGGAGAAGCGGCCGTGGCTGGGCAAGATGCTGAAGAAGCCCTCGCTGCTGAAGGTGTTTTGGGTGCGGCAGTTGGTGCTGCCGGGGGTGGTGTTGAATGCGGTGCTGGGGGTGGCGGAAACGCGGCACCGGGTGTTTTTGGCGGGAACGTTTTTGGGTTACATTCCGTTGAATGTGGCGGCGACGTTAGTGGGGAGTGCGCCGGGGAAGGCGAGTCTGTCAGAGACGGTGATGCAGTTGATGGCGGCGCTGGCGGTGATCAATGTGGTGGTCTGGCTGTTGTGGCGGCGGTATAAGAAAGTGGGAGGTGACGTTGGGCGATAACGTGGGAGGGTGCAAGCCAGCGGCTTGCACCACGGTGGGTTAGCGGCCGAGGGCTTTTTTGAGGGTGGGTTCGAAGATATCGGCTTGGCGTATGAAGCCGAGGTCGCTGGCGTGGGAGGCGTCGGTGGCGCCTTCGGTGTCGGTGCCGTAGAGGGCGTCGCCGGGGATGTAGTGGAGGTTGGGCACTTTTTCCTGGGAGAGGGTGTTGAAGGCGGCTTTGAGGGCGGCGTGATTGTCTTCGTGGAATTTGCTTTTGGCGGGGGTGATCCAGGCGTTGGTGAAGCGGCGATCTTCGACGAGGACGATTGGGGTGGTGGGGTGGGCGGCGCGGAGTTGTTTGACGAGGGGGATGGTGCGTTCGGTGACCATTTCGGGCTGCATGTTGGGGAGGCAGTCGATAACGAAGACGGCGGCGTCGAGGCGTGTGAGGAAGTCGCCGACAGCGGCGTCCATTTTGCCGTTGCCGGAGAAGCCGAGGTTAACGACGAGGTGGTCGAGACGGCGACCGAGGATGGCGGTGTGGACCATGCCGGGGCGGGAGGCGGAGGCGCCGTGGGTGATGGAGGTGCCGTAGAAGACGATGGGTTTTTCGGTGCGGGGGGCGAGGGATTCGAATTGGGCGTCGGGAGGGACACCGATGGAGAGGGTTTCGATGCCGTTGTAGAGGGGGAGGTAGGCGGCGTATTCGCGCAGGCCGGGGCGGAGGTCGGTGATGAGGGAGGCACGGACTTTTTGACCGGTGGGTTTGGTGACCTGGACCCATTTCCATTTGCCGCCGTCCTGTTCGTCCCGGGCGTAGAGGTCGACGCCGCTGACGCCGGTGGCGGGCATGTGGGCTTTGCCGACGATTGCGGAGCGGAGGGTGTAGTCGACCCAGATGGTGTCGGCGTTGGTCTTGAAGCGAGCGACCATGCCGGCGCTGTCGCGGCTGAGGTCCCAGACGGGAGTGGTGACTTTGCCTTCGGCGGAGGCGGGGAGGCGGTCGAAGTAGCGGAGGCGTTTTTCGTCAGGCCAGGCGCGGCCTTCGACATTCCAGGCGCCGGTGCCGACGGGGTGCCAGGTGAGGGTGGGTTCTTTGGGTGGAGGGGGGGCTTTGGTGGGGGCGGGGGTTTGGGCGTGGAGGGAGGCGGCGAGGAGGAGCGGGAGGAGAGTGAGATGGCGCATGGTGGGAGAGGAACGTGGGATTTGGGGGGATTTGTCAGGTTTGCGATGGGAAACGAAAAAGGCACCTTTCCGGGGGTGGAAAGGTGCCTTGTGGGGGTGGTTTTTGGAGTTTAGTGGGTGTTCAATTCGGAGGCGAGCACATCGGGTTCGATGATGCCGTATTCGCCGTCTTTGCGGCGATAGACGATGGCGAGTTTGTGAGTGTTTTGATTGTGGAAGGCGACGAAGGGGCGGTCGCTGAGAGCGAGGTCGACGATGGCTTCGTCCGGGTAGAGAGGAAGCAAGCGGTAGGGTTCGGCGTGAACGTAGGAGTGTTCGACGTGATCATCCTCGGTGTTGAGGGATTCCTCGCTATAGACTTTTTCTTCGAAGGTTTTGATGCTGCCATTTTTGCGCGGGCGATGGCTTTTGAGCATGCGGGTTTTGAATTTGCGCATGCGGCGGGCGATCTTGGAGATCGATTCGTCGATGGAGGCGTAGATGTCGTCGGAGCTGGAGTTGACTTCGATGACGATGTGATTGGCGCAGAAGAGGATGATTTCGGCGCTTTGGATGCGCTGTTGGACATCGAGGATGACCTTGGCTTCCATGATGCGAGGGTAGTCGAGGTGAAGGCCTTCGACTTTCTTCAGGGCGTAGTCACGCATGGCTTCGGTGATGTCGACATGACGGCCGGTGACGATGATGGGTAGGTTGACGTTATGTACTTGCATGGGTTTTGTCCTCCTTGGGTTTTGGGTTGAGTGTTTGTTTTGGATTCGTGATGAATCGAAAGGGTTCCATTACATGGTGAAGTCTTCGCCGAGGTAGAGGGTGCGGGCGACTTCGTCGTTAACGAGAAATTCTTTGGTGCCGTGGCGTTTGACCTGGCCTTCGTAGATGAGGTAGGCGCGGTCGACGATGTTGAGGGTTTCGCGGACGTTGTGGTCGGTGATGAGGATGGCGAGACCGGCTTTGCGGAGCATGCGGATGATGTCCTGGATCTCGGAGACGGCGATGGGGTCGACGCCTGAGAAGGGTTCATCGAGCATGAGGAGTTTGGGCTCGGTGACGAGGGAGCGGGCGATGGTGAGGCGGCGTTTTTCACCACCGGAGAGGGTGAGGGCGAGGTTGTCGGCGACGTGGTCGATGCCGAATTTTTCCATGAGCGACTGGGTTTGGTCTTTGCGCTCTTTGGCGGTGTAGTTTTGGGTTTCCATCACGGCGAGGATGTTTTCGCGGACGGTGAGTTTGCGGAAGATGGATTCTTCCTGGGGGAGGTAGCCCATGCCGAGGCGGGCGCGGACGTACATGGGTTTGGTGGTGGTTTCGTTGCCGTCGAAGACGACGCGGCCGCCATTGGGACGGACGAGGCCGACGATCATGTAGAAGGTGGTGGTTTTGCCGGCGCCGTTGGGGCCGAGTAGGCCGACGATTTCGCCCTTCTTGATCTCGATGTCGACGCCGTTGACGACGGCGCGACCATCGTAGACTTTTTTGAGACCTTCGGTGTAGAGAAGGCGTTCGTCTTCAGGGGGAGTCATGGGTTCGATAGCGGGCGACCGTTCCGGTCTTTCCCTGGTGGTTGTTGATTTCACGATGGCACTCCTCCCAATGACACTTGATACGAATACTTTCACTGATCCGGCACGCGGCGCAAGCCTTTCGTTTTGGGTTTGGCGGCGTCTCCTTGGAGAATTTCGGTGCGGGTGCGGCCATTGGAGGACTTGAAATTGCCCTCTGGTGTGATGGTCATGACCGTGCCGGGTTCGTCGGCAATTTGAAGGTTGGCGCCGCGCTGCACTTGGGGCCAGATGCGAAGGGTGACGATTTTAGTGATGCCGTCGAAGGTGAGGTCCTTGCATTTGCCGACCTGGATGTCGCCGGTTTCGGTGTATTTTTCGACGATGACCATGGCACCACGGGCGCGGATTTTATCGATACCGCTTTCTTCGGCTTCGCTGGCTTTTTCGGAGGTGGCGGTAGTTGGGGCGGATTTGGTGGTGGCGTTGGACTGGAGGGGTTCGGCGGGAACTTGGGTGTTGGTGGGGGTGATTTTTGGGGTGGTGGAAGTTTTGGAGTCGGTCTTTTTCATGAAGACTTCGAGGTCGTCACATTCGACATAGAGATCGGTTTTGCCGTTGACGATTTTGAAGACGCGGACGTTGCCGGTGAAGATGCCGATGGCGCGGTTGGCGTCGAAGAAGGAGTCGTCACTGTAGATGAGGGTGCGATTGGCTTCGACTTTGGCGTCCAGCAGAGGGGTGGGTTTGAGGGGGAGGGGTTTGGGGGATCCGGGGGAGGCTTGAGTGGCAGGAGGAGGGGTGGCGGGGTTGCCAGCGGGGGTGGGTGTGGAAGGGGCAGGGGTCGTGTTTTGCGCGACGATGACGTTGGCGGCAGTTGGGGGGGCGTCGTCTTCGACGGGTGCTGCCTTGCGGATGGGTTGGTTGAGGGCTTTGCGGCCTTCTTCGCTGAGGTTGGCGAGGGCGGTGGAGAGTTGGGTTTCGCCAGCGATGGAGCGGGCTTTTTCTATGAGGGAGGCTTCGGGTGGCGTGGCGGTGGCGGCGCGGGTGGCGAGGGGGTTGGGTTGGGTGGAATCGGTGGCAGAGCGGGCGGCTTCGGCGAGTCGGCTGGCGGCGGCTTGGGCGAGGCGTTTTTGGGCGGCCTGAGCGGATTCGGCGTCTTCTTTTTCGCGGCGGCGGTTGGCGGCTTCGAGGGCGTCAGACTGCTGGGCGGGGGCGGCCTGGGAGAGCAGGGCGAGCAGGACGAGGATGAGAGGACGGCAGAGAGGGGAGTTCATGGCTGAGGTTTGGCCGGGGTGCCTGAGGAAGGAGGAGTGTATGGGAGGGCCTTGGGGAGGGCTTTTTCGGGAGCGGGAGAGGGGGCGGGTTTTTGGATGAGTGAGGCGGCGTCGTGGATGATCATGCGGACGTTGCCGGTCATTCGGCCTTGGGAGGTGTGGGTATCGAAGACGAGTGAGTCGCCTTCGATTTCGTAGTCGACGTTGGTGACCTTGCTGCGATCATCGCTGCGCAGGATTTGGTTGGTCATGTTGTAGATGGCGGTGGGCATGGTGACCACGACATTATCTTTGGGGGAGTCACCGAAGAGCCGGATGGTCATGATTTCGGCGCGGAGGCGAGTGTCGTCGATGCGGGTGAGGACGTCGGCTTCGACAATGGAGCTGGCTTTGCCTTCGGAGAAACTGGGGATGTAGACGCCGAGGTTGGGGCGCTGGGCGGGGATTTTGCTGCCGAAGGCGGAGAGCCCGGAGCCGGCGGAGGAAGATTCGGTGGCGGCGGATTCAGAGGCGGATTTGGGTTTCTTTTTGGGCTTGGGTTTGGAGTCGGCGGCATGGCCGGGCAGCGTGGCGAGCAGGAGGCTAGCAGCGCAGACGAGGAGCCTATGAAGGAAGGACTCAGGCAGCGGCATGGACGAGTTGATGAATTTGGGTGAGTTGCTGAAGGAGGGCTTCCAATTGGTCGAGGGGAATCTGATTGGGGCCGTCGGAGAGGGCTTCGGCGGGGTTGGGGTGGGTCTCGATGAAGACGCCGTCGCAGCCAGCGGCGACGGCGGCGCGGGCGAGGACAGGGGCGAGGATGCCGTCGCCACCGGTGCTGGTGCCTTGTCCGCCGGGGCGCTGGACGGAGTGGGTGGCGTCGAAGATGGCGCGGTGGCCGAGTTCGCGCATCCAGTAGAGAGATCTCATATCAGCTACCAAGTTTTGATAGCCAAAGGTGGTGCCGCGTTCAGTAAAAAAGAAATTCGTGCAGCCGATGCTGAGCAGTTTGTCGGCGATGTTTTGGATGTCCCAGGGGGCCATGAACTGGCCTTTTTTGACGTTGATGGCGCGTCCGGTTTTGCCGGCGGTGAGGATGAGGTCGGTCTGGCGGGAGAGGAAGGCGGGGATTTGGAGGAGGTCGATGAATTCAGCGGCTTGCTCGGCTTCTTCGGGGCTGTGGACGTCGGTGGTGACGGGGACGCCGATGGAGCGACCGACGTCGGCTAGGAGGGCGCAACCTTTCTTGCAGCCGAGGCCACGGAAGCTTTTGCCGGAGGTGCGGTTGGCTTTGTCGTAGGAGGCTTTGAAGATCCAGCGGAGGCTATTACGGTCGGCGATGGTTTTGAGGCGGGCGGCGATGTCGCGGATGAAGGGTTCGCTTTCGATGACGCAGGGGCCGAGGATGAAGACGGGTTGGGCGCCGTCCATGACGACGGAACCGATGGTGATCTTGGGGAGAACGGGCATTACGGGGGAGATGGTGCGGTATCAGGGGGCCCGGGAAGGGTTCTGGTCTTGATTTGTTGTTACAGAAAATCAAGGGGAGCACAATCTTCAAGCGTTTAATTTTAGGGGGAATGCGGGGTCAAACCAGTTTGAGACGGGTGAGATCCTGGGTGTCGACTAGGCCAACGGGGGCGCCTTCGGCATTGACGACGACGATGTCATCGACGCGGTGGTGGTCGAGGGTGGAGAGGACCTCGACGGCGAGTTTTTCGGCTTGGATGGTGACGGGATGGGTGGTGAGGTAGGTGCTGACGGGGTGTTCAGCGATGGCGGGGTCTTTTTGGAAGGCGCGGACGAAGTCGCCATGGGTGAAGACGCCGGCGAGTTTGCCGGAGGGGGTGGTGGCGATGGCAACGCCGGAGCGGGCGCGGGTCATGGCCTCGAGGGCGACGCGGACGGTGGTTTCGGGGGTGATGAGGGCAAGTTGGAGGTCTTTGCGCATGACATCGCCGACGCGGGTGAGGAGGGCGCGGCCGAGGGAGCCACCGGGGTGGAGGGAGGCGAAGTCTTCGCTGCGGAAGCCGCGGGCTTCGAGGAGGACCATGGCGAGGGCGTCGCAAAGGACGAGCATGGTGGTGGTGCTGGAGGTGGGGGCGAGGTTGAGTGGGCAGGCCTCGCGCTCGACGTGGACATCGAGCGAGACGTCGGCGTGGCGGGCGAGCATGGAGTCGGGGTTGCCGGTGAGGGCGACGAGGGTGATTTGGCGGCGTTTGAGGTGGGGAAGAAGGGTCAATAACTCGGCGGTTTCGCCACTGGCGCTGAGGGTGAAGACGAGATCGCCTTCGGCGACGATGCCGAGGTCGCCATGGAGGGCGTCGCCGACGTTGAGGAGGACGGTGGGGGCGCCGGTGCTGTTGAGGGTGGCGGCGAATTTGCTGGCGATGTTACCGCTTTTGCCGACACCACAGACGACGAATTTTTTGCCCGAGGCGAGGGCGGCGAGCATGTGGTCGATGGCGGAAGTGAAGTCTTGGCCGATACGGTCCTGGAGGCGTTGGAGCTCGCGGATTTCGAGTTCGATGACGCGTTGTGCTTTTTCGGGATAATTCATGTGACAGAGAGAGGCAGAACGGCAGAATGGGGGTGCCCGGTCCGGGAGGCGCCCTAATAAGTAAGCGATCGGGCTGGGAGGTTAGACCCAGACCCAGCCAGCATCAATGCCGAATCCCCCGACTGTCGCCGTGTATGTGCCCGAGTTTTTGAAGCTCGACATGATGCATGTGTATCGGCAGATTTCGGCGTTTGAGGGGGTGAAGTGCCATGTGTTCACGCACAAGATTGAGAACACGGAGCATTTTAACTTTCATGTGAGGAGGTTGCATGTGCTGGAGAAGCCGAAGATGAGGTGGTGGCGGCGGTGGGTGGCGAAGCATGTGAAGAAGGAGCCTTGGGAGCTGTTTGACTGGGAGCTGCGGCGGTTTGTGCTGGAGTTGACGCGGGTGGATGCAGGGCTGCTGCATGTGTTTTTTGGGCATATTGCGCCGCAGTTTCGGACGTTGATGAAGGTGTGGCCACATCCGGTGGTGGTTTCTTTTCATGGGGCGGATGCGGGGGTGAACATGAACAAGCCGGGGCATTTGAAGGCGATGCGGGAGGTGTTCCAATTGGGGCATCGGATGCTGTGCCGGACGGAGAGTTTGGGGCGGGATCTGGTGGCTTTGGGGTGTCCGCCGGAGAAGATTGGGATTTGGAGGACGGGTGTGCCACTGGCGGAATGGCCTTTTAGGGCAAGAGTGGAGCCGGAGGATGGGGGGTGGCAGTTGTTGCAGGTGTGCCGGTTTGTGGACAAGAAGGGGTTGGATCTGACGCTGAGGGCATTTGCCGGAGTGAGGAAGCGGTATCCGGGTGCGGTGCTGACGTTGGTGGGGGATGGGCCGAAGATGGCGGAGTTGAAGGCGCTGGTGGGGGAACTGGGGTTGGGGGATTCGGTGGTGTTTCCGGGGTTTGTGGATCAGTGGACGGTGAGGAAACTGATTTTAGCGGGGCATGTGTTCATTCATCCGAGTCGGACATCGGCGGATGGGAATCGGGAAGGGATTCCGAATGCCGCGCTGGAGGCGATGGCGTCGGGGATGCCGGTGGTGGCGACGACGCACGGGGGATTTCCGGAGGCGATTGTGTCGGGGGAGAGCGGGATTCTGGTGGAGGAGAATCGGGCGGACTTGATCGAGCAGGCGATTTTAGAGCTGCTGGGGGACGAGGCCTTGAGGATGAGGCTGGGCGAAGGGGGGCGGAAGGTGGTGGAAGCGAAGTTTGACCGTGCGGTGCAGGTCAAGGTGCTGGAAGGATTTTATCGCAGTGCGATGGAGAGTTACTGAACGCGGACGAGGTGGGAGGGGGTGTTGCCTTTGATTTGGGGGGCGTCGCGATAGGACTCGAGTTTGCCGGTGACTTGGAGGCGTTTGCCGGGGAGGTCATCGAGGATCCAGTCGGTGGATTTTTCGAGCATTTGCTTGGAGATGAAGATGTTAAAGGTGGTGCCGTCGAATTTGATGAGTTTGTGACCGGCGGCGCCGAGGGTGACGACTTCGGTGACGGTGCCGACGACGGTGGAATCCTGGCCGATGAGGGCGTTGATTTGGGCGATGTCGGTGGCTTCGATGGCGGCGCCGGCGACCGGGGCGGCAGCGGGAGTCATGGGCGCTGGGGCGGTGGTGGGCGTCGCGGGTGTGGTGGCGGCGGGGGCTGCGGGAGCGGGCGTAGTGGCGGCAACGGGGACGGGAGCTGTGCCGAGGCCGAGGGACTCGATGAGTTTGGCGCGGCTGCGGTCGGAGAGGTTGGCGAGGGGGACGGGTTGTTCACGGCCGTCTTTGAGGATGAATGTGACCTGGCCGGGGACGACGGTTTTGACCGAGGCTTCGAACATGGCACCCTGGCTGGTGACCCAAGTGTCGATGGTTTGGGCGGAGAGGCTGCCGAGGGTGAAACAGAGAGCTGCGAGTGTCAGGGGAGATTTTGACATGAGAGGATGATGGGCGAAATGGGAGAGACAGCAAGTGCAATTGCGGTGCCAAGAGGGGCGTTATTCTTTGATGATCAGGCGATTGACGATGGTGGCGGCACGCTGGTAGGCGCCGGGTTCACCGAGGGTGGCGACGACTTTGGCGAGGTCGGATTGGAGGGCGGCGCGGGCGGCGGGATCGCGCAGGAGGCGGAGCATTTCGGCAGCGAGGGAGTCGGGGGTGAGGGTGTGCTGGATGAGTTCTTTGACGACTTCGCGTTTGGCGAGGATGTTGACCATGCCGAGGTGTTTGATGCGGACGACGGATTTGCCGACGAGGTAGGTGAGCCAGTTGACGTGGTAGACGAGGGCGTAAGGGAGGCCGAAGCAGGCGGCTTCGAGGGTGGCAGTGCCGGAGGCGACGGCACCGGCGGTGGCGCGCTGCATGAGATCGTAAACGGTGCCGGTTTCGATCCAGGAGGCAGCTTCCGGGAGGCCGGCGGCTTGGGCCATGGCGGTCATTTCAGCGGCGAGAGTGGGGTTGGCGGCGGAGATGGCGAAGCGGGTTTCGGGGTGCTGCTGGCGAATGATTTGGGAGGCCGCGAGCATGACGGGGAGGAGGCGGCGGACTTCGTTTTTGCGGCTACCGGGGAACCAGCCGATGAGGTTGGGGTCGCGAGGGGAGGTGTGGCGGAGTTGGGCGGTGCGATCGACCATGGGATGGCCGCCGAACTCTGTGGGGAGGCCGCTGGCTTCGTAAAAGGGTTTTTCGAAGGGGAAGATGCAGATCATCAGGTCGAGGACGCGGGCCATGACCTTGACGCGGCCTTTTTTCCAGGCCCAGACCTGGGGGCTGATGTAGTAGATGAGCTTGCCGGAGTAGCCGTTTTCACGGAGGGCTTTGGCGATGCGGAGGTTGAAGCCGGGGTAGTCGACAAAGATGACGGCGTCGGGTTTGGTGGTGAGGACAGCGGCGACGGTTTCGTTGAAGCGCTGCTTGAAGTAGCCGTACATTTTGAGGACCTCCCAGAGGCCGACGACGCCGGCGGTCTCGACCCAATCGGTGATGTCGGGACCACCGGCGGCTTTCATTTTGGGGCCACCGAGGCCGCTGAACTGGGTGTCGGGATGGAGGTCGCGGAGGGCCTGGATGAGGCCTGAGCCGTGGGTGTCACCGCTCAGTTCGCCGGCGATGAAGAAGAGTCGGCTCATGCCTTGGAGGCGAGGGAGGCGTTGCGTTCGATTTGATCAGTGATTTGGAGGGCGATGCGGAGGGCTTCGGCGCCTTCCTGGCCGGAGACGACGGGACGTTTGCCTTGGCGGGCGCACTCGATGAAGGCGGCGATTTCGAGTTTGAGGGGTTCGTCTTTTTCGATTTCGACGGCTTCGCGAATGATCTGGTGGCCGTCTTTGCGGTAGATCCAGCCGCTTTGGTCCTGGTAGTCGAGGGAGAGGTAGCAGTCGGACTGGAAGACGCGGATTTTGCGCATTTTCTCGGGGCTGACGCGGGAGGTGGTGAGGTTGGCGATGCAGCCGTTTTCGAATTTGAGGCGAGCGTTGGCGATGTCCTCGCGCTGCATGAGGACAGGGATGCCGACGGCGTCGACATCGATGAGGGGGCTCTTCACCAAGTGGAGGACGATTTCGATGTCGTGGATCATGAGATCGAGCACGACGCCGATGTCGATGCTGCGACTGGGGAAGGGGGAGAGGCGGTGGGTTTCGATGAAGCGGGGGGCGTTCAGGCGCTCTTCGAGTTGGCGGAGGACGGGGTTGAAGCGTTCGATATGGCCGACTTGGAGGATGGCGTTGTTGGCCTGGGCGAGGTTGATGAGGAGTTGGGCCTCGGCGTAGCTTTCGGTGATGGGTTTTTCGACAAGGACGTGGCGGCCTTTGGCGAGGAGGATTTCGCCGACGGGGCGATGGTAGATGGTGGGGACGGCGACGGTGGCGGCGTCCACGGCGTCGGCGAAGGTGTTCAGGTCGGGGATGACGGGGACTTGGTATTGGGCGGCGAGTTCTTCGGCGCGGGCGGTGTCGGCGTCGTGGATGCCGGCGAAGAGGAGACGGCCGTCACTGTTGGCGGCGAGTTCGGCCATGATGCGGACGTGGTTGCGGCCGATGGCGCCGCAGCCGGCGACGCCGATGCGGAAGGGGGGCTGGGAGGAGGACACTTGAATTTCGGATTTCGGATTTCGGATTGCGGAGTGGAAAATGTGGATCGGGGAGTGGGGCTAGCCGCCGAGACGGGGGCGTTTGAATTTGCTGCCGCCGAGTTTGGGGCGGCCGCCTTTCATGCCGGGGAAACCGGGCATTCCAGGCATACCCATGCCACCCATACCGGGCATGCCACCGGGCATTTTGCCGCCGGGGGCGCCGCCTCCGAAGAGGCCGCCGGCGAGTTGGGCCATGGCGCCTTTGTTTTTCATGAGGCCGCGCATCATGTCGAACTGCTTGATGAGCTGGTTGACTTCCATGACGGGGCGGCCGGAGCCGTTGGCGATGCGTTTGCGGCGGGAGCCGTTGAGGAGGTCGGGTTTGGAGCGTTCGGCGGGGGTCATGGAGAGGACCATGGCCTCGACGTGCTTCATGCGTTTGTCGTTTACGGCGCCGCCGAGTTCCTTCATTTTGCTCATGCCGGGGATCATGCCGAGGATGCCCTCGAGGGGTCCGAGCTTTTTCATGAAGCGCATCTGGGAGAGGAAGTCGTTGAAGTCGAACTTGGCTTCCTCGAAGCGCTTGGCCATTCGGAGGGCCTCTTTCTCATCGATTTCTTCGGCAGCTTTTTCGACGAGGGAGACGACGTCGCCCATGCCGAGGATGCGCTGGGCCATGCGGTCGGGGTGGAAGACTTCGAGTTGCTCAACCTTTTCCCCGATGCCGAGGAATTTGACGGGGCAGCCGGTGACCTGGCGCATGGAGAGGAGGGCACCGCCGCGGGCGTCGCCATCCAATTTGGTCATGATGAGGCCGGTGACGCCGATGGCTTCGTTGAAGGTCTTGGCGACGGAGACGGCTTGCTGGCCGGTGGCGGCGTCGGCGACGAGGAGGGTCTCGGAGGGTTGGACCAGGGAGGCGACTTTTTTGAGTTCGTCGATGAGGCTGCTGTCGAGGTCCTGGCGGCCGGCGGTGTCGAAGATGGCGACGGCGGAGCCTTGCTGCGCGAGCCACTCGAGGGCGGCTTTGGCGGCGCGGACGGGATCGGTTTCGCCGGGGGCGGGGGCCCAGACGGGGGTGTTGAGAGAGTCTCCGAGGACCTGGAGCTGCTTGATGGCGGCGGGGCGATAGAGGTCGAGGGCGATGAGGACGGGGCGTTTGCCCTGTTTTTTGAGCCAGTTGGCGAGCTTGGCGGAGGTGGTGGTTTTACCGGCGCCGTTGAGGCCGACCATGAGGATGCGCTGGGGTGGCTCGAGATTCAGGGCGGAGGAGCCGCCGCCGAGGATTTTGACGAGTTCGTCGTTGAAGATTTTGACGATTTGCTGGCCGGGGGAGACGGAGCGGAGGACTTCCTCGCCCATGGCAGCGGTTTTGACGGCTTCGAGGAGGTCTTTGGTGACTTGGAAATCGACGTCGGCCTCGAGGAGGGCGAGGCGGATGTCCTTCATGGCGTCGGTGATGTTCGACTCGCTGATGCGGCCGAGTCCACGCAGCTTTTTGAAGGCGTCTTCGAGTTTGTCGGTGAGGAGGGAGAACATGGCGGAAAGGGTAGCCTAGACCAGGAATGGGCGGGAGGCAAAAGAGGAATCGGGGCGCTTTGCGCGGTTTACGGTTCGAGGTTCGCTGTTCTCGGATGGTGGACAGTGGTTTGAGCGTTGGTGGGGTGTGAAAAGGGGTTGCGAAGGGGGCGGGTGTTGGTAACGCTCGGGGACATTATGATCATTGTTCCCAAAATTAGAGGCTTTATTTGTACGACGGCTCATCCTGAGGGGTGTGCGAAGCATGTGGCGGATCAGATTGCGGTGGTGAAGGGGCGGGGGGTGATTGAGAACGGGCCGAAGAAGGTGCTCGTGATTGGGTCTTCGACTGGGTATGGGTTGTCGTCGCGGATCGCGGCGGCGTTTGGGTCGAATGCGGCGACGATGGGGGTGTTTTTTGAGAAGCCGGCGGAGAGTGATCGCTGCGGGACGGCGGGATGGTACAATTCGGCGGCGTTTGAGAAAGAGGCGGCGGCGGCAGGGCTTTATGCGCGGTCGTTCAATGGGGATGCGTTTTCGGATGAGATGAAGGCGACGGTGATTGAGGCGATCAAGGCGGATCTGGGGCAGGTAGATTGTGTGATTTACAGTTTGGCGTCGCCAAGGCGGACGCATCCGAAGACGGGGGAGGTTTTCAAGTCGGTGTTGAAGCCGGTGGGTGAGACATTTGAGGACAAGAATCTGAACACGACGACGGGGGTGGTGAATGAGGTGAGCATCGAGCCGGTGCAGGGGGATGACATTGCGCAGACGGTGGCGGTGATGGGTGGTGAAGACTGGGAGATGTGGATTGATGCGTTGCTGGGGGCGGGTGTGCTGGCGCCGGGCGTGCAGACGGTGTCTTATTCGTACATTGGGCCGGAGGTGACTTGGCCGATTTATAAGAATGGGACGATTGGGTTGGCGAAAGAGGATTTGGAGCGGGTTCAGCGGGTGCTGGACGGGAAGTTGGCGGCGTTGGGCGGGAAGGCGTGGGTTTCGGTGAACAAGGCTCTGGTGACGCAGGCGAGTTCGGCGATTCCGGTGGTGCCGCTGTATATCTCACTGCTTTACAAGGTGATGAAGGCGGCGGGCAGTCATGAGGATTGCATTGAGCAGATGGACCGGTTGTTCCGGGATCGGTTGGGGAAAGATGCGCAGCCGGATGAGGCGGGGAGGATTCGTTTGGATGACTGGGAGATGGCTGAGGATGTGCAGGCTCTGGTGGGTCAGCGGTGGAAGGAAGTGACGACGGAGAATCTGGCGGAGTTGGCGGATTTTGAGGGATATCAGAAGAGCTTTTTGCGGTTGTTTGGGTTTGGTCTGGAGGGAGTGGATTATGCGGCGGAGACTGATCCGAATGTGATGGTGCCGTCACTGGCTTAAACGAGGATGCAACTTTTGCGGGGTGGGTGGGGTTTTAGCGGGATGCTAAAACTCTACGCTTTTGTTATTGGTTGTTTGCTCTGTTCGTGCGTTCAGGGGGCTGAGGCGTGGGTGTTGAAGGATTGGATGGTGGACGGGGTGAGGCGGGAGGCGCTGGTGCATGTGCCGGAGGTGAAGGCGGGAGAGCGGATGCCGGTGGTGTTTGCGTTTCATGGGCATGGGGGGAACATGCGGAATTCGACGCGGAGTTTCCGGATGAATGAGGTTTGGCCGGAGGCGCTGGTGGTGTGCATGCAGGGGTTGCCGACGCCGGGGAAGTTGACGGATCCGGAGGGGAAGAAGAACGGGTGGCAGTCGGGGGCGGGTGACCAAGGGGACCGGGATTTGAAGTTTTTTGATGCGGTGTTTGCGACGTTGAGGGCAGAGCAGGCGGTGGATGAGGATCGGGTGTATGCGATGGGGCATTCGAATGGGGGTGGGTTCACGTATTTGCTGTGGGCGGAGCGGGGGGAGTTGTTTGCGGCCATGGGGCCATCGGGGTCGGCGGCGAGCAAGAGTGGGGGACGGCTGAAGCCGAAGCCGGTGATTCATGTGGCGGGGGAGGGGGATCCGCTGGTGAAGTATAGCTGGCAGAAACGAATGATGGAGGCTTTGCGGGTCCTGAATGAATGCGGGCCGGGGGTGGCGTGGGATCAGGATGCGAACTGCACGTTGTATCCGTCAGCGATCGGGATGCCGGTGGTGACGGCGATTCATCCCGGGGGGCATGAGTATCCGAAGGGAGCGCCGGAGGTGATTGCGAAGTTTTTCAAGCAGCACCGGCGTGTGGCTGCCGGGAAGGCTGGAGCACTTTAAGAAAAGCTGTAACCGCTCCTCTGGGGCGGCGGAGGCGATGGTGGGCCGTTGTCAGCTAGGGACGTACGTCCTCATATGCCCCTGCGCAGCCAAAAGCCCATGACCACCTCCGGCGCTCCCAGATCAACGGACACTTCTTTTCTTAAAATGCTCTAACGATTCAGCCGCCAAATCTGGTAGCTGAACATGGCTTCGAGGCCGGGGAGTTGGGCGTGGGATTTGAAGTCGCCGCTGGAGGTGACGCGTTGGGTGAGTTCGGGGAGGCGCTCCTGGGTGGTTGCGCCGCCGCAGATGACGGCCATGAGGGGGCGTTTGTCTTCGCGAGCGAGGCGGATGAGGGCTTCGAGTTGCTCGGGTTTTTCGACGACGACGGCGCGGGGGTCGTAGCTGTGGAGTTGGCGGTCGCTGACGCCGAAGGTGATGGCGATGGCTTCGGGGTATTGTTCACGGTAGCTGGCGACAGCGTCGCGGATGGGTTGGCGGTCGTGTTCGACGAAGCGGGAGCGGGCGTCTTTGGTGGTGATGCCGAAGAGAGCGACGAGGAGCATAATGGCACCGGGGGCGGTGCGATCTGACCAGGGTAGGAGGGCGTGACAGGCGAGGGGGATGGCGAGGCAGAGAGGGAGCAGGAGGTAGAGGAGATACCAGGAGAGCATGGACTGCCCGGAAGCGATGTTGTGAGCGATGGCGAAGAGACCGCCGAGGAGGGGGACCCAGATGAAGAGGCGGGATGAAGGAGGGCTGATGAGGGCCATGAAGAAGCCGGAGAAAGCGAGGATGGGCAACGTGTAGCCGAGGAGCGGGATCCAGGAGGGGGAGACTTGTTGAGCCACCCAACTGGTGCCGAGATGGAGGTCGGGGAGGGGGTTGGCGTAGAGGATGCCGGCGGCGAGGTGGCTGCCGATGTCGCGCGCCCATTCGACACCGATGGGGGTGTTGAGGACTTTTTCGCGGCTGAGGAAATCGATCAACTGAGGGACAGAGGGAAGCATCCAGATGAGGACGGGGATGGCGGCGAGGAGGTTGAAGCCGATGAGGGTGCGGAGGCGGCGGTATTCGCGGCGGCGGAGGATTTCCCAGAGGGCGAGGAGGTTGAGGGCAACGGCAACGTAGAGGGAACCGGCGAAGCAGAGGAGGAAGGAGGCTTGGGCGAGGGCGAAGAGGAGCCAGGAGCTGACTTTGTCTCGGCGAAGGGCGTGCAGGAGGGCCAGTAGAGCGACCATGATGAAGAAGAGCATCAAGGAATAGCCTCGGGCTTCGACGGCGTAGCGGACGTGCCAGGGGTGGAGGGTCAATAGAGCGGCGGCGCCGAGGCCGATGGAGGGTTTGCGCATTTCGACACCGGCGAGGGCGATCATGATGATGGTGAAGATGCCGGCGACGAAGGAGGGGAAGCGGATGACGGCCTCGCTGAAGGCATCGTCGGGTTTGCCGCGCAGGAATTGCCAGGCGTCGAGGGTGAGGCGTGCGAGGGTGGACTGGAGGAGGTGGTTGTTGCCGTTGAAGTTGTGGAACAGGGTTTCGTCCCAGGTGACTCTTTCGAAGGCGAGGGAGTTGTCGGGCTGAACGACTTGCTCACCGTGGAAGTAGCGACGGAGGGCGTATTCCTCGTCATTCCAGAGGCTGTGGGTGAGTTCGGGGGCACGGATCACGACGGCCCCGGTGAGGATCATTAAGAGGATGAGGTGGAAGGCGGGACCGGAGTGGGATGGGGGGAGGCCGGGGCGACGAGGGGCGTTGCGACCGCCGGGCATCCAGAGGGGAGAGGTCAGGAGGAGGAGGCTGCCGAGGGCGGCGCTGATGGTGCAACCCCACCAGACACCGATGATGCCGTGTTCTTTGGCGCGGAGGTCTTTGCCATCGGCGAGGCGTTTGGTGACTTCTTTGCCCCAGGGTTTGGGGCCGTCGAGGGAGTGGTGGAGGCAGAGGCCGGTGACGACGAGGAGAGCGAGGAGGAGAGCGATGCCGCTGGAGCCGAAGCGATGGCGCAGGCCGGCCTTTGGGGGAGGGGCGGCTAGGGGAGGATACTCGGCAGTCATGGCAGGAGTGACGCTGGGGGATGCTGCTATGGGAGCGGGGGTTTGTCCAATGAAGTCGGCGGGGGTGGGGTCACCACAGAGGGCACGGAGGAGCAAAGAGGTTATTTGGGGATGGCAGATTGTTCATAAAAGTTGTCTTGCTTGGAGGAAGAGAATTGGGTTGGGTTGGACGTTTTGATCTGATGGCACGTTTGTTTTTGATTTTGGTGGGGTTTGCTTTCGGGGCATCGCTGTTTGCGGTGAATCCGGAGATTGAGGGGGAGCGGAAGGAGGCGCAGACGGTTTGTCCGACGCCGGAGGAGGCGCGGAAGAAGATGAGTGTGCCGGAGGGGTATGAGGTGCGGTGTTTTGCGCATGAGCCGATGGTTCAAAATCCAGTGGCGATGACGTGGGATCATCGGGGTCGGCTGTGGGTGGTGGAGGCGTATGAGTATCCGGAGGGGTCGCCGCATCCGGCGCCGTTTGGGGGTGAGGTGAAGGATGACGGGTATCAGACGATGCCGAAGATGGATGAGAAGGTGCCGCGGGATCGGGTGATCATTCTGGAGGACACGGATCACGATGGGGAGGCTGACAAGCGGACGGTGTTTGTGGAGGGGCTGAATTTGGCGAGTGCGATTTTGTGCGGGGACGATGGGATTTATGTGGGGCAACAGCCGCATTTGATTCACTTCAAGGATGCGGACGGGGATGACAAGCCGGAGGCGTGGCGGGTGGTGTTGACGGGGTTTGGGCGGGAGGACACGCATGAGTTGGTGAACAGCTTCACCTGGGGGCCGGATGGGTGGTTGTACCTGACGCACGGGGTTTTTACGAACAGCAAGGTGCGGAGTCCGGGGAAGCCGGAGAGCGAGGGGTTCAAGTTTGATGCGGGGATTGGGCGGGCGCGGCCGAAGAGTCGGGAGAAGGAGGCCGAGTGGGAGTTTGAGGTGTTTGCGGATGGGACGAGCAATCCGTGGGGGTGCGACTATGACGCGGCGGGGAACTTTTTTGTGAGCGCGTGTGTGATCGATCACTTTTTCCACATGGCTCCCGGGGGGATTTATGTGCGGCAGGGCGGGGCGCCGGAGAATCCGTATGCGTATGAGTTGCTGCCGAGCATTGTGAAGCACAAGCATTTCCGGGCGGCGTATGCGGGGATTCAGATTTATCAGGGGGGGCGGTATCCGGCGGACACGCATGGGCATGCGTTCATTGGCAACATTCATGACAATGCGATCCATGAGGAGGTGCTGACGCCGGTGGGGGCGACGTTCAAGTGCGAGCCGAGGCGGGATTTTTTGCGGGCGAACGATGGGTGGTTTCGGCCGGTGAGCACTCAGACGGGGCCGGATGGGTTTTTGTGGGTGATGGACTGGTGTGACAAGTATCCGTGTTATCAGAATGCGAAGGCGAATCCGGAGGGGGTGGATCGGGAGCGGGGGCGGATTTGGCGGGTGGTGTATTCGGGGGGATCTGGTGCTGGGAAGGGCAGCGGGGAGCCGCCTCAAGGCGGGACTACAGAACGGGGTTCGCTAGCGACGGGGGAGATGGATTTGAAGAAGTTGTCGACGGGGGCGTTGGTGGAGAGGTTGGGGGATTCGAATAACTGGGTGCGGCGGATGGCGCGGCGGATTTTGGTGGAGAAAGAGTTTATTGGATTGCCGGAAAACGGAAAAGCTTTGGCGGCAAACGCCATTTACCAGATGCTCTCCGGGATTATCGCTTCGACGGAGAATAGTGATAAGAGATTATCTGCTCTGACGATTCTCACCCAAATTGCTAGTGACGATATTGAAGGGGGGCAAACGCCCATTGAAGATGCTTGTAGAGGTTTGCTGAATGACAGGGACCCCGTGATGCGAACCTGGGCGATACGCTACCTGGCAGAAGTTCGGGCAGACAAAACCGATGGTTTGGCGGGGGTTGTGGATCAGGCAGCTAAGCTTGCTAGTGACCCTGATCCGATGGTTCGCTTGGCAGCAGCAAATGCGTGGAGGTTCATGCATTTACCCCGATTGAACATGCCGATGTGGATGACGAGGCAAGAGCATCTGCCTCTTCAGTATCACGAATGTGATGAAGAGGCGATTGCTAGCTTCATGAAGGCACCCATTCAGCCCGGAGACCTTTTGTTGCCGTTCGCGATTTGGATGGCGATGGAGCCCCTGTTTGGGAATCCAGAACACATCAGTTGGGAGGCGAAACTTTTCGAACGATTCGCCGAAAGCGCTCCGACGAGTCAACCCCTTTCACACATGCTATCGTTTAAGGCGATGCGGCGGTTGTGTGACACGCGGAAGGTGGAGCATTTGGATTTGGCGGTGGGGTTTTGTGAGGCGATTGCGGGGCATGAGGTGTTGTTGGCTCATGCTTTGGAGGGGTTAGTGAAGGGGCAGGAGGGTGGGGTGATCAAGCCGGGGAAGGATGTGTCGGCGAGTCTGGCGAAGTGGCGGGCGTCGGGGAATGCGGAGGTGCGGAAGGGGGCGCAGACTTTGGCGGTGTTGTGGGGGGATGAGGCGGCGGTGCGGGAGATGATTGGGTCGCTGGTGGATGAGAATAAGTCGGAGGCGGAGCGGGTGGCGGTGTTGCAGTCGCTGCGGATGGTGAAGACGGATTTGGTGCGGGAGGGGGTGAAGCCGCTGCTGAAGGAGGGGACGCCGGTGGCTTTGGCGGTAGCGGCGATTCGGGCGGTGGCGGACCTGGGTGGGGATGGGTTTGTGGAGCCGTTGGTGGGTTTGGCGGCGTCCAAGGTGATTGATGTGCGGTTGGCGGCGCTGGAGGCCTTGGGGGGGCGCGGGGATTGGACTCGGGCAATGCTGGATGCGATTGCGAAGGGCACGGTGAGTGCGAGCGGGTTTCCGGTGCCGGTGCGGCGGGCGCTGGCGACGAGTAAGGACAAGGCGATCCGGGATCAGGCGTTCAAGGTATTGGGAGCGTGGAAGGATTCGTCGGAGGATGTGAAGTCATTGATTGGGCTGAAGAAGGCGGCGGTGCTGACGGGCGAACCGGATTTGGCGAACGGGAAGTTGATGTTCACGGTGACGTGCATGGTGTGTCACGAGTTTCATGGTGGCGGACAGAAGGTGGGTCCGGATTTGATTGGCAGCGGGCGGAGCAATCTGGATGCGCTGCTGGCGAACGTGATTGATCCGAATCAGATCATTGGGAATGGCTACGAGAATTTCATGGTGTCGACGAAGGACGGGCGGACGTTGGCGGGTCGGGTGGTGGAGGACACACCGGGGCATGTGAAGTTGATGGGGGCCGGGGGGGCGGCGCAGGTGGTGGCGAGGGATCAGATTGCGTCGCTCACGAACACGAAGCAGAGCTTGATGCCGATGGGATTTGGGAATCTGACGGATGCGGCGTTTCGGGATTTGATCTGGTATGTGCTAGCGCCGCCGGAGGAGGGGCCGCTGACGGAGGAGAAGAAGCAGCGGTTGATACATGGGGTGGAGGGTGAGGCGGTCAAGAAGCCGACGAAGCCGAACTGGCGGGCGATTGATTGGGAGAGTGTGAGTTTGTGGAACCCGGCGTGGAAGGTGTCGGCACCGGATTTTGAGCAGACGCCTGTGAAGCGGGCGGAGTATCACGGGAAGACGAACGTGCTAGTGGTGCATCCGTTCGCGGACAAGAAGACGCCGGCGAGTTTTGAGCAGGTGTGGAAGGTGGAGGCGGGGAAGACGAAGTTGGCGGTGGATGTGGCGGCGGATGATCGGGGGGATTGGGTGATGAAGGCGGTGGTGAATGGGAAGGTGGTGAAGGAGGTGGCGGTGGATGCTGAGAAGCCGCGGTGGAAGCGGGTGGAGGTGGATTTGAAGGGGTTTGAGGGGCAGGAGGTGACGGTGCGGCTGGAGGCGCATGCGAGTGGGTGGAACTGGGAGTTTGCGTATTGGCATGGGATTGTGGTGGAGTGAGGGGCGGGCAAGCCAGCGGCTTGCCCCACGGGGGGCGATGTTTGGTGGGAGTTTGGCGGGGAGTGTTGTTTGCCTGCGGCTTGCCCCACCTTGAGATTTGTTGAAGTGGGGGTGGTCCGAGTGTTGGGTGGGGGCGTATTGTTTTTCTTTTATGGCTGATGTGACCCTTTCTCCGAACCCGCATGCTGCATTGATCATTGTGGGGCATGGCTCGACGATGAATCCGGACTCGAGCGCGCCGACTTATGAGCATGCGGATGCGATACGGAGTTTGGGGTTGTTTGCGGAGGTGGTGTGTTGTTTTTGGAAGGAGGAGCCGAACATGCGGGAGGTGTTCGAGATGGTGGAGAGCGAGGTGATTTACATTGTGCCGAACTTCATCAGTGAGGGGTATTTTTGCCAGGAGGTGCTGCCGAGGGAGTTGCGGTTGGAGGGTCCGGTGACGCGGCGGGGGACGAAGACGATCTACTATTGTGATCCGGTGGGGATTCACGCGAACATGATGCGGTTGCTGTTGCAGCGGGCGGATGAGATCGCGCCGGGGGTGCCGAGGGGGGAGACGAGTTTGGTGATCGTGGGGCACGGGACGAGTCTGAATGAGAATTCGACCAAGGCGATTCAGGATCAGGTGAAGCTGATTCGCGAGGGTGGGCACGGGTTTGCAGAGGTGGTGGATGCTTACATGGAGCAGGCGCCGCTGGTGGCGGAGTGGGCGCAGATGACGACGTCGCCGAATGTGGTGGTGGTGCCGTTTTTCATTGCGGACGGGTTGCACAGTTACCAGGACATTCCGGTGCTATTGGGGATCATGGAGGAGACGGGGGCGGCGCTGAGCGAGGGGGGGAGTTTTGGGAACAATCCGCATGCGCTGCATGGGAGGCAGCTTTTTTACAGCAATGCGATCGGGACGGAGCCGTTGCTGGCGGCGGTGATTTTGGATCAGGTGGCGGATTTCAATGCGAAGCATGGGATTGAGGTTCCGACCGGGGAAGTGAGGGGATCGGCGATGGAGGCGAAGTTGGCGGGGATGCTGGCTGAGGGGAGTGTGCAGGTGGGTGAGGCTTTGATTCAGGCGAATGGCGATGGGGGTTGGGTGGTCACGCATGTGAAGGATGCGGCGGCTGTGGCGAGTGGGGCGGGGGATTGGGAGCGCTGGGGGCGGGCGGAGGATGCTCGGTTGATCGCGCGCAACACGGAGGAGGGGAAGTTTCGGGCGATTCACTCGGCACCGACGATGAAGGGCGGGTGGCGACTGGATTTGGCGGATGTGGCGGCGGTGCGGCGGGCGCTGGATTATCTGTATCCTGCGGCGTTGGGGGTTTGGATGGGAATGGAGGCGGGCGAGGTGAAGGGGACACCGTTGAGGCAGTATTTGGGGCGGCAGACGGGGATGTATCGTTTCAGCAACGGCGTGACGGATGAGCAGATTCCGGCGATGGCGGTGAAGGAGTGCGGGGGTGGGAAGTGTTTGCGGCGGATTGTTTGGCCATTGAACGAGGGGGTGCCACTGTCGGAGGTGGCAGCGGAGAAGACGGGGGCTGAGGTGGGGTATGCGAATGAGCGGGCGGGGGCGACGTGTGTGCCGCTGGTTTGCATCGAGCCATGTCCGGTGATTGTGGGGGCGGCGAGGAAGCTGGCGCGGGCCAATTTTGAGGCGAAGGCGGCGGCTGAGGCTGCGGCGGCAGGATGAAATCTTGAAAAAAGAGGCACGAAGGGGGTGGCGGTGGCGTTGGTGGTAGGATGAAACTGTTTTTGATCGGGTTGACGATGATGGCGTTGGGCCTCGAGGGAGCTTTGGCCCAGGGGTCGCCGGCGGCAGGAGGGGCGGTGACGCCGGAGCAGCGGGAGAAGCTGCAGCAGTTGTTCAATCCGGAGAATTCGGTGGAAGAGATGGCGAAAGCGCTGGAGGAGGCGGGGAAGGCGGGGCTGGGGGAGCAGGTGATGCTGGAGGCGCAGTTGGTGTGGGGATTGAGGCGGGGGGATGTGGGGATGCTTTCGACGTTGCTGCCGGAGTTGGAGTCGCTGGCGAGGCGGTTTGACCCGAAGCTTTCGGCGGGGATCCCGACGGTGGAGGAGTTGCTGGGGCTGGTGAGTTATGTGAAGGCGTTGATGGCGCGGGAGCAGGGGGATGAGGAGGCGTTTAAGAAGCACATCACGGAGGCGTTTTGGCAGAATCCGACCTCGGCGCAGATGTTTGCGCAGGCGGTGGAGTCGATGCGGCGGGAGAAGAAGATGGATTCGATGAAACTGGATCTCGAGGTGGTGCTGACGAGTTCGCAGGGGGAGGCGACGACGTTGAAGGATCAGTTGGGAGGCGGGAAGGCGCTGCTGTTGGATTTTTGGGCGTCGTGGTGCGGGCCGTGCATGGCGCTGATGCCGGAGTTGCGGAAGAAGGGGGAGTTGTTGGGCAAGCAGGGGGTGGTGGTGGTGGCGATGAACACGGACAGTGAGAATGCGGAGGCGGTGGCGGACTAGGTGCGGCGGGAGAAGGATATGAAGATGCCCTGGCTGGTGGAGCCGGAAGACCGGCCGTATTCGACGGTGCTGGAGATCAAGTCGATCCCGGCGATGGTGCTGGTGACGCCGGATGGGAAGGTGCAGTTTTTTGGGCATCCGCAGAGTCCTGATTTGTGGAAGGCCTTGAAAAAAATTGATCCGGGGATTGAGGCGCCGGGGTCTTGAGGCGATAGGGCGGGATGGGATCGAACAATGCAGAAGTGAATGGAGCGGAGACGAAGCGCACACCGGCGCTGAGAGTGCAGGGGCTGGTGTTTCGTCGGGGACGGGAGATTTTGAAGGGGGTGGACTGGACGGTGGGGCGGGGAGAGCACTGGTGTTTGCTGGGGCCAAACGGGTGCGGGAAGACGTCGCTGATCAATTTGATCACGGGTTATGATGCGGCGACGGCGGGTTCGATTGCGCTGGGGGATGCGGTTTTTGGAAGGACGGACTGGCGTGAGGTGCGGAAGCGGGTGGGGTTGGTGACGAACACGCTGACGACGTTTTTGGAAGAGGGAGAGCGGGTCATTGACGCGGTGGTGAGCGGACGGGAGGCGATGCTGAATTTGGGAGGCGATGGCAATCCGGCGTTGGTCGAGGAGGCGGAGGCGTTGTTGGAGCGGGTGGGGTGTTTGTATCTGCGGGATGCGTATTGGGGGCCGTTGTCGCAGGGGGAGAAGCAGAAGGTGCTGATTTGCCGGGCGTTGATGTCACGGTTTGAGATTTTGATTTTGGATGAGCCGTGTGCGGGGCTGGATCCGGTGGCGAGGGAGCGGTTTTTGAGGTGGTTGCAGGAGCTGATGGATGGGGATAGATCGCCCGCGTTGGTGCTGGTGACGCATCATGTGGAGGAGATTTTGGACGGGGTGAGTCATGTGCTTTTGATGAAGGACGGGCTGCATTTTCGGGCGGGCCGGAAGCAGGAGGTGCTGACGAGTGAGGCGCTGAGCGCGGTGTATGGGGCGGCGGTGGTGGTGGATGAGGAGGCGGGGAGGTATCGGCTGCGGGTGGTGTGATGAGTTCGGACGAGGCGATCGGAGGGGGCTTGTGAGCGGACAAAGAATCGTTGGTTGAGGGTGGGCGGGGAATGGGTATGGGTGGGGGAGTGCGGGATTATTTGCAGATACATTTGGTGGTGTTGGCGTGGGGATTTACGGCGATTTTGGGTCGATGGATTGACTTGCCGCCGGTGGACTTGGTGATTTGGCGTTCGGGGTTGGCGGCGTTGGGGTTTGGGTTGCTGGCTTTGATGAGGGGGGAGGAGTTGTGGTCGGACAAGGGGCGGGCGATGCGGTTGATGGCGGTGGGGTGTTTGTTGGGCTGGCACTGGGTGCTGTTCTTTTTGTCGGCGCGGTTGGCGACGGTTTCGGTTTGTTTGGCGGCGATGCCGACGGCGATGCTTTGGTGTTCTTTGATCGAGCCGCTGGTGAATGGAACGCGTCGATGGAGTTGGGTGGAGTTGCTGGTGGGTGTGGTGATGGTGGGGGCGGTGTGGTTGATCTATCAGGTGGAGTTCAGTCACTGGTGGGGATTCACCGTGGGGTTGATCGGCGCGATTTTTGCCGCGGTTTATGCGGTGCTGACGAAGCAGGTGGTGGGTCGTTTGCCGGGGTCGGTGATTGGGTTTTATCAACTGACGGGGGCGACACTGGGTGTGCTGATGGTGCTGCCTTGGATGGGGGAGGCGGGGGGATTGCAGTGGCCGGTGTGGGCGGACTGGGGCTGGCTGATCATGCTGGCCTGGGTGTGCACGGTGGGGGCTTACCTGGGGTACATTGACGCGTTGACTCGGTTATCGATGTTCACGGTGAACGTGATTTACAACATGGAGCCGGTGTATGGGATCGTGCTGGCGCTGCTGTTTTTCGGGGAGTCGGAGAAGATGAGTCCGGGATTCTACCTGGGGGCGGGGATCATTTTGGCCGTGGTGCTGGTGATGCCTTTTGCGGGGCGGTGGCAGCGGCCGAAGCTGGTGGAGTGAACGATCCGGGCTTCTCCCAGAGGAGGGCGAGGAAGAGGGGGAATTCGTTGCGGGCGCGGTTTTCGGCGCGGGCTCGGGGGCCGGGCTGGCTTTGTTTGTGGGAGTGCCATTCTTCGAAGCCGCGGAGGCGGAGGCCGGCGTCGAACCCGGCTTTCATGAGTTCTTCGAGGCTGCGATGGAAGGAGACGGTGTTTTCGCTCTCCTTCTGGCCCGGGTGCATGATGATGGGGATGGTGAGGGGGCTGGTGTAGGCGTCGAGGCGGCGGTATTGGATTTTGCGTTCTTCATCGAAGCCCCAGGCGGTTTGGCGGGGGATGCGGAAGCAGGGGTGATTGAGGGTCCAGAGGAAGCGTCCGCCCGGACGGAGGATGGCGGCGGTGGTGGCGGCGGTTTCGGGGAGGTGCTCGATGTTTTGGAGGCAGAGGATGGCGGAGGCGGAGTCGAAGGGACCGAGGTCGTGGAGGGCGGCGGCGTCGCGAACGAGGAAGCGGCAGCGGGGGCCGGGGTAGGTGCGGGCTTTGTCGATGAGGGTGGGGGCGGCGTCAATGCCGGTGGCGCGGGCGCCTTTGGCGGCAACGGCGCGGGTGAAGACGCCCTGGCCGCAGCCGAGGTCGAGGTGGGTTTCGTCTTTGGCGGGGTTGAGGAGAGCAAGTGAGCGTGGGATGACGACTTGCTGATAGAGGTCGGAGCCTTTTTCGCCGATGAGGCGGTCATACCAGGCGGCGGATTTGTCCCAAGAGGTGTCGGCGGCGGGTCGGCGGGGGCCGTGGGGGCGCGGTGGGGGCTTTGAGTTGGGACGTTGGCGGCGTGGGGGCGGCATGATGCTAGAGGAGATTCGTTTTTTTAAGCGGGCTTTGACGGGAAGTCGAGCGGGGTGTTTGGCGAAGTCACTTGGGGCTTGCTGTGGAGCGGTGTGAGCGGCAAGATGGGGTCCGTGGCAGGGGAATCGAGTGCATCGAGTTTTGTAGATCCGGCGGCGTTGATGCGCATTCGGTCGCTGGAGTTGCGGGCGAAGGTGGTGATGGAGGGGATGTGGAAGGGGTTGCACCGGAGTCCGTATCATGGGTTCTCAGTGGAGTTCAGCGAGTATCGTCCGTATGTGCGGGGGGATGATCCGCGGCACATTGACTGGAAGTTGGCTGGGCGGAGCGGGCGATACTTTGTGAAGAAGTTTGAGGATGAGACGAACCTGCGGTGCCAGTTGGTGGTGGATCACAGTCGGTCGATGAAATTTGGCAGTGCGGGGGGGATGACGAAGGCGGATTACGCGGCGACCTTGGCGGCGACGCTGGCGTTGTTTTTGATGAAGCAGGGGGATGCGGTGGGGGTGACGACCTTTGCATCGGGACTGGCGGAGCATGTGCCGGCGAGGAATCGGCCCGGGCATTTGCGGCGGTTGATGTTGGAGTTGGAGCGGCCGGTGCAGGAGGGGGGGACGGCGCTGGATGTGTCGATGACGCAGTTGTCGGAGTTGCTAACGAAGAAGGGGTTGGTGTGTTTGTTTTCGGATTTGCTGGCTCCGGTGGACAAGCTGGAGCGGCAGTTGTTGTGGCTGGGTGCGATGGGACAGGATGTGGTGGTGTTTCATTTGATGGACCGGGCGGAGATTGAGTTTGGATTTGAGGAGTCGGCGGTGTTTCAGGATGCGGAGTCGGGGGTGGAGCGGTTTGTGAATCCGGGGGTGGCGAGGGAGGGGTATCTGGCGCGGTTGAAAGCGCATTGCGATGCGGTGCGATTGGGCTGTGAGCGGGCGGGGGTGGAGTATCAGTGGTGCCCGACGGACACCCCGTTGGAGAAGGCGTTGTTTGATTTTGTGTCGAGGCGTGATGGGGCGAAGGCGGGCAAGAAAAGGGTGGCGGGAGGTGGGCGATGAGTTGGTTATTTCCGTTGTATCTGGCGGGGGCGGCGGCGGTGATTGTGCCGATTCTGCTGCACTTGAGGCGGCAGCCGCCGAAGGATCGGGTGGCGTTTAGCAGCTTGATGTTTTTGGAGGAAACGGAGCGGCAGCCGACGCGGCGGAGGCGACTGGAGAACTGGCTTTTGCTGCTGGCGCGGTGTTTGATTTTGATTTTGCTGGCGCTGATGTTTGCGCGTCCGTTCTCGCGCGATCGTGCGGCAGGAGGGGTGGAGGAAGGGGAGTCGGTGGTGGTATTGCTGGATCGCAGTGCGTCGATGAGGCGTGGGGATTTGTGGAAGCGGGGGGTGGAGGCGGTGCGTGAGGTGGTGGAAGAGGCGGGAGTGAGTGATCGGGTAGCGGTGGGGCT
>CANETF010000031.1 GCA_947440575.1 Verrucomicrobiaceae bacterium
GGGCGGGGGGGGCGTGGGACGGTGATCTTGTGGGCGGGAGGGAATGGGGGGACGGCGAATGACAACTCGAACTACGACGGGTATGCGAACAGCCTTTACACGATTGCGGTGGGGGCATTGGGCAACAATGGGAGGCGGGCGTCGTATAGCGAGCAGGGAGCGAATTTGGTGATTACGGCGCCTTCCAATGGCGGGACGTTGGGGGTGGTGACGACGGATTTGGTGGGCAACAATGGGTATAACACGAGCACGGTGACGGGGGAGTTGAGCAATCGAGATTACACGAATGATTTTGGCGGGACGTCATCGGCGACACCGTTGGCGGCGGGGGTGGTGGCGTTGATGTTGAAGGCGAATCCGAATTTGGGATGGCGGGATGTGCAGGAGATCTTGATTCGGTCGGCGACGAAGGTGGATGCGACGGACAGCGATTGGGTGACGAATGCGGCGGGATTTGCATTCAATCACAAGTATGGCGCGGGTATGATCAATGCGCAGGCGGCGGTGACCCGGGCGGCGACATGGACGAACCTGACGGCGGCGACGAGTCGATCCAGTGCGCAGACGGGTTTGAGTGTGAGTATTCCGGATAACAACTCGACAGGGATTACCCGGACGTTTGATCTTTCTGCGACGAATTTGAGGGTGGAGCAGGTGACGCTGACCTTCAGTGCATTGCATATTTCACGTGGGCAGTTGGCGGTGACCTTGACTTCGCCAAGCGGGACGGTGAGTCGATTGGCGGAGCGGCATTCGGACACGAACGATCATTACAGCGCGTGGAAGTTTGGGAGTGTGCGGCACTGGGGTGAGAATTCGCAGGGGCAATGGACGCTGCGGGTGAGTGATTTGGCGAGCGGGACGACGGGGACGTTGACGGGGGCGACGTTGACGGTGCATGGGGTGACGGTGGGGCCGGTGAACCAGCCGCCGGTGATTGGGAGCGCGACGTTGAGCCGGTCCGGGATGGTGTTCACGGATGAGACGGTGAGTGTGAGTGGGGTGTCGGCGAGTGATCCGGAGAGTGACCCGATCACGCTGGCTTATCAGTGGCAGCAGTCATCGAACAACGTGGCGTTCACCGACATTGCAGGGGCGACGACTTCCAGTTTGGCGTTGAATGGCGGGTTATCGGGTCGGTTGGTGAGGTGTCGAATCACACCGACGGCGGCGACTCAGACGGGGGCGGCGTTTACGACGGAGACGGTGGCGGTGAATCAACGTCCGGCGCGACTTGGCCGGGTGGGGCAGGCTTACAGCCATGATTCGGATTTGTTTCTGGTAGGCAATGTGACCACGTTTGGGCGGTCGCTGATTTTGAATGAGTTCAGTCAGGGGAATGGGGCGAGCAAAGAATGGGTGGAGATGCTGGTGATGCAGACGAGCGATCTGCGAGGTTACACGGTGGGGGATCGGCAGGGGACGTATGCGACGTTTGGGAGTGTGGCACTGTGGAGTGCGGTGCCGGCGGGGACGTTGATTGTGATTTACAATGGATTGGACCGGGATACGGGACTGCCGACGACACAGGATCTGGATGCGAGTGACGGTCGGATGGTGATTGCGCACAACAACACATCGGCGTTTGGGAGCGGGACTTGGGGAGGTTTGAGCAACAGTAACGCTGAGAGTCTGGTGGTGCGGAGCAATGGGCAGGTGATTGATGCTTTGTCTTTGAACAATGAGAATGTGTATGATCCGAAGTTGGCGGCGGTGGGAAGCACGAGGGCGGCGCTTTACACGGGGAATACGGACACGGGGGCGGATGCGGTGGGTGAATGGACGATTGGCAATGCGAGCGCGGCGACTCCTGGTGTGGGGAATGGTGGAGTGAATACGGCGTTTGTGAGTGATTTGAGGAGTGGTGCGTTCAGCGTGGAGCCGAAGTTTCGATTGGCTGCGAGCAGTGATGTGGTTCCGGGTTTGACGCTGAATGAGTCGACGGGAGTATTTGCCGGGAGTCCGACCGTGCCGGGGTTGTATCAGGTGGTGGTGGAGCGTTTTTTGGATACGCAGTCGGTGACGCATGCGTTTCCTTTGCTGGTGCTGGATAGCAATGGGAATGGGGTGATCGCGGGAGGGAAGACGTGGGTGCTGGATGCGGGGGTGACGCTGCTGGGTGATCTGACGATTCAGGGGAGTGTGGATACGGCGGGGAAGAATTTGACGGTGAATGGGACGTTTGTTTTGAATGGGAGTTTTGTGAATGCGACAGGAACTTTGACGTATTTGAATCGGCAAGGGGCACTGCCGGGCGGGGCGATTCGGTTGGCGGTGAATTCGGCCAATGATGTGGCGGATTCGGATGGTGATGGGATGCTGAACTTGGTGGAGTTCTATTTGGGGACGGATCCCAGCAAGGCTGGTGCGAGTCCGGTGACGATGAGTGTGGTGGGGGGCTACTTGCGGATGACGCAGATTTTGCCGGTGGGGATGAGTGGGGCGGTGGGCACGGTGGAGGTGAGCGATGGCCTGCAGACTTGGCAATCGGGGGCAGGGGTGACTCAGACGGTGAGTGATAGTGTGGTCGGGGGGAGTCGGACGGTGGTGGTGAGGGATTTGGTGCCGGTGGGGAGGCGGTTTATGAGGCTTCGGGTGACGAGGTAGGGGCTGAATGTCCGGGGGAAATTGTTGGAGGGATTTCGAATCGCGGAATCCAGTTGGGGGAAAGTTTGGGGGAGTGAGCGGTGTTGTTTGGGGATGCGAATTTTGACTTCTGTGAGTTTGATGTGGGTGATGGCGGGTGCGCTGGCGTTGGGGGAGAACTGGGGGATGTGGCGGGGGCCGAGGTTGGATGGTCGGTCGGTGGATGCGGGATTTCCGGTGGCGGCGACGGACGAGACGGTGGCTTGGAAGGTGGAGTTGCATGGGGAGGGGCATGCTTCGCCGATTGTGTGGGGGGACAGGGTGTATGTGGTGAGTTGTGATGCGGGGACGGAAGAGCGGTTGTTGATTTGTTTGGATCGGGCCTCGGGGAAGGTGGTTTGGGAGTCGGTCGTGTTGAAGTCACCGTTGGAGGGGAAGCATCGGTTGAACAGTCACGCGTCGAGCACGCCGGCAACGGATGGGGAGCGGGTGTATACGGCGTTTTTGGATGGTGACACGGTGGTGGTGTCGGCGTTTGACTTGGAGGGGAAAAAGGTTTGGGAGGTGAAGCCGGGGACGTTTGCTTCGAAGCATGGGTTCAGCAGTTCGCCGATTTTGTTTGAGGACAAAGTGATCGTGAACTGTGACCATGATGGGGATGGCTACATCGTGGCGCTGGGGGTGACGGACGGGGTGGAGAAGTGGCGGATTGCGAGGCCGAATAAGACGCGGAGTTACTGTGTGCCGTTGATTCGGGAGTTGGCGGGGCGGATGCAGATGGTGCTGAGTGGGACGAAGTGTGTGGCGAGTTATGATCCGCGGGATGGGAAAGAGATTTGGATGATTGACGGGCCGACGGAGCAGTTTGTGGCGTCGCTGGTGCATCATGAGGGGTCGGGTTTGTTGTTCATGACGGGGGGATTTCCGGAGCATCATTTTTTGGCGATTCGGCCGGATGGGGTGGGCAATGTGACGGACACGCATGTGGTCTGGAGGACGAATCAGGGGGTGGCGTATGTGCCGTCGCCGGTGGTGGCGGGGGATTACTTGCTGAGTGTGTCGGACTCAGGGGTGCTGCATTGTTTTGATGTGCTGACCGGGGAGATTTTTTGGACGGAGCGGGTTAGGGAGCATCATGCGTCGTTGGCGGTGGCGGAGGGGAAGGTGTATTTGATCAATGATTTTGGGATGATGCGGGTGGTGAAGCCGGGGAAGAGCTATGAGTTGGTGGCGGAGAGTGAGTTGGGAGAGAAGGTGTTCGCTTCACCGGCGTTCAGTGAGGGGCAGATCCTGGTGCGGGGGGAGCGGCATTTGATTTGTTTGGGGGAACGAAAGGGTGTTGGCGCGGAGTGAGGTGGTGGCTGTGTCTTGACAATTGGAGTGGGGACTGGAATGGGGGTGGCTCCCGATTGCCATGATGACGTTTTTGCCCTTGCTAGCCGCGGCGACCGCTGATGCGGCGCATCCCGTTGAACATGCTTTGCCGCCGATGTGGACGATGGCACCGTTTGCGATTTTGCTGCTATGCATTGCGTTGATGCCGTTGTTTGCACCGCATTTTTGGGAGCATCATTATCCGAAGGTGGCGGTGGGTTTGGGGTTGGTAGCGGGGTTATATTATTATTTTGTGAGAGGGGACGGCCATGCGCTGATGCATGCGGGGAATGAGTATGTGAGTTTCATGGCGCTGGTGGGGTCGCTGTTTGTGATCTCGGGAGGGATCAACATTCGGGTGAAGGGGGAGGCGACGCCGATGGTGAATACGATCTTTTTGGCGATCGGAGCGGTGCTGGCGAATGTGATCGGGACGACGGGGGCGTCGATGCTGATGATCCGGCCCTGGATCCGGATGAACAAGTATCGGATCACGTCGCTGCATGTGGTGTTCTTCATTTTCCTGGTGAGCAATGTGGGGGGGAGTTTGACGCCGATTGGGGATCCGCCGTTGTTTTTGGGGTTCCTGAGAGGGGTGCCGTTTTGGTGGGTGATGGAGCATTGCTGGCAGGGTTGGGCGCTGGCGTGCGCGCTGCTGCTGGGGACGTTTTTTGTGATGGATTCGATCAACTTCAGGAAGGCGCCGAAGGAGGTGCGGGATCGGGAGACGGCGCATGAGACTTGGTTGTTCCAGGGGCTGGGCAACGTGGTGTTTTTGGGGATGGTTTTGGGGGCGGTGTTTTTGCCGAAGAGTGTGCAGGAAATGAAGATCGCGGGGCTGCTGTCGGTGCCGGCGTTGGTGATGATTTTGGCGGCGGTGGGATCTTACTTCACGACGAAGAAAGCGGTCCATGAGGCGAATGATTTCAATTTTGGGCCAGTGAAAGAAGTTGGGTATTTGTTTGTGGGGATCTTTTTGACGATGATTCCGGCGCTGCAATTGCTGCAGAGCGGGACGTTGGTGAAGATCGAATCACCGATGCAGTATTATTTTTCGACCGGGGCGCTATCGGCGTTTTTGGACAATGCGCCGACTTATTTGTCCTTCCTGGCGGCGGCGATGGGGGCGCAGGGGTTGTCGGTGGATAGCGTGGCGGATGTGCTGAAGTTCACGATGGAGCAGGGGCTCTATGTGATTGCGATTTCACTGGGTGCGGTGTTTTTCGGAGCGGGCAGTTACATTGGGAACGGGCCGAATTTCATGGTGAAGGCGATTGCGGATAAGTCGAAGGTGCACACGCCTTCGTTTTTGGGGTACATCTTCCGGTTTTCGCTGCCGATTTTGGTGCCGATTCTGGTGGTGGTGGGGTTCTTTGTGTTGCGGGGGACGCATTAAGTGATTAGCGAATGCAATGACAAGTGGCTTGATGTTGACCTGGAGAGGTGATGTCTGCACTGTGAACCGAATCGATCCATGAACCTCCGCGAACAACTGCGCCTGATTTTGCCGCAATGCCTACCCAAAGATCCTGCTGAAGCGATCAAGGGGACGGAGTTGATTCGCATGGTGCGGTTGAAATTGGAGGGGGAGTATAGTGATGCGACTCTGCGGTATCACTTTTCCATATTGTCGTATGATCCGGGGAGTCCGATTGCGAAGGTGGATCAGGGGCAGGGGTATTATCAGCGGCAGACGCGGCGGCCCGGGGCGGTGAATGCGACGTTGCAGGGATGGTTTGAGCAGGTGGATGATGCGGAGGCGGCGGCCTGGTTGCGGCTGGATCGGGTGGTGGCGATTTATGAGCGGCTGTGTTTGACGCGGTCGTCGTTTCCTTTTGTGTTGAATGGGCGAACGGGTGGTGTGCCGGAGTTGGAGGGGAGTTGGGAGGTGCCGGATTTGGTGGTGGCGGATTGGGACTTGGATGAGGGGGATGGTGAGATGAGGAGGTTGGATCAGGGGATGCTGCGTTTGAGGCGGCATTTGGGGGTGCCTGAGGTAGGGGTGACGGGGGTGCAGCTGAAGTTGGGGACGAGTTTGGAGACGTATGCGGCGGATTTTTTTCAGGCGGTGAGTGCGACTAGGTGGACGACGCAGGGGGAGTTGGTGCTGGCGGAAGCGGTGACGGATGAGGCGCTGGTGGATGGGTTGCGGCAACTGGGGCACGAGTTTGGGTTGGGGGTGGTGTCGCTGGGGATAGATCAGTCGGGGTTGGATAGCTTGCCATTGCCGGATGAGATTCGGCTGATGGATGAGGCGCGATTTGATGCGGTGCAGGGGCGGTTGCGGGTGCAGCGGTTGACGCCGCCGCATGTGAAGGGGACGCTGAATTGGACGCTGCTTTCGCGGTTGCGCGAGAAGTATGAGGGACTGCAGGAGATGACGCGCTGGCTGGGCGATTGCCTGGAGGAAGGGAGTCCGGAGTGGCGGCGGGTGCCGCCGGGGTTTCGGGTGGAGGCTTGACGCCTATTTAGGCGTTGTCGCGGATTTGGTAGCGGGCTCGGCGGCTGTTGAGCCAGCGGATGCCGAGCATGTCGGTGGTGGCACGGAGGGCGCGGTTGCCGAAGCCGTATTTGCTGACGCCGTGGATGCGGGGGCGGTGATTGACGGGGACTTCGGTGACGCGGAAGTCCATGCTGCGTATGAGGGCGGGGATGAAGCGGTGCATGCCGTTGAAGAGGAGGAGGGCTTCACGACAGGGCTGGCGCATGATTTTGAGGGTGCAGCCTGTGTCGCGGACGCCGTCACCGACGAAGCGTGAGCGGACGGCATTGGCGATGCGGCTTTGGAGGCGTTTGAAGGGAGTGTCTTTGCGTTTGGCTCGGTAACCGCAGACAAGGTCGTAGCCGGGGGCTTCGTCGAGTTTGGCGATCATGGCCGGGATGTCGGCGGGATCGTTTTGGAGGTCGCCGTCGAGGGTGGCGATGAGTTGGCCTCGGGCGTGATGGATGCCGGCGTGCATGGCGGCGCTTTGGCCAGCGTTTTGGGCGAAGGCGAGGACGCGGACGCGGGGGCCGCGCTGGATGCGCTGGAGGGTGGCGTCGGTGGAGCCGTCGTCGACGAGGACGAGTTCGTAGTCGATGCCGGTGAGTGCGAGGTCGATCTCCTGCTGAAGTTCGGCGATGTTGTCCTGCTCATTGTAGAGGGGGACTACGATGGAGAGGGCAGGGCAGGAGGTGTCGGACACGGGCATGAGGCGGGTCGGTAAAAAGGGGCTAAAGCTGGGGCGGTTGGTAGCCGTAGCAAGCGAAGATTTTGATTTGGCGGACGGGTTGTCCGGCGTGGACGACGTGGGCGGTGGTCAGGAGTTCGGTGCGGGTGAAGGCGGAGCGGATGGCGGGGGGAGGGGAACCGCGCTGGGAGTCGTCGGTGACATAGAGGGCGTCTTTTTGAGCGAAGAGGCTGGAGCCATCGGGTTGGCGGGCGTCGTAGCGGGGGAGGTGGGCGAAGGGGTGGGTCCAGTCGGAGGGGTTCTGGATGGGGTGGACGCGGGGGTGGGTGGGGGAGGGCCAGAGGCAGGGGGCGTCGGCTGGGAGGGCTTGGTTGAGGGCGGCGGCGAGGCGCCAGTGGGAGGCGATGACGAAGTAGCGGCCTTCCTGGGGGGATTTCAATTGGGTATCGATGAGGACATCCGCGACGAGGCGCCCGGTTTGGGTCCAGCCGCGCTGGGAGCCGGAGGGATCGCGGGTGAAGAGATGCAAGTAGGGGGAATCGGAGCGGTCGAGACGGGATTCGAAGGACCAGGGGAGGCCGGCGGCGCGGACGAAGTCGGTATTGACGAGGAAGACGCTTTGGAGAGCGGCGAGGACGAGGGTGATGGTGCGCCAACTGATGCGGTCTTCGGTTTGGAGGAGGGGGCTGACGACGAATTGATGGCCAGCGAGCATGGAGGCGAAGACGAGCCAGGCGGGCCAGCCGGTGTCTGGCCAGGAGGTTTGGGAGCGCCAGAAGAAATCGGCGAGGGCTAACGGGAGGGCGTAGGCGAGGATGAGGGAGTGGGTGGCTGAGGCGGTAGGGCGAAGCCAGAGGCCACGGACCGCCCAGAGAATGACGACAAAGAGGAGCGGAGAGGCAAAGACCACTGCGCGGAACCAGGAGGGGATGATGCGGAGGTCGGGGATCCAGAGGGAGTAATCCCAGAAGGGCCAGTGGTGGAGGGATTGCCAGCGGACCCAGAGAAAGAGGGGGAGGATGGAGAGGATGAGGAAGAGCCAGAAACCGCGACCGCGCCAGAGGGTGCTGTGTCGGCTGGGGCGGTAGAGGAGGAAAGCGGAAAGGGCGAGGACGGGGGCAAGGCCTGGGGAGGTCAGGAGGAGGGCTGCGACGCAGAGGCCGGCGGAGGCCCAGGCTTTGGAAACATCTGGCCCGAAAGCGATTGCCCGGGGGAGGAGAAGAGGGAGGGCGGTGAGGCCGGTGAGGACGACGATGGCGGGGGTCCAGGAGACGGCGGCGAGGTTGAAGCCGGGGAGAAGGTTGAGCACGACGACGGTCCAGCCGGCGATGGTGCGGTCGTAGTGGCGGGCGGCGAGATGCCAGGCCATGAGGGAGGTGGCGAGGGCGAAGAAGGGGGCGAAGAGGCGGAGGCCGAACTCGCCATGACCGCCGATGAGCATGGAGAGGCGTGAGAGCCAGGCGAGGAGGGGGCCTTGGAGGGTGAAATCGGCCGAGAGGGGTTGGCCGGTGCGCATGGCGGTGAAGGCTTCTTCGGGAGAGAGGCCGAGGGTGGGTAGCAGGGCCAGTCGCCACAGGGTCATGAGACCGAGGGAGGCGAGGAGGAGGTGCTGGCGGCGCATGGAAGGGGTTGAAACGGAGCAGATACGCTGATATTGAATAGAGCGCACTCGCTTTGTGTCAAAGGAGTGCCGATCCCTGAACGGGAAGTTCGTGGGGCGTTTTGGATTTTGAATTATGAATGCTCGTCTTTTTGTCTTGTGTGCGTCGATGGCAGTCGGAATTGGGGGTGGAGTTCTCGCAGCCGACCCGGAGCCGACGGCGGAGGAGATTATGAGGTTGGTGCGGATGAGTTATGCGCTGCAGGACTACAAATTGAAGGGGACGCTGCGTGATGACACCTCGGGAAAGAAGGAGCCGTTTGAATTGACGATGCAGCAGCAGACGATTCGGTTTCGGTTTGTGGAGCCGTCGGAGATTGTGGATTTGGATTTGGGGACCCAGCCGGCGACGTTGAGCCGGGTCGTGCCGGGGGGGAAGTCGTCGGTGACGGTGGCGTCTTACGGGGAGTCGGTGCGGGGGATGGCGATGAATTTTGAGGATTTGTCCCTGCGATTCACCTATTGGCCGAACCCGAAATTGATGGGGACGGACACGATCAAGACGCAGAAGATGTGGGTGGTGCGGGTGGTGAATCCGGATGGCAAGGGGCCGTATGGGACGGTGGATATGTGGGTGCACCAGGGTAGCGGAGGGGTGGCGAAGATGGAGGCGTATGATGCGAAGGGGTTGAAGATGAAAAAGTTCGAGGTGGTGTCGGTGCAGAAGGTGAATGACGTGACGATTTTGAAGGAAATGAAGTTGGAAGCGTATGATCCACCGGGGTCAAAAAGTGCCCGGCGGACTTACATGAAGCTGGACAAGGAGTGAAAAAAACGGGATAAACGCTGTCCCCGCCTTGTTTTGGCGGCGTTAAAGAAGACCTTCCGATGATGAATCGGCCCGACCCTAACTCGCTGCGCTTAGCTCCGGTCATCCGCGATCACGAAACGATCCGGCAGATTGGGCGTGGGGCGTTTGGGGAGGTTTGGTTGGCGAAGAGTGCGACCGGGGTGTTGAGAGCGGTGAAGGTGGTGTGGCGTGAGGACTATGACCATGAGGAGTCGTTTGAGCGGGAGTTTGAAGCGCTGAAGCGGTATGAGCCGATCTCGCGCAAGCATCTGGGTTTGCTGCCGATTCTTCAGGTGGGGCGCAATGAAGAGGCGGGATTTTACTACTACGTGATGGAGTTGGCGGACGATCTTGAGCAGGGGCGGGAGATTGATCCGGCGACCTACAAGCCGCACACACTGGGATTGCAGATGCGGCGGGACAAGCGGTTGAAGGTGACGGAGTGCATCGCGCTGGGGTCGAATGTGGCAGAGGCACTGGGGTATTTGCACCGGAAGAAGTTGATTCACCGGGATGTGAAACCCTCCAATTTGATTTATCTGGATGGGCAATGGCGGTTGGCAGATATTGGTTTGGTGGCGTTGCTGGGGCAACGGAGTTATGTGGGGACGGAGGGGTTTGTGGCGCCTGAGGGACCGGGGACGGCGGCTTCGGATATGTTCAGTTTGGGCATGGTGTTGTATGAGGCCGCAACAGGGAAGGATCGGTTGGATTTTCCGGATTTGCCTTCGGCGTCGGGTTCAGGTGAGAAGCTGGAGTTATGGAGGCGGCTGAACCAGGTGATCTGCAAAGCCTGTGCAACGAAGGCTTCGAAGCGGTATGAATCAGCGGATGAGATGGCTTTGGCGCTGCGGGGTGAGATGCTGCCTTCTGCGAGGCGGACGATGTTTTGGACGGCAGGAATCGGGGCTTTGGCGGTGGCGGTGGTGTTTGGGATGTGGCTGGCGAGTTCAAGTCGGGGGCGGGCGCTGCGGTCGGTGGAGGTGGGGCCAGCGATGGTCAAGATTTTGTCTGATCCACCAGGAGCGGAGGTTTTTTCGGGGGAATCCTTGTTGGGGGTGACGCCCTTGGAGTTGACGCCGCCGCAGGGTTTGCCGGTGCTGTATCAACTGAGGATGGCAGGGCACAAGCGATTGGAGATCGAGCACCTGCCAAGCGAGGATGGCGATGATGCGGAATATCACTTGAAGCTGGAGTCGTCGCGACTGCCTCAAATTGGCGAGTTGTGGAAGAATAGTTTGGCGATGGAGTTTAAGCCTCGCGGGGGCGGGCATGCCAGCATGACGCCGGTTCAGATGAGTGTGTTTCGCGAGTTTTTGGGTGAACAAAGGCGACCGTTTGAGGGACGGGTGGTGCGGTTTTTGCAGGGGACGGACCGGGAGCAGATTTACATTGTGGTGGTGCCGGTGGCGGATGCGGAGGCGTTCCGATTTTGGCTGACGGACCGAGATCGGTCGGCGGGGTATCTGAGCCAGGAGCATTTTTATGAAGTGGAGCCGTTTTACTTTGTGGAGAATGCGGCTGCGACTGAGGACATGCCGGATATGCCCGGGAATGGGGCGGAGGAGACGGGGAAGGACTGGCAGGCGTTTTATTTGAGGGTGAGCAAGCAGACTTACGGGACCGTGGTGGTGAGATCGGCGCCGGAGGGAGTGAAGGTGTATCAGAATGAGCAGTTGTTGGGGGAGACGCCATTGGAGTTGCCGAGGGTGAGGTCGGGAGCGGTGGAGTATGAGTTGAGGGAGGAGGGTTTTACCGATTTGGTGTTGGAGGGGGAGGTGAAGGAGGCCGATTATTTGGAATTGTTTGCGGACATGGACGCGAAGAAGGGGGTTAAGTTTGGTAGGGAGTGGAAGAACACACTGGGGATGAAGTTTGTGCCTCTGGGTGATGTTTTGATGTCGGTCTGGGAGACGCGGAGACGTGACTATCTGGAGTTCACGAAGGAGACGGGGAGTAAGCGGCCCGGGGGAGGGGATGGAGTCGAGACGAAATCGGCGACGCAACCTGTGATGAACATTTCGCGCGAAGATGCCCGTGGCTTTTGTGCGTGGCTGACTGACCGTGAACGGACATCGGGTTTGATTGGACCGGGGGATGCGTATCGGTTGCCGACAGACGAGGAGTGGAGTCGGGCGGCGGGGTTGCCCTTAGAACGCGGGGCAGATCCGGCGCAGCGGAGTGGTCGGATTCGAGGGATCTATCCTTGGGGGTTTGAATGGCCGCCACCGTCTCATTACGACAACTTTGCCGATGTGACCGCCGTGCAACGTGCGGGTGCGGATGCGGCGATACCGGGGTACGATGACCGGTTTAGTTTTACTGCCCCGGTTACGGCCCTTCAGCAGAATGAAAATGGGTTGATTGGATTGGCGGGAAACGTGTCGGAGTGGGTGGATACCGATTTTGACATCAAGGCGGAAGTCTCGGAATCCACTGGATCGAAGAATGATGTTGGGACGGTGCGTGGGGGGAATTGGCGCAGCCACTCGCAAGAAGAGTTGCTGGCATCGACGCGACTGGCTTTGGCGGCGGAGGCACGCCGGAACACGGTGGGTTTTCGAGTGGTTCTGTCGCGTGCGCCTGCGGTTTCCCAGGTGGGTCGTTGAGGGGGGAGCTAGTATTTGGGGATGGTGGGATCGACCTGTTCAGACCAGGCGGTGATGCCGCCGGCGACATTCCAGACGTTGGTGAAGCCGTTTTCGAGAAGGAAGGCGACCGCTTTGGCGCTGCGGCCGCCGAGTTTGCAGTGAACGACGATTTGTTCGTCTTTGGGAATCTCGGAAGTGCGGAGGGGAAGGCTGGCTAGAGGGATGAGGGTGGAACCTTCGATGCGGGCCGTTTGAAACTCGTCGGGCTCGCGGACATCGAGAAGGAAGTGTTGGGTTCCGGCTTTGCGGAGTTGGTCGAGGTCTTGGACGGTGAGGGTGGGGACTTGAGGTGGGGGATTCATGGTATTGGGGGAAAAGGAGGGCATGCCGCAGAAGCCTTCGTAGTCGATGGGTTCGGTGATGGACGGGTGGGTGCCGCAGACGGGGCATTCGGGGTCGCGGCGAAGGGTGAAGGTGCGGAAGCGCATGGACAGGGTGTCCACGTACAGGAGTTTGCCGAGGAGAGGGGTGCCGATGCCGGTGATGAGTTTGATGGCTTCCAGAGCCTGCATGGTGCCGATCATGCCGGGGAGGACGCCGAGGACGCCGCCTTCGGCGCAACTGGGGACGAGGCCGGGTTTGGGTGGCACGGGAGACATGCAGCGATAGCAGGGGCCACCGAGGTGAGGGGCGAACACGGCGACTTGGCCGTCGAAACGTAGAATCGAGCCGTAGACGTTGGGGATTTTGAGCCAGACAGCGACGTCATTGCTGAGGTAGCGGGTGGGGAAGTTGTCGGTTCCGTCAATGATCAGGTCGTAGCCGGTTGCGATTCGGAGGGCGTTTGCAGCGGTGAAGGGTTCGGGGTAGAGATTGAGGGAGAGGGTGGGGTGAATCCCGAGGAGGCGGTCGGCGGCGGCTTCGAGTTTGGAGCGTCCCTGGTCGTTGCTGCTGAAGAGGATTTGGCGTTGTAGGTTGGAGAGTTCGACGCGGTCAGGGTCGACGAGGCCGAGGGTGCCGACGCCGGCGGCAGCGAGGTAGAGGGAGATGGGGGAGCCAAGTCCGCCGGCGCCAATGCAGAGGATCCGTGCCGATTTGAGTTTTTTTTGAGAATGTTCGCCAAACTCAGGAATTGCCAGGTGCCGCGCATAGCGGAGTCGCTCGTCGGCGGTGAGTTCTGGCAAATCGGAGGGCATTGGAATGGATTAGAACGGTTGCTGGACAGGCTCAACCGGAACCTTTTGAGTGAAAGGGAAGGGCATCACTTCAAGGAATTGGCCTGATTTTGGGTGGTTTTTGTCCAAAACGTACTCCTTTGAGACATTCATTGATGTAGGATTTTGCATTGTCGGACCGTTGGTTTTATAGAGTCGTCCCTTTCACAACCATGACCCAACCTGTTCCCACCCCGGTTAAGGCTTCGTATGTCGGCACTTGGATCGCTACCTTGTTGCTCGTCGTGACGTTTGTCTTTGGGTTGTTACTGTTCCCGCCGTCGTTTGAGGCGGTCGAAGGAATGCCAGAGCCTTCCCACAATGTGCTTTTTTTGGGACGCTTTCACCCCATCCTGGTTCACCTTCCGGTGGGTATCTTGGTTTTTCTGCTCGTGATGGAGACGTTGTGCTTGAGGAGATCAGTGGAAGCGAAGTTTGGTGAAGCGGCGCTTTTGGCACTTTGGATTGGTTCGGCTGGGGCGGTGTTTGCGGTGCTGGCCGGGATCATGTTGTCGCGTGAGGGTGGTTACGAAGGGGGGACGTTCACGTTGCACCAGGGATTGGGAATCATTGGGACGGCAGGTATTCTGCTGGGTTTGCTGATGAGGTTAGCGGGCATGTCGACGGAGAATCGGAGTTTGGTGGATGGGTATCGGGCTGTTTTGCTATTGTCTTTTTCATTGATGGGCATCGGGGCTCACTTTGGGGCGAACATGGTGCATGGCAGCAAATACATGACTCAGTATGCTCCTCCGATGATTGCGGAACAGATCACCGGGATGGAAAAGTGGATGTTGTCTTTGGTTGAGGGGCCGGAGGGCGGAGAAAAGATTGCGGTGCCGACGCCCAAAGTCGAGGAACCTGCCGTGGTGAAGGTTGATGCGGTTCCGGTGGAACCTTCAACGCCCGCGATGGTGCCTGAGACGGCTCCGGTGCCCCCAGTGCCGCCGGTCGTGAAGACTGAAGGGCCGATGGTGGCGGGAGCGGAGGGGAAATTGGTGTTTGAGCATTTGGTCCTGCCTGTTCTGGAGGAAAAGTGCAACAAGTGTCACAATGCGGACAAGTCGAAGGGTGATCTCCGGTTGGACACGCATGAAATGGTCATGAAGGGTGGCGAGACGGAGGGGAATGTGGTTCCAGGAAAGCCGGATACGAGTCTGTTGATTGCGCGGATCAAGTTGCCGGAGGACGATGACGAGCACATGCCGCCGGAAGGTAAGCCGCAGATTTCGCCTGAAGAACTTGCGTTGTTGAGTTGGTGGATTGAACAAGGAGCCTCCAACACGACGACCGTCAAAGATGCCCAATTGCCACCTGAGACCCAATCGCTGGTCCAAAAATTATTAGCACCATTATGATCGAGAGAGATACTAGCCTAAAGTCTGGGACAGAAATGTTGGTCGTTAAACCTCTGTCTGTCGTGGTTCGAAGCTGCGTCGAAGGGGCAGTGTTTGGACGATCCTTGGCCCATTGGTGTTGTACCTTGGTGATTGCCGTAACGGGGAGCGGTGTTGGCCATGGAGCTGAAGAGGCCAAGGGGCCTTCGCCTGCGATGGTGGAGGCCATTCAAAAGGTGGAGGCTGCCGGGGCATCGTTGCTACCAATAGCCTCGGGTGTATCGAGTTATCGATTCACGGCATTGAATGTGGCGAAGGAGTTTGGTGATGCGGGTTTGGACGCGCTTATGCCGGTGGCAGAAAGCATTGTGTCCCTGGACTTGGCGAGGACCCAAGTGACGGATGCGGGATTGGCCAAGGTGGCCAAGATGAGTGCTTTGAAGGAACTTCGTTTGGACAATACGGGGATTGGCGATGCGGGTTTGGTTCACCTGTCGGGTCTGAAGAATCTGGAATACCTGAATGTGTATGGGAGCAAGGTGACCGATGGGGGAATTCAGAAACTGGCTGGGCTGTCGAATCTCAAGGCGCTTTATGTCTGGCAGACGGGGGTCACGAAAGCGGGAGTGGCACAATTGAAGGGCAAACTGCCCAAAGCACACATTAACAATGGATGGAGTGCTGAGGATGATGCGAAGGTAGTCGCGGCGGCTCCGGTCGCTGCGGTGGCGGATACGGGAAAGGTCGAAATCAAGGGTGGCATTGATGCCAAGGCGATGGCGTCTTTGGTGGTTTATAAGGATGTGGTTGCACCCATTTTGGCCAACAAATGCAATGGCTGCCATGGGGCGGAGAAGAGCAAAGGGAAGCTCAAAATGCATACTTTTGCGGACCTCCTCAAGGGTGGGAGTGAGGGTGAGGTGACGGTCATTGCGGGCAAAGCTGCCGAGAGTCTGCTGTTGAAGCGGGTGGCGTTGCCAATGGACGACGACGAACACATGCCGCCGGAAGACAAAGAGCAACTGACGAAGGAGGAGGTGGCATTGATTCAATGGTGGATCGCTGAAGGGGCGTCGGAGACGCAAACGCTGGATAAGGTCAAGCGTAATGCGGAGGTTGATGGGGCTTTGGCCGTGGTATTGAAGGACAAGGTGAAACCAGCGGTAGCAGCGGCTCCAGCACCCGCACCTGCCTCAACGGTGAAACCGGCTGAGAAGCCAACTGCGACACCCGCGAAGTCGAGTGCGCCTGCTGCGCCGAAAGCGAATGCGGCGGCGGCGAAGGCCATTGTGTATCGGGATGTGATTGCGCCGATTTTAGCTGAGAAGTGCTACTCCTGTCACGGGGAGGAGAAGGGGAAAGGCAAGCTGCGGATGCACACGTTTGCGGACCTGAAGAAGGGTGGCAGCGAAGGGGATGTCAACTTGGTGGTGGGGAAGTCGGGGGATAGTCTGATGATTCAGCGGATTCTACTGAGCACTGACGACGATGAACACATGCCGCCCACAGATGAGCCGCAGGTCAGCAAGGAGGAATTGGCATTACTGAAGTGGTGGATTGATAATGGAGCTTCGGAGACGGAGACCGTTGCGGCGGCAAAGAAGACACCGGAAGTGGAGGGACTGCTAGCCGTTGCCCTGACTAAAGTGCCAGTGAAACCTGTAGAGTTGGTGCAGAAGATCGAGAAGCCCAAGGCCAAGCCATTGACTGAGGAGCAGAAGAAGAAGGTGGCTGAGATCACCACCAAATTGTCAGCCATGAACGCAACGCTGATGCCACTGGCGCAAGATACGGAGCAACTTCGCTTGAGTGTGATTAATGCAGCGAACCAATTTGGAGATAAGGAGCTGGCGCTGCTTGAGCCAATTGCGGATCAGATTCTGTGGTTGGATCTGGCGCGCAGCCAAGTGACGGATGCGGGACTGGATACCATTGCCAAAATGGTCCATTTGGGGCGTTTGCACTTGGAGAATACCCAGGTCACTGACGCTGGGTTGGCGAAGCTCGGGAAACTGGGTGAGTTGGAGTATCTCAATTTGTATGGAACGAAGGTCACGGATGGGGGCATTGCCAAGCTCGAAGGAGCCAAGGGGTTGAAGAAACTCTTCGTGTGGCATACGGGAGTGACGAAGGCAGGAGCGACGGCATTGGAAGGGAAGGTCGCGGGTTTGGTGGTGAATGTAGGATTGAGCGAGGCTGAGATTGCGAAACTAACCGCGCCGCCGCCTGCACCGCCTCCAGTTCCCAAGGCAGAAGTGGCGAAGCCGGCGCCAAAGCCTCAGGCTGATGCTGAACCTGCGAAAAAGAAGGGTGAAGGCAAGGGGAAAGCTAAGCCCAAGGGTGCGGATGACAAGGTGAAGGCCGCACCTGCAGCGGTTCAACCTGTGGTTCCTGCTCCCACTCCCAAACCCGAGGCTAAACCTGAGACCAAAGGGAACTGAGGTTCGTTCGTTTATTTGACATTCCTTTTCATGAACGAATTCCATTCCCGGCGAAGCCTTGCCGCTGTCTTTTGTTGTCTCTCTGTTTTGCCATTCTTTTCGGCCTGTAAGAGGCTGGGCGAGCGAGTGGAAATTACAGAGACCCGTGAGATTTCCCAATATGAGGCGAAGCCAAAGCTGTTTGCTTACAGTCAGCAGCGTTTTAGCAATGATCCGTTATCCTGGGAAACTCCGGCGGGTTGGGTGCAAGCTGAGCGGAGTCAAATGCGGCCGATCAATTTGCGGTTTGGGCCGAATGGGGAGGGAGAATGCTATCTTTCGATGCTTCCAGGAGGGGCAGGAGGAACCGCTGCGAATGTGAATCGGTGGAGAAAGCAGATGGGACAGCCTGAGTTGCCTGAAGCGGAGGTGGCGGCGTTGCCGAAGCGGGTGTTGATGGGAATCGAGGGTGTCTTTGTGAGTCTGGATGGTGCTTATACCAATGTGGGTTCCGCCGAGGCTACCCCTGACCAAAGACTGATTGGTGTTATCGCCGCACTGGGTGAGGTGGGATTGTTTGTCAAGATGGTCGGACCCAAGGAACTAGTTGAGGCCAACCAGTCGGCGTTTGATCAATTTGTCAAATCGCTGAGCCTGCGACTTCCGCAGGGGGGCGGGAAGTGACCAGTATCAGGCTGCAAATCGTAATTCATTTGGTTCATTTTTCCTCCGTTCCCTTTTCATGAGCTCTCCTTCTTCTCGATCCACGGCAAACCCGTTTGTTTTGCTGTTTCGTTTCTTTTCTTCATTTGGCCTGGCTGTTACGGTTCTGAGTCTGTTGTTGGTCATCACGTTGCTGGGCACGTTGTCGCAATCGGATATCGGTCTTTTGGATAGCCAGAGGAAGTATTTTGATTCGTGGTCAGTGATTCATGATTTTCATGTAGGAAGCACGGTGATTCCGATTTGGCTTCCAGGTGGCATGGCTTTAATGATGTTGTTGTTTGTGAACATGGCGTGCGGGGCGGTCATTCGCATGCGGAAGGGGTGGAAGACGATTGGAGTCTTGATTTCCCACCTGTCGATCATGTTCATGCTGGCGGCGGGCTATGTGTCCTATTTGTTTAAGACTGAGGGAGCTTTGCCTTTGTTTGAAGGTCAAAGTGGCGATCTTTATCAAAGCTATCACGACCGTGTGATTGAGGTTCGGAAGTTTGATGCGGAGGGGAAGGGTGAAGCCACCACTTTGATGATTCCGATGGAGGATTTTATGGATTTGGAGCCTGGCAAGGCCCGGACCTTTTACAGCAAGGATTTGCCCTTTGAGCTCTTGGTGACGGGCTACCAGCGCAATGCGCAAGTGGTGCCGAAGCAGGAGGAAGGGGCTAGTGTCATCGATGGGTTTGGGATTCAGCCCGTGCGTGTCGAGACGACGGACGAGCAAAACTTGAGCGCCCTTGTGGTCACGGTGACGCAGAAGGATGGGGGCGCGGTGGAGCGCGCCATTTTGTGGGAGGCGGCATTTGAGCCGTTTACAATGAAAACGGGTAAAGAGGCTTACACGTTGTCACTGACACGTCGGAAGTGGAAGTTGCCGTTTGCGCTTCGCCTGGAGGATTTTCAGCGTGAACTTCACCCTGGCACTGAGAAGCCGAAACGATACACCAGTCACGTCACGAAAATCGACAATGGGACTGAGCAGCCGCAAGTGATCACGATGAATGTGCCCATGCGTGATCGGGGTTTTGTTTTGTATCAAGCATCATTCAGCCAGGGCACATCGGGAGAGCAATCGGTGTTTACGGTTGCAAGCAATCCGTCGGATCAATGGCCGTTGTGGTCCTGTATAGCGGTGGCGTTCGGGTTGACGATTCACTTTGTGATGCACCTGGTGCAATTCCTGAAGAGGACATTGAAGCCCAAGGAGAAGGCGTCTGCCTGATGATTTGTTAGATCCCGTCGATCGCTCATTTGACTTATGAAAACGTTTGTTTTTTTTCTCACTGTCTTTGCCTCAATCTGCCAGGCGCAACAGGTTGATCCGGCGTGGTTGCGCGATCCGGAAGTTGTGGCGGCATTTCAGTCCGTTCCGATTTTGGAAGGGGGTAGGCATAAGCCGTTGGACACGCATGCGCGGTTTTTGCTACTGAGGCTGCACGGCAAGCAAAGCATTAAGGTGGAGGATCCTGAAAAGCCAGGTGCTGAGCATCCGGATCTTCCTGGGGTGAAGAAGCTCAGTGCTTCGGAATGGATGCTTTTGAGTTGGTTCCGTCCCGACATTGCGCGCAAGCTGCCTTTGTTTGTGGTGGATAACTCGCAAGCGGTGGGTGAGATCGATGTTGAGCCGAAGGGGTTGAGGGATCGTTATTCCTGGAATGAGATCAGCCCGGCTCGGAAGAAGCTGCAAGAGAAGGCTGAAGGCTACAGCAACATTGAGCGCAATGATCGGACAGGGGTTCAAAGTCAGGTGATCAGTCTGGCGCGGAATTTCTTCGACTACGATGCGACGAGTGATTATTTGTTAGGGGCGCGAAGTGATTGGCGGGCACTGTCGTGGGAGATGTTGCCAGTGGAAGTGCAGGCAGGGCTTCCGAAGGAGGGCGCGTATTCCTATTGGGACATGGCTTCGGGTTTGGGGAAGTTCATTCGTGAAAAAGGTGCCGATGCGTTGGCGCCCGGCACCGGTGACAAGTTGCTCACGGAGATGATTGACCGTGTGGTTCGGCCCGGGATGACTTTGGCGATTGTGCCGCCGGCTGACAAGGCGAACACGGCATGGATCAAGATAGGCGATCTGATCACGAATGTGATGCGCGAGCCGAAAGTGGTGGAAAGTGAAGTGTCGATTGGTAAGAATCGTGACGCGATGCTTCTGGCAGCTGCCAACGGAAAAGAAGCGTTCAAGGAGGCGGTGATAAAGTGGAGTGGGGAAATTCGAGCTGCCGCTGGAGCCCGTGGGGAGTTGAAGCATGTGGATCGTGAAGTCACCTATTACAAGAGGGACTACTTCACCAATGCGCTGGTGCTGTTTTTGTTGGGCTTCTTGATTGCGACCATTGGGTTGGTGGCACCGCAGACGAAGTTTGCACGGATCGCAGGGCGCATCGCTTTTGTGTCTTTAGTGGTGGCACTTGCCTACAGCGTGTGGGGCATTACTGAGCGGTGCATCATTAATGAGCGACCACCGGTGGCGACGCTGTATGAAACCATTTTGTTTATCACGGCGGTGAGTAGTTTGGTGGCGTTACTTTTGGAGCGCGTGATGCGAAATGGCGCGGGGCTGGCACTGAGCGGGTTTCTGGGGGCGCTGGGAATGTTTTTGTCGAATCGATTCATGGCGCTTGATGGGCAGGATACGATGCCGACTTTGGAGGCGGTGCTGATTACGAATTTCTGGCTGGCCACGCATGTGACGAGCATCAACATCGGGTATGCCGGGGCGATGCTGGCTTCGATTTTGTCGATGGTTGTGTTGGCCTATCGGACCTTTGCGAAAGGGCCTGGGGCATTGGAAAAGAGGCGTCTGCTCACGCGAATCACGTATGGAGTGGTGTGTTTTGGATTGCTGTTTTCGTTGGTGGGAACGGTATTGGGTGGGATCTGGGCGAACGATTCATGGGGTCGGTTCTGGGGTTGGGATCCCAAGGAGAACGGGGCGCTCATGATTGTGTTGATGGGTCTGGTTATTCTGCATGCGCGGCTAGGGGGTTACATCAGGGAGACCGGCTTGCATGTGCTCTCGGTGCTCTTGGGAATGATCACGCTGTTCTCTTGGTTTGGGGTGAATCAATTGGGGGTTGGGTTGCACAGTTACGGATTTACCGATGGCATTTGGCGGGCGCTTTTGATCTCCTGGGGGATTCAGGGAGGGTTTATGCTCCTGGGACTTGGCCACTGGGCTTTTGAGAAGTGGGGTAGTGGTGCGAAGGCGGCCAAGGCTCCGGTGAAGGTGCAGGGATGACGATGGGGAGGGATGGTTTTCGTTTGGTGCGGGTGTTGAAGGTGGTGGCGACGCTCCTTGCATCTGTGGCGATTGTTTACGCGATTTGGCAACGATTGGCGCCGCGATTGGAGGGGTTACCTCTGAGGGCAACGACCGCCAAGCCGTTGGATGTGGCCTTTCAGCGTCTGACGCCCCGTGAGATTGCGGTCTTGCCGGTTGCGATGCGGTTTGATCATCCCCTTGGATCCGAGCACGGAGCTTTGACTTACGATGCTCAGCCGTTTCGAGTGACACGGCATTTGGGGGATGATTTGAACGGGATTGGGGGGCAGAATTCGGATCTCGGAGATCCTGTTTATGCGGCTGGAGCGGGGAGAGTCGTGCTGGCTCAAGACGTGGGTGGAGGGTGGGGGAAGATGGTGATATTGGCCCATCGATTGCCGGTGGAGAATGGGCAGGTCGTGTCGAAGGTGGTACAAACGGTTTATGCTCACTTGGATGAGATCACGGTGCGACTGGGTGAGGTTGTTCAGCGGGGTGCAGAGATCGGAAGTGTTGGCACCGCTGATGGGAAGTATCTTGCGCATTTGCATTTTGAGGTGCGTGAGGGGCTGTATCCGGGGCCGGGGGTGGGCTATGCTGATGTGCCGATGAATCGGGTGAGTCCGACACGGTTTCTTTATGAGAATCGGGGTGCGCCTGATGACCTGCTGAATGCTGCGCCAAGGCGCGCTGCGGCTGAGGTCGAAGTGACTCGACAGCCAGCTAGGCTGAAGGACCAAAAAGCTCCCCGGCCAGAGCCAGGCTCTCCTCAATAAAGAGTTCGGCGAGGGGGGAGGGGCGGATGCGGTGGAAGACGCTAAAAACGACGGGAGGAAAACCTTCCAAGGGGAGTTCAATGATTCCTTTGGGCTTGCGCACGCGGACGAGTTCGACGCTGAGACCCACTCCGAAGCCCTGAGCTGCGTAGCGAGCGACAAGATCGAGGCTGCCGAGTTCCAAGCTGGGTAGCCATTCGACACGGCGTTCCCGAAGTTCATCCAAGAAGATTCGCCGGACTGTATCACTGCCTGAAAGGGTGATTAGTGGCACGGTAATGCGTTCGAGAGCAAACAATTCGGACGCTTTTTTGATGCCAAGTTTCTCGGGTGCCAACAGGGTGAGATGGAATTTGTTGATCGGAGTGCAATGCAGGCCGGGACTAGGTTTTGAAGTTTGGACGGCAAGCCCGATATCGACTTCCTGATCGTTGAGCAATTTTTCGATTTGATCCTGCCGTGCCTCGACCAAAGTGAACCTGAATCGACGACGCTTGTTTTGCAGTCTTCCAAGAAGTGCGGGTAGGTATTCCCTCTGAATGAGTTCAGGGGCCGCGATGCGCAGGCATTCGTCACCGCCACTGGCAATGCGAGAGCGAAGTTCGGGAAGGCCACTGAAGAAGGGTTCGATATGCTGGAAGAGTGATTCACCCTCGCGAGTCAATTGGAAGGGACGTCGATGAAACAGAGTGACCCCTAAACTTGACTCCAGTTGGAGGACTTGAGCGCTGATGGCTGGTTGTTGAATGCCATAGGGAATATGGCGCGCTGCCGCGCTCACCCCATGATGTTTGGCTACATAATAGAAGAGTTCGAGGTGGTGAATGTTCACGTTGAGGAGGCTTTAGTAGGTGAGGATGCCATCGGCCCGATCCATTTCCCGGGGGTCCATCTCATCTTCCAACGCGGACCAGGTGCCTTCGGGGGACCAGCCGAAAATCTCGGGAAGTTGTGACTGCAAGTTCACCAAACCGAGATCGAGTTGACGCATGAAGGCGATGGCTGCCTGGGCGACTTGGCCGGACTGCGCGAGTGGTCTGGCGGCCGCCAGGGATTCTTGAATGATTGAATCGGGAACGAGAGGCTCCAAACCGTAGCCAAGGATGGCGGATAGGTGGCAGGCGTCGGGGTCGATCCAGAGCAAGATATGCCGGTTGGCGCCGGCCTTTTCGAGGGCGGTATGCAGGCCGCTGCGATTGAATAACCAAAAAAGGTAGGGCCGATATGGAGTGCCTTCCGGAGCGGCATGAATCAGGGTGGTGAACGGAATGGTAGGAAAGCGCTGCTCGAATTCCAGAGTCGCTTTAAGAACCGAGGTTCGGCTACTTTTGGAGAGATTGCCTTGCAGGTCCGTCAAACGCGGTTGGGCCTGAAGTACCGCGCCAAATTGAGCATCGGCCTGGGACAAGGAGAAACCGCATTTCGCACAGGCGGCGATGGTTTCTTCGAGAGGGTGTTCACAAGCAGGGCAAAGCACGATGAAAAAGATAGCGGCTACGGACGAAATGCCAACTCGGAATGCGGGTGTGATGAGGCTGTGCTCTACCGGGGCTCAATATTCAAAAGACGCTTGGATTCTTTGAGGAGGAAAGGAATGTCCATGAAGGGCTGGTAGCTGATGTCGATCCAGCGGATGCGATTGTCAGCGTCGAGGAGGACGGCGGCGTGGAGGGCGTCGTTTTCGAAGTCGTCGAAGGCGCGGAAGGATTTGAAGGCGATGAAGTGGGGATCGCTGAGGAGGTGGAGTTGGTCGGGTGATTTGAGATGGGTGAGTTTGGGGCGGACTTTGAGGGCGTCTGGGGGGAGTTGGGGGCTGATGGCCTGGACGGTGATGCCCTGGGCGGTGAAGGCATCGAGGTGTTTGGAGAGGGTGTTTAGCTGGTCGACGCAGTGGGAGCATTCGGAGCCGAGGTAGAAGACGAGGAGCTGGGGTTTGCCGGGTGTGACACCGCCGATGAGGGGTTTGCCATCGAGGTTGGTGGCAACCCACTCGGGGGCGGCGGGGGGAGACCAGTGGATGGGGCCGAGGCTGTCGAGAGCTGGGCGCGCACCGAGGTCGGAGCGTTTGGGGGTTGGGCCGCGCCAGGTTTTGGAGCCGAAATTGGTTGCAAGTGCTTGCAGGGTTTTAGTCGCAGGCAGATCCTTGTCCATGGCGAAGGCGGCTTTGTGGGCGGCTTCGAAGGCTTTTTTGGCGTCGGCGTTTTTGCCGCAGGTATCGAGAATGGCGGCTTTGGCGATGAGGGCGGAGAGGTCCTGGGGGAAGCTGCTGGTGAGTTCAGCGGCTTTGGTTTTGTCATCGAGGTGAAGCCAGCAACGGGCGGCGAGGACTTTGTCGAGGTCTTTGGCGTCGCCGAGTTTTTTGGCGGCGTCCGGGGTGTGGTTGAGGACGGATTCGAGGAGACGGAGTTCTTTGAGGGCGGTTTCGGAGGGGCGGACTTTGGGTTTGGTATCGGTAGGTTTCTTGGAGGCGGTTTTGGAGGTGGGAGCGGGTTTTTTGGGGTCGGGCTTGGCGGGTTCGGCTTTGCGGACTTCTTCGGCGGGTTTGGAGGGGGAGGTGGCCTTGGCGGCCTCTTTGGCGTCGAGGTCTGCGAGTTGGGCGATGACTTTGGCGAGTTCGACGGGGCTTTCCTGGGCGAAATGGGCGAGGCCGAGGGCCTTGAGGCGGGTGGCTTCATGGGAGATTTGGGGGACGGGGCCGATGAAGCGGGAGTGGTCGTCGCAGATGGCGAGGAGGAGGGCCCATTGCTCCCATTTAACGAGGGTTTCGATGAGGCGGGTGCGGCCATAACTGGCGGAGCAGCCGCCCTTGTCGAGGGTGTTGTTGGCGGGGTGTTGAGGGTGGGCGATGAGGGCTTTGGCGAGGGCGACGGCGGCGCTCTGCTGGCCGAGGTCATTGTAGGTGCGGATCAGCCATTCTTCATTGTGGGCGTAATTGTGAATTTGGTCGGGCTGGATGAAATTAGCCATCATGTAGGCGTGATCGACCCGAGTGGAGGCTTCCTGCTGCCAGGCGGCGTCATCGAAGCGGCGGAGTTTGGAATAGATGTGGCCGGGCATGTGCCACATGTGGGCGATGCCCGGAGAGGAAGGACCGCCAGCGGCCGCGGATTTGAGGCCCTGCTCGGGTTTGAAGCCGTCCCAAAGGTGGATGGCGTAGTGGTGGGCGGGGTGGTTGGGGTCGACGGCGAAGACTTGATCAAGGATGGCTTGGACGGCCATGGGGCTGCTGATGGAGGCTTCGTTTTTGCCGTGCCAGATTTTCCAGGCGAGGAAAGCCTTGGCCTCAATGTTATCGGGGTAGGTTTGAACGATGAGTTCGAGGTCTTTGATGGCGTCGAGCTCGCGTTTGTTGTCGTCGCGTTTGTCCTCTATGAGGTAGGTTTCGAGCATGTTGAGCCAGAGGAGCTCGTGGGGGTGGGCTTTGGATTTGCGGTCGACGGCTTTGGCGAGAAAGCCGCGGGCACGTTTTTCGTTGCCGAGGTTGGCCATGGCCATGCCCCAGTAAGCCATGGCGCAGTCGGGGTCGAGTTTGGCGACTTGGCGGAAGGAGCGCTCGGCTTCGAAGTACCAGAAGCCGTGGAGTTGGCCGATGCCCTGGTTGAAGAAGCGCTGGGCGAGGGGTTTTGCGGTAGTAACGGGGAAGTTGACGCTGCCGGTGCCAGGCATGAGTTGGGCCTCCTGGCGGGGGCCTTCGTTGAAGACCTCGCCGTGGGTGGAGTGGCCGGGCAGGGGCTCCGCGGCCTGCAGGCAAGCAAGGGCGAGAGCCGAAGCAAGCAGCAGGCGCGGGATCATAAGCGGGCGAGGGGGCCGGGACTAGGGCTTGGCGTAACCGAGAGCGGGGGTGCCGCCGGCCTGCAGGTTGCCGGTGGACCAGAGGAGGCCACGGGTGACGAGGTCGAGGTAACGAGGGTCAGAAACTGTGTCGTTGTTGTGACCGAGAGTGGTGCTGAAAATGCGGGTTTTGTTGGAGCCGAATTCATTGGTCCATGCGACGACAGCATTGGCTTCGACGGGTTTGGTATCGGTCCCGGCGGCGGGTGGGGCGTCTTTACCTTTGGCTTTGGGTTTCTTGGGGAGCTGCATTTGGCGGCCTGAGGCGAGAGGTTTGGCGGTGGGGAAGATTTGGACGTTGTTGTAGAGTTCCTCGTTGATGGTGGTCCATGGGAGTAGGCCTTTGGTGAGGGGATGGGAGGCGTCGGTGAAGGTGATGTCGATAGGGGACTGGGGACCGTGGCCGGTGGACTGGATTCCGATCATTTCATACCAGCCGGCGTTGTCGGCCCCGGCGGCGACGGGTTCGCGGAAGTTATCCCAGCGGTAGCTGTGCATGGCGCAGTGGAGGTTGACGGCGGGTTTGCCATCGCGGTGAGCTTTGATAATTCGAGAGACGTAGGGGCGCTCGGTGACATCGGCGGAACACTCGTCGTGAAGGATGACGTCGAAGTCTTTGGCCCAGTCGTCGGAGGCGTAAATGGGGAAGGTGGCTTTGGTGGTTTTGTCCGGGTTGATAGCGATGTCGACGACGGCGTTGAGGCGGGATTCGATGCCGTCCTTAAGAATCTGGGTTTGGGTGGCGTAGTCGTGGCAACAACCTCCGGCGACGATGAGGACGCGAAGGGGTTTGGGTTTTTCAGCCTGTCCCTGGACGGAAGGGTAGAGGCAAGCTCCGAGAGTGGCTAGAGCGATGGTGAGGGGGAGGAGGGTCTTTTTCATGGTTGAGAGAGAGTGTTGGAGCAGTTGAACGATCTTAGAGAGGGAAATCGAGCATAAAAACCGTCGGAATGACAAATTTGAACGGTCGAATCTTGGGGATGGAGGACAAGCGGGTTAATGCTTAACGCTCGGCCCTTCGATCCATTTCGGAGGGATCATGATCTGCCTTGGCACCGCTGGCACGCCTTGCTCCTGCTGCGAAAGCTGCGTGACGACCAAATCGACCGCCGCAGCAGCCAAGTGATCGCGTTGCTGATAAATGCCTGCGAAACCGGTCATCTTCGGCGTCCAGTCGTGCACGACGAAGCCGATGTCCTGCGGCACACGGATGCCGAGTCGCTTCAACCAGCCGGGCACGTGTGTATCGAAGGTGATCAGCGCGTCAGGCTGGTGCTCATGCATCCATTTCGAGAAGGCGTCGAATCCCTGGCTGATGTCGTTGCTCGGAAACAGCAGCAGTGGCACGCGATCCGCCTCATGCAAGCCGTGCTGCCAGTGAAACAGGCCGCCGCTGTAGCCAAATTGAGAGCGGTTCACGATCCACTTTGTCACCGCCACGCCGATGCGCTGGTAGCCGCGTGCCGCGAGTTGCTCGGCGGCCATGTGAATGCCGAGCGTCATGTTTCCCGCGGTCATATGCAACGAGGGCGTACTCATTGCATTGCCGAACGTCACCGCCGCGAAGGGCGAGTAGTCCAGCTTGCTGCACGGAAGCGTCATGCTCTGTGGCGAAACGATCACGCCCTCGATGCCGCGTGCGTGCAGGACCTTTTGCAGCTTCTTCGGCGTAAGCCCGTCTTTGCCCAGATAAAATTCCTCCACCGCATAACCATGCCCGTGCGCACGACGTCGGATATCTTCGATGGGCACATATTGATACGACGGGCTAAGTAACCCGTCCTGCGGCACATGCTCGCGGATCACAGCGATCACCGCCCGCAGCCGCTTCTCCTTCTTCCCGCGCACCACCTGCATCATCCGCGCCAGATGCGGGTCCGGCTGGTAATCGAGCCGCTTCGCCTCCCGCAGCACGAGTTCCCGCTTCTCCGCTGCCACCTTCGGCGCACCACGCAACACCCGCGAGACCGTCATGATCGACACCCCCGTCGTTCGGGCGATGTCTTTGAGCGTGGGCTGGGAAGTGGTGGGCATGGTGTTAGCATAACACGCCTTGGAGGCATTCAAGACGCGAAATACGCCATCACTCCTCGTTTGGTAAGTTCATCATGATTCACCGGCTTTGTTTTCTCTTTCTTGCTAGCTCTGCGTTTTCCGCCCTCGCCGAGACGCCCGTTCTCGAAATAGCTCGCACTTGGCAGGGCATCCCCGGCCTTGAACGCACGGCGAAGGGGCGCGTATTCGCCTCCTGGTTCACCGGTGGACCCAAAGAGCCCGCGCCGGAGAACACGGTACTGCTTTGCTACAGCGACGATCAGGCGAATACCTTCACCGCACCGCAGGCGATGGGATTGCCCAAGGATGGCACCCGCTGCTACGATCCCACGGTGTGGATCGATCCGAAGGGGCGGCTTTGGTATATTTTCAATCGCGGCAACAAGGACACTGCGCAGCACGATGTGTGGGCGCGAATTTGCAATGAGCCGGATGCGAAGACGCCGGTCTTCGGCGCGGAGTTCCGCGTCGGTTTCGAGGGACCGTATGCCTTCCGCATGAACAAGCCGACCGTGCTTTCTTCGGGCGAGTGGATCATGCCGGTGACGCACTCGACCGAGCGCATCGAAGGCTGGTTCGCCGGACCAAAGCAGCTTCAAGGCGTCGGTATTTCGACAGACGAAGGCAAGACATGGAAGCTCCACGGTGCACTGAAGGCTCCTGATTGGGCGCTGGAATGCATGATTACCGAATTGAAGGACGGGCACCTGTGGCTACTCACACGCACGGGCAGCGGCTTGCTATGGGAAAGCCATTCCATTGACAAAGGCCGCACCTGGAGCGAGTCGGTGCCAAGTGCGATCAAGAATCCCGGCTCACGCTTCTTCATTCGCCGACTTGCGTCGGGCAATCTGCTGCTGGTGAACCACTTCAACTTCAAAGGCCGCAACAACCTCACCGCTCAAATCTCCACCGACGATGGCGCGACGTGGTGCGATGGCCTGCTGCTCGATGAACGCAACAACGTCTCCTATCCCGACGGCGTGCAGGACAAGGACGGTCTCATCTGGATCACCTATGACCGCGACCGCCAAGGCGAGGGCGAGATCCTACTTGCGAAGTTCAAAGAGGAAGACGTGCTCGCGGGCAAGAACGTGTCCGGTGCGGTGACGCTGAAGCAGACAATAAACAAGCTGCACAAGCCTTCGCTGCTCCCCGCCAACTGGGACCCCGCGCTTGCGGGGGACATCGTGATGCAGCGGATCTTTCGCGTCTCGGCACCGCAGGTGAAAGGGGCGCATGACGCGGAGTTCGTTTGCGTCAGAGAGCGAGCCTACATCGTCGAGCATGACAACGATGTGACACCCGGCCATGGCGCAGGTGCGGCGATGTATTGTGTGCTGTCGGTGGTGAACTTGAAGACGCTCCAGGTCGAAAAGACGCACCCGATGGCTAAAGCGGGCCAGGCATTCGCCAACGTCACGCTACCACAGGCGCAGGCTTTCGTGCCGCGTATCATCCGCAAGGACGAGCACACGCTGCGCACCTACTTTTGCAGCCAACCGGCCAAAGAACAGGCGGTGACATGGTATCGCGACTTTGATCTGCGCACGCAGAGTTTCGAGGACAGCATCCACAAAGCCAAGCTCAAGACCTCAGCCGGCACCTTCGACATGGAGCCGCGTCATTTTCATGCCGATGCAGCAGCCCAGGACTTCAAAAGGCCCGCCGTGAACCACGGCCTCTACATCTTCGATTCGTTCAAGGAGTTCGACGGCAAGCGCTACGTCGCGCTCAACAACTTCCCCGGCAAACAAAACGCCCTCGCCGTGCTGCATGATGACTTCACCGCCTTCGAAGTCATCGGCCACTACAACGAGCCGCAGTCGCAGCAGCTCAGCGAATCCGCCGTGAACCGCCTGCCCGACGGCACTTGGATGGCCATCGTGCGCAACGACGCGGGTAACTACCACTTTACCACCAGCCAGGACGGCAAAACCTGGACCCTCGCCGAGCCGAAGCCCTTCGTGCCCAACGGCCTGAACTCCAAACCGACCTTCGACAAGTTCGGCGGCGTCTATTACCTCGGCTGGCAGGAGAACACCAAGATCCAGAACTGCAATCGCAGCGTCTTCAACGTGGACATCTCCCGCGATGGCAAAACCTGGCAGCGCAAATACCGCTTCGAGTCCCCGCACTCGTTTCAGTATCCGACCTTCCACGAACACGAAGGCACTCTATGGCTCACCGTCAGCCAAAGCGACCACGGCGGCTCCACC
>CANETF010000032.1 GCA_947440575.1 Verrucomicrobiaceae bacterium
AATCAAACCTTCCCCCACTCACTCAACACCCGCGGCCTCATCACCGGCTCCGGCGAAAGCGCCACCCTCACCCCCTCAGGCCTCAGCCTCATCCGCCTCGCCTGCGGCCTTCGCTAGTCTCAATAATCCCGCGCCAGCAAAAAATCCGCCAACTGCCTCAACCGCAGCCCCGCTTCCCCAAAGCACCCCAGCGCAGCGTGCGCCTCCTTCGTCAGCCGATGCGCCTCATCCCGTGACGCCTCCAGCCCGATCAACGCCGGATACGTCGACTTCTCCGACGCCAAATCCTTCCCCGCGCTCTTGCCCAGCTTCTCACTCGTCTGCGTCACATCCAAAATGTCATCAATGATCTGAAACGCCAAACCCGCCGCCATCCCAAACCGTCCCAACGCCGCCATCCTCTCCTCATCCGCATCCGCCGCCATCCCTCCCAACCGGATCGAACTCGTCAAAAGCGCCGCCGTCTTGCTCTCATGCACAAACCGCAACTCCTCCAGCGGCAGCTTCTTCCCCTCACCCTCCACATCCGCCACCTGCCCGCCGACCAGGTGCAGACTCCCTGAAGTCCTCGCCAACTCCGCCACCATGTCACCCGTAGTATGCCGCACTGTCGCCCGCGTCCGCGTGATCAGCTCAAACGCCAGCGCCTGCAGCGCATCCCCCGCCAAAACCGCAATCCCCTCGCCATACACCTTGTGACACGTCGGCACCCCGCGCCGCAAATCATCGTCATCCATGCACGGCAAATCATCGTGAATCAGCGTGTACGTATGCAGACACTCCACCGCGCACGCATTGAATCCCGCCGCCTCCTGACTGCTCCCGCACGCCTCCGCCGCCGCAATACAAAGCACCGGCCGCAACCGCTTCCCACCCGCAAAAATGCTGTGCCGCATCGCCTTATGCAACGTCGCCGGCCTCGTCTCCTCCGTCGGAATCACCCGATCCAGCAAAGCATCGACAAACTGGCAGCGGGATCCGAGGTAAGTGGAAAAATCAGGCAACATGGAAGCCGCCATTCAAAGCCCCACACTCCCCCAAGGTCAAGCCCCCTCTACTCCCGAACGTGAAACCCCATTCAAGAAGCACGTTGTTCAAGCTTTAGCTTGCCACCGCCCTGCCTTCACCCCCCGCCCTCTCAAGCACGCCCAACAAACGCGCCAGCGGCTCAATCCCCGTTACTCCGAGTTCTACTCCTCAGACCAAGTCCACCCCTTCCAATCCGGCAGCAACTTCACACAGCTCGGACGCAACCTCGACAACCCGTGAAACGCCCGGCACCAAGCCTGACTCGGACGCCCTGGAACTTCCTTCCAAATCACGTCCTCCACATCAAACAACTCCGCATTGCCCCGCAAAAACTGCTTCAAATTCCGAAAGCGATAAACCACCCCACTCGGCGCCTTCAACGACCACTCCTTCGCCGCAATGTGCTCCACCGTCGCCCGCAGCTTCGGATTCTTCCGCGCCGACTTGTGCCACTCCGCCTTCTTCTCCCGATGCAACCGCATCAAATTCTCACGCACCAAGTCCGACTTCTTCATCCCCTCAATCCGACGCTGCTCAAACAACTCCGGATGCGCCATCCTCCAACGCTTCACCGGCTCCAACCGACTCGACTCCTTCTTAGCCGAAGGAAGCGTCAGCAGTTGCGTGGGCAACAACATCATGGCGGGATTCAGGGCAGCAGTGGCGAGAGTAGATGTAATCATGGCGTTTTGGATGACAGTTATAATTTTCACACAAATGATACTCATCGCAAGTATAATTATCATATCCGATGTAAAAATAATGTTCTGCCTCACCCGAATCACCTCAAATTTGAGAATATTCGCACCCAAAACACCAAATCACCCCGAAATCGCCGCCCGAAAAAGTACCCGGGCCATTCCTGGCCCGACTCGCCAACCGAAGCCCCAAAGGTGACCGCATCCCCTCCAAAATGAACCACTCCCCTGCAACGCCCACCCCTCCCCAAACGTTTAATCACTGAATGCGCCCCACCCTCAAAGCCGTCGCCTACCTGGCCGCCCTCACGGCCCTGAGCATAACGCCCCCCTCCTCCAGCGCCGAACGCCTCTTCAACTTCCGCGAAGCCCCCCACTCCTACTTCGAACACCAACCCACCGACCGCCTCGCCCGCCTCCACCTCGACCTCGCCGCCGGCAAAGCCGAACTCGACACCTCCTCAGACAACGCCTTCCTCGTCTCCATTTTGAAGGCGCTCGAAATCCCCGTCAGCTCCCAGATCCTCGTCTTCTCCGCCACCTCCCTCCAGAGCGAAATCATCAACCCCCACAACCCCCGCGCCCTCTACTTCAACGACGACACCTATCTCGGCTGGGTCCCCGGCGGCCGCGTCGAAGTCTCCGCCATCGACCCCGAAATGGGCCCCATGTTCTACGTCTACGAACGCTTCACCCCCGGTCGCATCCCCGTCCCCGAACGCTCCACCCGCTGCTTCGCCTGCCACGCCGGCACCGCCACCAACTACGTCCCCGGCCTCATCGCCGAATCCGTCCTCGTCTCCATGGCCGGCTCCAGCCTCCAAACCTTTCGCCGCGACGAACAAGGCCACCAAATCCCCCTCGAATCCCGCTTCGGCGGCTGGCTCCTCACCGGCAAACACAACCTCACCAAGCACGAAGCTAACGTCGCCGGCAAATCCGACGCCGGCAAAATCGAACGCTTTGACGCCTCCCCCGGCCGCTTCTCCGACCTCAGCCTCCACCTCCGTCCCACCAGCGACATCCTCCCTCATCTCGTTCACGAGCACCAACTCGGCTTCGAAAACCGCCTCTTCCAGATGAGCTACCTCCTCCGCCAGCGCCTCCATGAAGGCAAAGGCCGCCTCACCCCCGAAGCCAACACCGAAATCGAATCCAAAGCCGCCGATCTCGCCCGCTACATCCTCTTCGCCAACGAAGCCCCCCTACCCCCCAAAGGCATCGAAGGCGACCCCGACTTCATCCGCGACTTCCAATCCAAAAAAATCACCACCCGCTCCGGTCACTCCCTCAAAGACTTCGACCTCAAAACCCGCCTCTTCAAATACCGCTGCACCTACATGCTCTACACCGACTCCTGGAAAGACGCCCCCAAAGACCTCAAAAACCGCGTCTACCTCCACATGGCCCAGGGCCTCAAAGAATCCGGCACCCCGCGCGACCTCTCCCACCTCCCCGTCTCCGAACGCCTCGCCATCCGCACCATCCTCAAAGAAACCCTCCCCGACCTCCCCCCCTGGTGGCGCTAAAAAAACACACCAAATCCCTTTTCCACAGACGTTATCTCTCTCGCCGACCAACCATCGCAAAGAAACCCGGAATAAAACCGTTCCAGTCACAGTCCAATGTCCGCAGTCCTTTCCGACCCCTCCTGACATCCCTTTGCTCCTTCACCGGAGCAGCGCCCGCGCAGCGCGCCCTCAAAGGCAGTCACGCACTCAAACAAACCAAAAGCAAACAAGCCAAACCACATACCAATCAAACACATGAAAAAATTGCTCGCACTCGCACTCTTCCTCTTCGCCGCCACCTCCATCATGGCCGCCGAATACCCAGACATCTCCATCGACGACCTCAAAAAGGCCATCGCTGACGGCAAAGTCGCCGTGATCGACGTCAACGGTTCTTCCTCCTTCACCAAAGGCCACGTTCCCGGCGCCATCGACTTCGCCTCCTCACAAGCTGACCTCGCCAGCAAGCTCCCAGCCGACAAGAGCACCCTCGTGGTCGCTTATTGCGGTGGTCCTTCCTGCTCCGCTTACAAAGCCGGTGCCAAGAAGGCTGAAGAACTCGGCTACACCAACATCAAGCACCTCTCCGCCGGCATCAGTGGCTGGAAGGGCGCCGGTGAAAAACTCGAAGCTGCCAAGTAATCCCCTTCGGTTCTCCTGAACCTTCTTCAGCACCGGGCAGCGAGTCTTGCAAGACAGCGCACCCGGTGCTCTTTTATATCGAATCCAAACGCAATCCCATGAAAAAGCTCACCCTCCTCCTCTCCGCCCTCGCCCTCCTCGCCACCCCCGCCCTGCGCGCTGGCGACGCCTCCACCTATGAAGGCACTATCACCGGCGTTGTCTGCGTCGCCTGCAAACAACACGTCACCGAAGCCCTCACCGCCAAGCTCGACGGCATCACCGAAGTCAAAATCACCCCTGGCGCCAAAGAAGGTGAACAGAAAATCACCATCGTCTCCAAAAACGCCGACGTCACCAAAGACTCCGCCTCCCAGGCCCTCAGTTCCATCGGCAACGACTACAAGATCCTCTCCCTGGAAAAGAAAGGCTGATCCTGCCGAATTCCTATTTCACCTCATAGACCGGTTCTCGAAAAGATTGTCATTTTGATCCGGCGAGCGCAGTGGCTTCAGTGGCAAGAAAGTCGCGCAGCCCGCTATTAAATCAATAGCGGGCAAGCGGCTGACGCCGCCAATGAGGCCGCTCCGCCGCTGGGCAAGGTGACAAGCATTTCGAGAATCGGTCTGAAAGCCGGGCCACACCAAGCCCGGCTTTTTTGTGCCCAGCATTCCCCTCTCAGTTATCCTGAGGCACCGGATCATCCTTCCCAATCGGCTCCCCCTCCCAAACCGGCACCCCATCATACAACGTCAGCACCCGCGCCGAACTCCCCACCGCCGGCCCGTTGTCGATCTTCGGCAGCCACTTCTTCATCTCCGCGATCACCCCCTTCTTCTTCGCCGCTAAATTGTAAAACTCCTGGGGATCATTCGCCATGTCATAGAGCTCCTCCGCTCCATCCACATACCGAATGTAACGCCATTGCTCCGTCCGAATCCCAAAGTTCCCCTGGTTGTGCGACGTGATCGCTGGCCGCTCCCTCACCGCCATCGCATTCTCCAACTGCGGCCTCAAACTGATCCCCTCCAACTCATGCGGCGTCTCCGGCAGCCCGCACAAATCCACCAGCGTCGGATACAAATCCAACAGCTCCGCCGGCCGGTGGCACTTCTGCCCGCCCTTGATCCCAGGCCCAGCCAAAATCAACGGCACCTTCGTCCCCCGATCCCACAACGTGTTCTTCCCCGTGATCCCCTTCTCCCCCAAATGCCAGCCGTGATCCCCCCACAACACCACAATCGTGTCCTTCTCCAACCCCGTCTTCTTCAACGCCTCCATGATCCGCCCCACCTGCGAATCCACAAAACTCGTGCACGCCAGATACGACCGCACCAGGTTCCGATGTTGATGGCTCTCTTGCAGCCACTTCAACCTCGGCTCCGGCAGCTTCCAGTGAATCCACCATGACGACTTCGGCGTGTCCTCCCGGTCATCCTCACGAAAAGCCGGCAACACCGAGTCATCATCCGGATACAGATCAAACCACTTCTGCGTCGCGTAACACGGCACATGCGGCAAAAAGAAACCCGCCGCCAAAAAGAACGGTTCATCCTTCTTCATCCCCTCCAACTTCTCCACCGCCCACGACGCCACCTGATAGTCCCCCTTCTCCGTGTCATCGTTGTCCAAAGGCCACACCCCCCAGTCCAGCAACGCATGATTCCCAAACGGCGTCGGCGGCACCAACTTCGCCGGCGGCTTCGTCCCAAAGCCACCCGCCGGCCCCACCTCCTGAAACTCCATCACCCCCTTCGCCTGCTCATCACCCCCCTTCCCTTTACCCTTGCCCTTGCCTCCCCCACTCGGCCCGCGCCAACTGTGATAAATCTTCCCTGCGCTCAGTGTCCTGTAGCCGTTGTTCTCAAAATGCTGCGGCAACGCCACCAAATCCTCATACTGCCCCAAGGTCCTAAACCACGGACTCAACCCATGAATCCCCGTCGTGCTCGGCCTCAACCCAATCATCAAACTCGTCCGCGACGGATTGCATAACGGCGCCTGGCAGTGCGCATTCGTAAACAGCGTCCCCCTCGCCGCCAGCGCATCCAAATGCGGCGTCTTCACCATCGGATGCCCGCCCATGCACCCGATCCAATCATTCTGATCGTCAATCGCAATGAAAACCACATTAGGCTTCTCCGCTCCCAGCACCACCCCACTCCCCAGCAGACCCATCAAAAACAAACAACGCAAATTCATCATCGCCACCCAGAACGTCCCCCCTTCCCCATCCCTTTCATCCACCATCCCGCAATGCCACCTCACCCGCTTCCGTTTCATCCCCATGCCAACCCGCCTCCTGCTCCTTCTCACCTTTCTACTCACAAACCTCTCCGCCGCCGACCCATGGTCTCTACTCGCCCCTCACGCCTCCCCACCATCCTCCCTCAAACCCGACCCCTCGCCCTGGCGCTCCCCTCTCCTCTTCGAAGACGGCTCCCCCGTTCAAACCTCCACCGATTGGCCAAAACGCCGCTCCGAGATCCTCTCCACCTGGCACTCCCTCATGGGCCAGTGGCCGCCCATCATCACCAACCCCCAACCTGAAACCCTCCGCAGCGAACAACTGCCCGGCTACCGCCGCGACCGCATCCGCTTCCAATGGACTCCCCTCCTCCACACCGAAGCCTGGCTCCTCATCCCCGACAACGCCCATAACGCCCCCGGCATCATCACCACCTACTACGAACCCGATACCGCCGTCGGCCTCAGCGACAAACCCGACCGCGACTTCGCCCTCCAACTCGTCAAAAAAGGCTTCGTCTGCCTCTCCATCGGCACCACCGAATCCTCCGCCGACCACACCTACGCCATTCATCACCCCGACATCGATCACACCACCGTCCAACCCCTCTCCATGCTCGCCTACGCCGCCGCTAACGCCTACCACGTTCTCGCCTCACGACCCGAAGTCGACCCCGCCCGAATCGGCATCACTGGCCACTCCTACGGCGGCAAATGGTCCATGTTCGCCTCCTGCCTCTACGACAAATTCGCCTGCGCCGCCTGGTCCGACGCCGGCATCGTCTTCGACGACACGCGCCCCAGCATCAACTACTGGGAACCCTGGTATCTAGGCTCCCACCCACACCCCTGGCGCAAACGCGGCCTCATCACAGCCGACAATCCCGCCCACGGCCTCTACCCCCAACTCCGCGCCCAAGGCCGCGACCTCCACGAACTCCACGCCCTCATGGCCCCCCGACCCTTCCTCGTCTCCGGCGGCAGCGAAGACCCACCCGCCCGCTGGAACCCCCTTCAACACACCATCGCCGTCAATCAACTCCTCGGCCAAACCAACCGCGTCTTCATGACCAACCGCCCAGACCACGCCCCAAACCCCGAATCCAACGCCGTCCTCGTCGCCTTCTTCGAACACTTCCTCAAACCCTCCCTATGACTTGCAATGCAGGGTGCCGCATTCGACCATGCAGCCTCCCGCCAATGCCCGTCACCTTCACTCATCTCCACTTCACCGGAGCCTGCGGCCGCGCCCTCGGCCCCCTCGTCGTTGACCTCAAAAACGCAGGTCAAAGCCTCTCCGCCAGCGACGAAATGCAGTACGCTCCCATGGATCAGTTCCTCAAGGACGCCGGCCTCCGCCTCACCAAAAAATTCGCCGCCCGCAACGTCCCCAAAAATACCAGCCTCCTCATCATGGGCGCCGCCATCACGCCCGATAACGTCGAAGTCCAGACCGCCCTCAAACGCGGCATCCCCGTCTGCAACATGGCCCAATTCATCGGCCGCCACCTGCTCCCTCACTCCAAACGCTTCGTCATCGCCGGCACCAAAGGCAAAACCACCACCACCGCCATGCTCGCTTGGATCCTTGAGCACGCCGGCAAAAAACCCGACTACCTCTTCGGCGGCCAATGCCCCCACTTCCCCCTTTCGGTTCGCATGCAACACAGCCCCATCGCCATCCTCGAAGGCGATGAATACCCCTCCGCCAAAGACGACCGCACCGCCAAGTTCCACTACTACCAACCCCATACCCTCATCGTCACCAACATCCACCTCGATCACCCCGAAATCTACCCCACCCTCAAGCACGTCAAAACCGAGTTCCGCTCCCTTGCCAAAGCCCTCCCCACCTCCGGTCGCCTCATCCTCAACGCCCATTGCCCGAACACCCTCGACCTGAAAAAAATCACTCCCGCCAAAGTCGAAACCGTCGGCTGGACCCCAAAAGCAGATCATCAAATCACGAAGCTCTCCCTCCACCCCCACGGCACTAGCTTTCACTTCTGCGGCCACCCCTTCTCTCTCCCCCAAACCGGCCGCACCTTCGCCCTCGACGCCGCCCTCGCCTCCCGCGCCGCCCTCGCCGCTGGCGTCAGCCTCAAAAAATCCGCCGCCGCCCTTGCCAAATTCCAAGGCGTCCTCGGTCGCATGCAATCCATCATCGACGACGACCGCCTCACCTTCATTCTCGACGAGGCCTACCACCCCTTCGCCATCGCCGAAAACCTCCAGGCACTCCAAACACGCTACCCCAATCGCCGGCTCGTCGTCGTCATCCAACCCCGCAACACCGGCGGTCGCGATGGCTTCCAGGAACGCGACCTTCCCAAGGCCCTCACCGCCGCCGATCGCGTCATCCTCTTGCGCCCCTGGGACTTCTTCGAATTCCCCAACGGTCCCTTCTCGAACACACGCCTCACCACCGCCATGCGCCAGCAGGGCATCGTCGTCTCCGTCAAACCCAAAGACACCAAAACCATCGACTACCTCCCCACCCGCCTCCGCCAGGGCGATGTCTTCTATTGCAGTTTTCCTCCCGGCTGCGATTTCATCGTGTCACCTCTCGCCACCCTCCTTCGCGATACCTTCCTCACATGAAAATCTTGATGACCAATCACAGACTCCAAAGTCTGGGCGGCACTGAGTTGTTCGTCGCCGAGATCGCCGAAGCCCTCGTCTCCCGCGGCCATCAAGTCTGCGTCTTCTCCACCGCCATCAGCAACCCCATCGCCGACCGCCTCACCACGCTCCAAATCCCCTTCATCACCGACCCAAAAGCCTGCCCTTTCCAACCCGACATCATCCACGGCCAACACCACCTGGAAGCCATCACCGCTCTCTGCTCCTGGCCCCTTTGCCCCGCCATCTACTTCGTCCACGGCGCCACTCCCTGGGAGGAAACCCCTCCCAAACACCCGCGCATCCTCAGCTACCTCGGCACCTCCCCTCGCTTCGCCTGGTTCGTCGCTAAAACCTGCGGCTTCCCCGAATCCTCCTTCATCGTCGCCCCCAACTTCTTCGACTCGCGGCGTTTCACCCAACAACGCCCACCCAACGCCACCACCGGCCGCGCCCTCGTCTTCCACAACACCATGGCCCCGGACGGCCACGCCATCAAAACCCTTCGCTCAGCCTGCAAAACCGTCGGCCTCAAACTCGACACCCTCGGCAACGCCTTCGGCCAAACCTCCCCCCACCCCGAACACATCCTCCCCGATTACGACGTCGTCTTCGCCGCTGGCCGCTCCGCCATCGAAGCCATGGCCTCCGGTTGCGCCGTCATCCCCATCTCTGCCGAACAATCCGCCGACTGGATCTGCCCGGACAACTTCGCCGATCTCTCCATGCGCAACTTCACCGCCGAAGTCCACGCCCCCCCCATCGACCTCCAGCACATCATCAGCGAACTCCGCCGCATCACCCCCGCCGAAACCCTCGCCATCACCCAGCGCATCCGCCAGGACGCCACCATCGACCGCACCACCGAAATCCTCATTCAAGCCTACCAATCCGTTCTCGAAAAGCCCCTCGAATCCAATTTCGAAACCGAAATCTCCTCCCTCTCCAGCTACCTCCTCACCATCGCCCAACGCGTCAAAGACACCGACGAACGTCGCGCCCAGCTCATCGACCAAAAAGACCGCGCCACCGCCCGCGCCACCAAATGGAAACTCCGCGCCGGCGAACTCACCGAACGCCTCGAATCCCTCCAACTCAAAGCCAATACCCCCTGGTGGAAACGCCTCAAAAAACCCCGCTAAATCCTCACCAGCGCCTTGGCAATCGCCTCACTGATCGGATACCCCGTCAACTGCTCCATCCAAAGCCACTGCCCATTCGGATTCATCTCCAAAAAAATCGGCACTCCCTCAGCCGTCACCGCAAAATCAAAGTAGCCCGCAGGCATGTCGATCAACTCCAAATACCGCCGCAGCTTCCCCTCAAAGGCCGCACTCACTTCAATGATCTGGTGAGTCAATTCCATCGTCCGCTTCCTCCAATCCGGCTCTCCATCAGGCAATCTCGATGTGTCAATCCGACAACAAATCGTCCGCCCAGGCAGCACCGTGATCCGCCAGTCCTCCACCTTCTTCACCGCCTGTTGCACCAGCATCTGCACAGACTTCGCTCCCTTCAAATGCTCTAACAAAACCGCCGACGGAAACTCCCGACACCAGAGCGAAGTCGCCACCTCAGACCGGTTCGTTCCTTCAAAAACAACCCCGTGCTTCAAGGGCTTGACCACACAAAACTCATGCCGGGCCACAAACGCCGCCAACTCCCCTGGCTCATTCCCCACACGGGTCTCCGGCACTTCAAATCCTGCCTTCCGCGCCAACCTCAACTGCTTCAACTTGTTGTCCGCTTCCCGAATCGCATCAGGATGCCCCAAGGGAAATTTTGACCGCTCAAAACACGCCATCGCCTGCCTGAATGCCGCCATCCCCTCCGCAGACGACAACTCCTCCGCACAAGGATGACTCTCCATCAACGCCTCCCCACTCCGAATCGGCCGCCTCCAATAAATCGACTCAATCTCCTCGACCCCAATCTCAACCGCCCCCGCTTCCCCCGCCACCGCCACACACCATCGCGACACCCCAAAATCCGCCGCCAACGGGTCAATCGCATATCCCAAACCACTCCCCACCTCCATGGCCGACACCCGCCCCCACCTCCGCCCCATCGCGCTCAACCGCTCCCCCACAGCCCGCCCGTGCTCGTCATCCTCTGTGCTAACCAAAAGAACCATAAACAAACTTCAATAGGCTCACCCGCTCACAACACTACCACCGTGAGAACTGCGCGCCGCACATAACGCCACTCTCACTTCCGACATGGAAACCATATCAGGTATACCGTTCCGTCGCCAGGCAGATCCCACCATCGAGACCCGCAAGAAACGCTCTAGACGTCTAAACCGTCTTGCTGCCCACCAGACGTGACCGAATTAAGCTCCACTTGGGCGCCGCAAAGTTGAAGAAGAAGTGATTGGTTTTGCATCGTTGTACTAGGGTAAGTGATTGTTTGAGTCTTCGAGGGCTGAATCGAACCTACTCGATTCCGCCATCAGCTTGACCACCAGAAGTGACTGAATTGAGCTCCACTTGAGCGCCGCAAAGTTGAAGAAGAAGTGATTGGTTTTTCATCGTGCTACTAGACTGAGTGATTTTCCGAGGCTTCGAGGGTCGAATTGGAATCAGTCCAATCCGCCATCAGTTTGACCACCAGAAGTGACTGAATTGAGCTCCACTTGAGCTGCACAAAGTTGCATGAGAAGGGAATCCGTTTTCATAGTTTTTCAGGTTCAAGTTTTCACCCGATCGAGTTCACCCCGCTAGGCGATTGGTCGGAGACTACCCCTTTCCTGTCCGCCGTCAAACTCAATAGCACCTCAACACCTCCATCGCTCAACTCACTCCCCCGACCCCGCCTCCAGCCGATACCCAATCCCCGGCTCATTCACAATCTGCGGTCCAGTCGCTCCCAACTTCTTCCGCAAGTGATTGATGTGCACCCGCAGCACCTCACTCGGATCGCTCGACTGCCCAGCCCACACCTGCTTGATGATCTGGCTCTGAGTCACGATTCGGCCCGCAAACTCCGCTAGCACCTTCAGCAAGGCAAACTCAATGGGCGTCAACTTCATCACCTCGTCATGCAGCCTCGCCTCGTGATGCAGCAAGTTGATGGTCAATCCTCCCGCGCAAATCTCCACGTTCTGCCTCGTAAACCGCCGCCTCTGGATCACCGTTAGCCTCGCCACCAACTCCTCCGTTCCAAACGGCTTCGTCACATAGTCGTCCGCTCCGCTCTCCAACGCCTCTACCTTCACCGCCTCCTGATCTCGCACACTCAGGATGAGCACCGGAACATCACTCCACTCACGCAACCGCTTCAAGACCTCGATCCCGCCAAACCCCGGCAGCCCAAGGTCCAACAGCACCACATCAGGCCGCCGAAAAGCCACCTCCTGCAAACCCATCTGCGCGTCCGCTGCCTCGATCACCTCATAGCCGCGAGACTCCAGCACCATCCTCAGCAGGCGGCGCATCTGCTGCTCGTCGTCGATGATTAAAGCCTTGCTCATACCTCAGGTCTTTCGCGTTCTCACAGGCAGACGAAGCACAAACTCCCCGCCTCCCTCAGGATGATTGCCCGCTTCAATGTCACCTTTCATCGCCCGCATCAAGCCTCGGGTAATGGCCAAACCCAGCCCCGTTCCGCCAGCCGGCGAATCCGGAGCACGATAAAACTTCTCAAACAAACGTTCCTCAACCCCAATCGCCAAACCTGGCCCATGATCTCGCACTCGGATTTCAAGCAACTGATCGATCAATGCCACGGTGATTTCGATCTCATTCTCCCCTGGTGCATACAGCGTTGCGTTGTGCAGCACATTGCCAAGCGCCTGCGCAAGCAGCCGGCTGTCGAGCAGAAGCAAAGGCAGATTATCTGCGCCTTTGACTCGCAGAGTGTGTGTCGCCAACTCCCGCTGCAAAGGCGCGGTGGCTGCATGCAACACATCCCCGATCTCGCACCAGTCCGGTCGCGGTTGCAGCGCCTCCGACTCAACACGGGTCATCCCCAGAAAATTCTCCACAATCCGCTGCAGCCGCCGGTTCGCCGTCTCAATCTCCGCGGCATACGGATTGCCCGTCCCAAGCCCGTCCAACGCCGTCCGAATCACGGTAATCGGTGTCTTGAGCTCGTGCGAGACACCGTCAAGCAACGTGCGATACAGCCGCTCCGATTCCGCCAGCAACTCCGCCCGATGTTTCGCCGCCAGCAACTCCTCTCGCTCTCGATGATTCCTCTCCAAAGCCTCTTCCCGCGCACGCAGCCGGGTAATGAGATGCCCAATGCTCAGCGCGACCACGAAAAACAACACAAACATCGCCAAGTCCTGCGGCTTGTCGATGTGCAGCGTAAACTGCGGCGGAATGAACAGGAAATTCCACACCAACGCGCTCACCACCCCCATCGCCAGCACCGGCCCCCGATTCCATCGCGTCCCCGCCAAAACAATCGCCATCAAAAACACCAGCGCAGCAAAAAGATAGCCCGTGTAAGGCAGCAGCAACCAACAAGCCGATGCCAGCACAAACACAATCATCAGCCCCCAACTAAACTGCCCCACCACCGCCACGGAAACGGTCTTGAGCGGGTTTTGCGATGCGCTGGATTCAGAACTCATGCCGTCTTAATCTGGATGATTCATTCACATCGTGGCGCAACCGCTCGAAGGCGTAAAGCTGCATGGCACGCGCGATTTTGAAAGGCTGATTTTATGAGTCAACGCTCGATGCCTTTCAAAGCAAGGCCAACACAACAGATTAGGATTTTTCAGCGGTTGCAGTTGATGGCTCATGAATAATCCAGGTTAAATCTCCACCTGTTGTCCAAGTTCGATGACTCGCCCAATCGGAATCTGAAAATAAGTCGCAGGCTGTTGAGCAAGCTTGCTGGCGAACGCAAAGAGATGTTCACGCCACCTGGCCATGCCGGGATTGGCACTGGGAACAATGATCTCCCGACCAAGGAAAAAGGTAGCGTTCTCTGCTTGCACATCGAGTCCACTGCTTCCGCATTGAGCAAGCAATTCAGGCACATCCGGCTTCTGCATGAAACCAAACCGACCCGTCACGCGCCAAAAACCTTCGCCGAGATTCTCCACCTCGACACGCCGCTCGTTCGGCACCCAGGGCTCGTCCTCAGTCGTCAACGTCATGAAGATGACACGCTGATGAATGGCCTGATAATGCTTCAAACTGTGCAGCAGGGCAATGGGCGCACGTCCACTATTGCTGGTCATGAAAATGGCCGTGCCCGGCACGCTGATGGGCGGACGTCGCTTCAAACTCTCACAAAGCATTTCCTGGGTGAGTAAGCTCTTCTCCATCGAGGCACGCACCAAAGAACGTCCCAGCGCCCACGTCGTCATGAGGCTAAAAATCACCGCTCCCACCGCCAGAGGAAACCATCCACCATCGAAGAACTTCACCAGATTGGCACTCAAGAAGGCCATCTCAATCAGTCCAAACACAACGCACAGTGGAAGCGTCTTCAGCACACTCCACTTCCAAAGATGTCGGGCGGCAAAATAGAAAAGGATGGTCGTAATGAGCATCGTCATCGTCACCGCCACTCCATAGGCAGCCGCCAGATTGGACGAAGTGCGAAAGGCAAGCACCAAGGCGATGCAGGCCAGCATCAGCAGCCAGTTCACCATCGGAATGTAGATCTGACCGCGCGCATGCTCAGAGGTGTGCCGAATGCTCAGACGCGGCAAATAGCCAAGCTGCACTGCGCTGAGCGTTAGCGAGTACGTGCCCGTGATCAGCGCCTGCGACGCAATCACCGTGGCAGCCGTCGCAAGCAAAACAAGCGGCAGCGTGGCCCATCCAGGTGCCATTTGAAAGAACGGCGCGTTGGCAAGCTCCGGCTGATGCATCAGAAGCGCGCCCTGCCCTAGATAATTGAGCCCCAGGGCTGGAAACACCAGCAAAAACCAGCCGCGTCGAATGGGACCGGCCCCAAAATGGCCCATGTCGGCATACAAGGCTTCTCCCCCTGTCACAGCAAGAAACACGCTGCCTAAAATGACAAACGCCGCATGGCCGCCGGTCGTCAAAAAGTGCCACCCATACCAAGGATTGAATGCCTCCAGCACCTCAGGTCCTCTCAACAGTTGTGAAACCCCGAGAACCCCCAGACTCACAAACCACAATCCGGTAATCGGTCCAAAAAAGCGCCCCATATTCGCCGTGCCAAGAAACTGAACCGAAAACAGCACGATCAGAATCACAATGGTAATCCCCATGATGAGCCATTGCATGCGATGACTCCACGCCTCTGCCTCCAGTGCATCCGCTGGAGCCACTCCCAGCAGCCCACCGTCCTTCAGACCCTCCACCGCGCTCAGAACCGAAATCGCCGGTGTGATAATCCCATCACCAAATAGCAAGGCCGCGCCAAACAAACCCAGCAAAATAATCACCACTCGACGTTTCGAACGCTCGCTCATGCCATGCGAGGCCAACGCCATCAGTGAAAGCACCCCCCCTTCCCCCTTGTTGTCCGCTCTCAAGACAAAAACAAGATACTTGATGCACACCAGTAACAGAAGCGACCACAGCACGAGCGAGACAACACCAAGAATGTGGTCATGTGTGGCTGCAATGTGATGCGGACTGTGTGGGCCAAAACACTCTTTCAATGTGTAAATCGGCGACGTGCCAATGTCCCCAAACACCACCCCGAGCGCAGCAATCACCAGTGTAGCCGTCGGAAGCCTACGCTGTCCTAGGCTGTCGGTCTGTTCATTCATGGACATGACCCTCCACCCTCGATCGCCCTCTTCCAGTAAATCGTTAAGCCCCACCCGTTAAGAAAGTGTGAAGAGCCAATTCCCCTCCCACTCTGGCACCCTATTTCATGACAGCTCCAGGCTGAACCAAAATACTCCAAAAAGTGACAAAAAGCCGCACTTTCAGCAGCCAGATTCTATCGATTCCGTCCTCAGACCCTCTCGATTCGAGTCAACCCGCCCTTGCCCCCGCCCCCTCCCACGCTAGCATCCCCAAACGTATGTCCGACTCATTTGTCCACCTCCACCTCCACACTGAATACTCTCTCTTGGATGGCGCGGTGCGGATCGACAAATTGATGGACCGCGTCGCCGAACTCGGCATGCCCGCGGTCGCCATGACCGATCACGGTAATCTCTTCGGTGCTATCGAGTTTTACCAGAAGGCCAAGGCCAAAGCCGAAGACAAAAAAAAGCCCGCCATCATCAACCCCATCATCGGCTGTGAGGCCTACCTCGCCCCCCTTTCGATGAACCACAAAGAGGAAATCCCCGGCCGCAAACGCTCCTCTCACCTCACGCTCCTCGCCTCCAATAACACCGGCTTCGAAAACCTCTCCAAGCTCATCACCAAGGGCCACCTAGATGGCATGTGGTACAAACCACGCATCGACAAAGAAGCCCTTGCCGCTCACAGCGAAGGCCTCATCTGCCTCAGCGGCTGCATCAACGGCGAAATCAACGAACTCCTCCTCTCCGACCGCAAAGACGAAGCCGAAAAAAGCATCGGCGAGTTCACCGACATCTTCGGCAAAGAAAACTTCTACCTCGAAATCCATGACCACAGCATGGAGGCCCAAAAACGCTCAGCTCGGCAAATGATCGAGTGGTCCAAACAGTTCGGCCTCAAAACCGTCGCCGCTAACGACGTCCACTTCCTCAATCGCTCCGATCATGAAAGCCACGACGTCATGATCTGCATCGGCACAAACAGCCAACTCCTCCAGACCAATCGCCTGACCTACTCCCCCGAGGTCTATTTCAAAACCGCCGAAGAAATGCGCGCCCTCTTCGCCGAGATTCCCGAGGCCTGTGACGCCACCCTCGAGATCGCTGAGAAATGCAACATCAGCATCAAACTCGACTCCACCAGCATCGATCGCTACCCCCAGTTCAAACCTGACGACGGCACCCCCCGCGACGAATACCTCCGCCGCGTCTGCCTCGAAGGCCTCGAGTTCCGCTATGGTCGCGACGCCGCTCTCAACAGCGACGAACTCCGCACCCGACTCGATTACGAACTGGGCATCATCAACAAGATGAACTTCACCAGCTACTTCTTGATCGTCTGGGACTTCATCAAGTGGGCCAAAGATCATGGCATCCCCGTCGGACCCGGTCGCGGTTCCGCCGCCGGCTCCCTCGTCGCCTACGTCATGGGCATCACCGACATCGATCCCCTCCGCTTCAACCTCATCTTCGAACGCTTCCTCAATCCCGAGCGTGTCAGCCCTCCGGACGTCGATATCGACTTCTGCCAAAGCCGCCGCGGCGAGGTCATCGAATACGTCCGCCAAAAATACGGCGAGCGCGCCGTCAGTCACATCATCACCTACGGCACCATGGGCGCCAAAAGCGTCATCCGTGACGTCGCCCGCGTCCTCGGCTGGAGTTACGGCGACGCCGACAAACTCGCCAAAATGATTCCAACCGAGCTCAACATCGACCTCAAGGAATCCGTGGAAAAGAATCCCGAACTCAAACAAGTCCTAGACTCCGACAGCAACACTCAGGAACTCTGGAAACACGCCACCTTCCTCGAAGGCCTCACCCGCGGCACCGGCATCCACGCCGCCGGGATCGTCATCGGTGATCGCCCCCTCGATAACTTCATCGCCCTCACCCGAGGCAACGAAGGGGAAATCGTCTCCCAGTTCGCCATGGGCCCCCTGACCGACCTCGGCATGCTGAAAATGGACTTCCTCGGCCTCAAAACCCTCTCCGTCATCCACGAGGCCGAAGGCCACATCCACAAGCGCTTCCCCGACTTCAAAGTCACCGCGGTCCCGCTCGATGACCTCAAAACGTTCGAACTCCTCAAACGCGCCGAAACGGTCGCCGTCTTCCAAATGGAATCCGGCGGCATGATGAACACCTGCAAACAACTCGGCCCCGACAAAATCGAGGAGGTCATCGCTATCTTGGCCCTCTATCGTCCCGGCCCCATGCAGTTCATCCCCAACTACATCGAACGCAAATGGGGCCGCGAATCCGTCGAATACGCCCACCCTCTCCTCGAAAAAATCTCCGCCGAAACCTACGGCATTCTCGTCTATCAGGAACAGGTCCAACAGGCCGCCAACCTTCTCGCCGGCTACTCCCTCGGCCAGGCCGACCTCCTCCGCCGCGCCATGGGCAAAAAGGACGCCGAGAAAATGGCCAAACAACGCATCAGCTTCGTCAAAGGCTGCGAAGACACCAACGCCATCCCATCCAAACAGGCCAACGAAATCTTCGACCTCCTCGAAAAATTCGCTCAATACGGCTTTAACAAATCTCACTCCGCCGCCTACGGGATCGTCACCTACTACACCGCCTACCTGAAAGCCAACTTCCCCGTGGAATTCATGGCCGGCGTCCTCAGCTACGAAGTCAACAACACCGACAAAATCGCCAACTTCGTCAGCGAATGCCAGCGCATGGGCATCCAAATTCTCCCTCCGGATATCAACCGCTCCTGGCTCAAATTCACCCCCGAAGAAAGCACCGAACCCGACCCTGACTTCCGCGCCCTCACCCCGGACGGCCCCGACGCCATCCGCTACGGCCTCTCCGCCATCAAAAACGTCGGCGAGTCTGCCATGGAGGGCGCCATCGCTGAGCGGGAAAAGAACGGCCCCTTCACCAGCCTCGAAGACTTCGCCGCTCGCATGGACTCCCGCTCCGTCAACAAACGCATGCTCGAAGCGCTCGTCAAAGCCGGGGCCTTCGGTTTCACCAACGAAACCCGCGCCAGCATGTTCGAGCGCCTCGACCAAGTCCTCTCTTCCGCCGCTTCCATGCAGAAAGACAAAAAGGCCGGACAGGGCGGCCTCTTTGACGACTTCGCCTTCACCCAACCCGCCACCTCCAGCAAAACCTCCGCTCCCTCACGCCCCGAATGGCCCCATGATGAAATCCTCGGCTACGAAAAAGAGCTCCTCGGTTTCTACGTCAGCGGTCACCCTCTCGATAGCTACCGCGGCCACTTCGACTCATCCAAACTCACCAAACTCGGCCTCCTGGAAGAAGTCGACACCTCCGGCAAACCCGTCACCGTCTGGGTCGCTGGCATCGTCAACAAAGCCGAAGTCCGCTACTCCAAAAAAGACAACCGCCCCTTCGCCACCCTCGTCCTCGAAGACTTCACCGGCTCAACCGAAATGATGGTCTGGAGTGACGACTACGAGAAACACAAGCCCCTGCTCGTCGCCGGCAACGTCCTCGGCCTCCGCTGCCGCTGCACCAAAGACCAGCGCACCGAACAAAACAAACTCACCCTCTACGACGCCAAACTGCTCCCCCCCAAGAAAGCCCGCCGCCGCCTCGACGAAAACGGCGATGAAATCCCCACCAATACTTCTTCCGATCCCAAGCCGCCAAAGCCCGTCGAAATCAAACCCGTCGTCATCCGCCTCAACACCGCCAAACACAGCCCCATCGACGTCGAACGCATCTACGAGGTCGTCACCCAACACCCCGGCGAACTCCCCCTCATCATCGAATTCTCCACCCCCCAAGGCGAGAACATCCGCATGCAGGCCGCCAACGAATTCCGCGTCGCCAATACCCGCGAACTCCACAACGCCCTCGTCATCTGGCGCTAACCCCCAGTCAAAAGCAGCCGCCCATGGCCTTCGACCCAATCGGCTCCCACTCCCTGATCCTCCGTCACGGCCTGCCCGCGATCCTTCGCCCGCTGACCGCCGACGACCGCGAACGCGTTCGGGAAGCCTTCCACCGTCTCTCACCCGAGTCCGCTTACCTGCGTTTCTGGACCCGCTTTCGCGAACTCAACCCCCGCTTCATCAAGCAACTGCTTTCCCCCGGAGACGACACCCATGCCACCTGGGTCATCATCCTCAAAGAGAACGAAGATATCCCCGGCGTCGGAGGCGGCTCATTCTGGCGCCTTCATGACCAGCCTCTCAATGCAGAAGTCTCCTTCACCATCGCCGATGAGTTCCAAAATCAGGGCAATGGCACCATCCTCCTCGCCGCCCTCTGGCTGCACGCCTCCTCCCTTGGAATCACCCATTTCATCGCCCATGTGCTCGATGAAAACTTCGTCATGCGCGCTTGGTGGGATGCTCTCGGAGCCTCAGCCTCACGTCACGACCGCGAATGGCTGCTCTCCCTCCCCCTTGATTCATCCCTCCTCTCTTCCGGCCCTGTCGCCAACTCCCTTCGTCGCTGGCTAATCCAACTCGGCTCATAGCCCAAACGCCCCCTATTTCACCTTGAACCGTCCTGATTCCTCATCTTTCCTCCACCTTATGCTTGCCCCGAATTTCATCCGCACTCTCGCCCCGCTCGTCCTCCTTCTCAGCGCTTGCAACACTGCGATCCAAACCAATGTCAAAGTCGCTCAAACCCTCCTCACCGAAGACGAGAAAAACAACCTCCGCGATAACGACCTCTCCAAGGCTCTAGATGACGCCGCGCTCGCTTCCGACCGTCAACAACCCCAAAAAGGCCGCTACAACGTCGCTGTCGAAAAATTCATCCTCGCCCTCCAAAAACGCGCCCCTCTCTCAAACTGGTCCGAACCCCTCCGTGTTGAACGCCCCGGCCGCGACTGGATCGTCACCTTCGAACCTCCCACGGACAAACTTCAATCCGGCCGCGAACTCGCACCCGCCCTCTACACCCGCATCTTTCCCGCCTACCACTACAAGGTCACAGACTGCGAAAACCTCGTCGCCAACTCCGGTTACGGCACCCCCCTCATCCTCGCTCGCGAAGACATCGACCAGATCGTCAAAGAGCGCCCCTTCCGCCCCCGCGTCGGCATCTATCTCCCAGGAACCGCCATCCTCGATTTTGGCCGCGCCGCCACTCCGGATGATCCCATCCCCGTTCGCCTCCGCATCATCAATACCTTCGACGTCCGCGAAGCCCCCGTCGCTGGTCGCACCCGCCCTCTCGCCTACAACATCAGCGCCGCCATCCAAATCGCCTTGGATAACAAATACATCCGCAAAAATGCCCTCGAAGGCCTCCTCCGTCCTGACAAACGCGACGACGACATCGGCCTCTTCGCCATCACTCCTTACAACCCCAAAAAAATCCCCGTCATCTTCACCCACGGCCTCAAGTCCGACGCCCACATCTGGAAACCCGCCATCAACGAAATCTTCTTCGACCCCGCCCTCGCCGCTCGCTTCCAACCCGTCCTCTTCCTCTACCCCTCCGGCCTCAGCGTTCCCGCCTCCGCCGCCAGACTTCGTGAAAGCCTCAATACCTACCGCAAACTATGGGACCCCGACCAAAACGACCCGGGCATGAATCAAATGATCGTCGTCGGCCACAGCATGGGCGGCATCCTCTCCCGCCTTCAAGTCATCGACTCCGGTGAAGACCTCCGCAAAGCCTTCTTCTCCCAACCCATCGACAGCATTCCCTGGCTCACCAAAGCAACCGCTGCCTCCGTCAAAGAGGGCCTCATCTTCGATCACCAACCCTTCATCAAACGCGCCATCTTCGTCGCCGTCCCCCACCGCGGTAGCGAAGTCGCCGACCTCAAAATCGTCCAATTCGCCATTCGCATCATCAAACTCCCAGGCGATGCCATCTCCCTCGCCACCGAAGCCCTCACCGACGACTTCAGCGCCCTCAACCCCGCCCTCCTCGGCTACAACCTCCTCGGCCTCCGCAGCGTCGACATGCTCTCCCCCGGCCACCCCTACTTCAAAGCCATCGACAAACGCCCCATCCTCGTTCCCCATCACTCCATCATCGGCGATCGCGGCAAAAACAATTCCCCCGACTCCTCCGACGGCATCGTCCCCTACTCCAGCGCCCATCTCGATTCCGCTCAATCCGAACTCATCGTCCCCCATCCCCATAGCTGCACCGAAAAATCCGAAACCGTAGCCGAAATCCTCCGCATCCTCCGCCTCCACATCGGCATCAAAAAATAACCACCCCATGTCCAATCCGCCCGACACTTCAGCCCCTCTCCGTATTGGTATTGTCGGTGCCGGTGATATCGTGCGCCAACGTCACCTCCCCAACCTCCGCTCCCTCCCCGGCATCCACATCCAAGCCGTCGCCAACGCCTCCCTCGAAAGCGCCCGCTCCTTCTGTCAGCAACACGCCCCCGAAGCCACCCCAATCGAACGCTGGGAAGATGTCGTCGACAATGACGACGTCGACATCGTCTGGATCGGCGCCCCTCCCTGGCTCCATCATGATGCCACCGACTTCGCCCTCTCCTGCGGCAAGCACGTCTTCTGCCAGGCCCGCATGGCCGCCACCCGCGCTGAAGCCGAACGCATGTGGGAAGCTTCCCTCCGCTATCCCGAACTCGTCACCGCTCTCTGCCCTCCCCCACACGGCATGAAACACGGTCTCCTCGTACAAAAACTCCTCGCCGATGGCACCATCGGCACCCCTCATCAAGCCCTCCTCCACAGCCTCTCCGCCGCTTGGCTCGACCCCGATGCACCCCTGCACTGGCGTCAAAACGACTCCATCAGCGGCATCCAAATCCTCACCCTCGGCATCTACACCGAAGTCCTCCAACGCTGGCTCGGCCCCATTGCCGAAGTCACCGCCCGCGGTCGCGTCGTCATCCCCCAACGCTCCCAGGACACCGTCCACATCCCGGACTTCGTCCACGTCCAGGCTGGCTTCGCCTCCGGCCTCGAAGCCTCCCTCTCCTTCAGCGGCGTCGCCGCCCACGCCCCAACCGACCGCCTCTGGATCTTCGGCAGCGAAGGCACCCTCACCTACGACTTCACCACCGACGAAGTCGCACTAGGCCTCCGCAACGGCCCCCTGGAAATTCAATCTATCCCCCCCAACCTCGTCCGCGAGTGGACCGTCGAAGCCGACTTCATCCAAGCCGTCCGCAACCCCGCCGCCCCCCGCCCCAAACCCGACTTCACCGAAGGCACCCTCTACATGCGCGTCGTCGACGCCGTCAATCGCTCCCTAGCCACCCAAACGACGGAGTCTTGCATTTGAGATCCCTTCATGTTCCAATCCACAACGACACCTCCAAGTCGGTGTTAACCCTGATCCCCTTCTCGGCATGAACATCGACGACATTCTCACCGCCGCCAATCAACACCAGGCTAGCGACATCTTCCTTCAAGAAGGCCAACCGCCCCGCCTCAAGATCAACGAACAAATCATGTTCTTCGGTGAAGAACCCGTCTCCCTCGCCCACATGGTCGCCCTCTGGACCGCCTGCGGCGCCGACGCCTCCCACGACCTCGACAAAGACTCCGGACTCATCTCCCAGGAAGGCATCCGCTTCCGCGTCAACCTTCACCGCGTCCTCGGCCGCATCGGCGCCGTCCTCCGCCGCATCCGCACCGACATCCCTCCCCTCATCGACCTCGGCGCCCCCGATTGGCTCCTCACCCGCTGGGCCCTCAAACCCTACGGTATCATCCTCGTCACCGGCCCCACCGGCACCGGCAAATCCACCACCCTCGCCTCTCTCCTCCAATGGCTGAACGAAAACGCCGCCCGCCACATCGTCACCATCGAAGACCCCGTCGAATACATCTTCACCAACCAAAACTGCCTCTTCACCCAGCGCGAAGTCGGTCGTGATACCCCCACCTTCGCTCGCGGCCTCCGCGGTGCCATGCGCCAGGCCCCCGATGTCATCTTCGTCGGTGAAATTCGCGACCACGACACCGCCCTCACCGCCCTTCAAGCCTCCGAGACCGGCCACCTCGTCCTCGCCTCCCTCCACTCCGAACGCGTCTCCGATACCATGGAGCGCTTCCTCAATCTCTTCCCTTCGGATCAGGTCAACCTCGGCCTCCACCTCCTCGCCCACCAACTCATCGGTGTCCTCTGCCAAAAACTCGTCCCCCGCACCGACGGCAAACTCATGCTCCTCACCGAGTACCTCGAAAACGGCGGCGCCGTGCGCGACTGGATCGCCCGCCGCGATGTCGATCACATCCACGAATACATGCAGCGCGGCAGCGACCCCAATTCCCAAACCTTCCTCAACGCCATCCTCAACGCCTACAAATCAGGCCTCATCGACGAAGCCACCGCCATCGTCGCCACCGGCAACGAAACCGAATTCCGCCGCGCCTCACGCGGCATCACCTCCTAGCCCTTCCCCATCATGCGCCAATACGACCTCATTGAATACCTCGCCATGGTCGTCGAACGCGGCGGCTCTGACCTCCACCTCAGCGTCAACGCCCCTCCCTGCATGCGCCTCCACGGCGTCCTCGAAGCCCTCACCGACGAAATCCTCGACCAACACGACACCCGCGAACTCGTCCTCAACTCCCTCAAAGAAAGCCAGCGCGCCAAGCTCGAACACGACTGGCAACTCGACTTCGCCATCCAAATCGAAAACCTCGGCCGCTTCCGCGGCAACGCCTGCTACGTCATGGGCCACATTGAGGCCAACTTCCGCTACGTCCCCGACACCATCCCCACCCTTGTCGAACTCGGTCATGGCGAAACCCTCGAACGCCTAAGCCAAATCCGCGACGGCCTCATCCTCGTCACCGGCGTCTCCGGCTCCGGAAAAACCACCACCCTCTGCGCCCTCACCCAAAAAATCGCCGCCGAACGCTCAGCCAACATCGTCTCCATCGAAGACCCCATCGAATTCGTCTTCTCACACAGCCGCAGCCTCATTCGCCAACGCCAGGTCGGCTCCGACACCTCCGACTTCCCCAGCGCCCTGAAAAGCGCTCTCCGCCAGGATGCCGATGTCATCGTCATCAGCGAATTGCGTGACATCGACACCATGCGCACCGCCATCACCGCTGCCGAAACCGGCCACCTCGTCATCACCACCCTCCACACCACCGACGCCACCTCCACCATGACCCGCATCTTCGATGCGTTTCCAAACGAGCAACAAGACTACATCGCCGCCCAGCTCTCCAACTGCCTCCGCGGCGTCATCTGCCAGCACCTCATCCCCCGGGCCGATCAAGTCGGTCGCGTCCTCGCCACCGAAATCCTCACCCTCAATAGCGCCATGGGTCGCTGCATTCGCGACCGCCGCTTCGCCCAAATGCCCGGCCTCATCCAAATCGGCGCCCAGGACGGCATGCACACCATCGACGACAGCCTCCTTCACCTCCTCACCAACGACTTCATCCTCCTCGATGACGCCCTCGCCCACTGCCGCGACAAACACTTTATCCGGGAAAACTTCCACAAAATGATGAAGGAACGGATCCACTCTCAAAAAGGCAAAAAGTGATACCCGCAGGTTGCATTGGAAACGACTTTGACCTATGTATCCCTAAGTTATTCACATGTTATGGGTAGAATCCTTATCCTTTTACTTTTCCTAGGCGCTGGCTACGGCACGTATCAGATCTTTCTCGACTACAAGGCCAAACAAAAAGAGGAACGCAATGTGTGGCCTAGCAAACTCTCTGGCCTCATGTCCCTTCACTCCTCCAAGAAGCTCTTGGCTGGCGAACTTTACGGAACAGAATCCTCCTTCCTCCAACTCCTTTACCTCTGCTACCAAATCGACCAGGACGGCTACCCCCTCCTCGATACCCTTAAGCGCGGCGCTTCGATGGGCGGCGCCGACGCCACCGAGGCCCCGCTCATGGCCGCTGCCATCCTCGATAACTACAACCGCGCCCTCAGCACCTTCGGCGTTTTCCAAGACCCCGCCAACCTCCTCAAAATGGAACGCGGCGACCCTCCCATCGCCCTCTCTTCAGGTTGGGAGGACGAACCCCTCGTCGTCGGTTACAAAATCTCCCCCCTCCTCGGCGCCGAACTCAGCGCCACGCTCCCTAACATGGTCATCATGCCGGAATCCGTCCGCAACATGCAGACCGACCTCACCCCACCCGAAGCCCATGCCCTCAACGCAACCTGGCTCGGCGCTCGCATGATCAGCCCTGAATGCTCAACAGCCATCACCGAGAAAATCAAACTCGACTCCGACCTCCGTTAGCCCCTCACTTCTTCAGCGTCTCCTCAAACGTCGGATAAAAAATCCGCTCTCCAAACGCCACATACCGATCCTCCCCCGCCTTCAAATAAAACCGCGGCCCATCCTGTTCTTCCGCCGCCCCATCGGTGTAAACGTAAAACCGCCCGCTCTCCTCACGCGCCACCTTCCTCATACTCACATCCCGGCGCCGAGTCGGCTGATGCAATCGCCTAAACAGCGCCACCTCATTCCCACCCATTTCGAACTTCAAATTGGCCTCGAAAAAATCGTTCGCCCCCAGCCCCCCTCCTCCTCCCGTCCCATAGTAAGAGCGATCTCCGAGCGCCGTCGGATACTCCAGCCAATCATACTCCGCGCGGTGCACATGCACTCTCCATGACAGCAGCACCAAAGAGGAAAACAACAGCGCCCACGCCATCAGCAAACGCCCGGGTGTGTCGCGGATCACATTAGCCCCCGCTTCCCCACCTCGCCCTTCAGTCACCGCCTTCATCCCGGTGGCCACCCCAACTCCCGCCCCGCCAGCAAATGCACATGCAAATGCGGCACGCTCTCTCCTCCATCACGCCCGTGATTGATCACCAATCGAAACCCCTTGTCCGTACTCCTCACTCCCAACTTCTCCGCCACCACACCCGCCGCCAGCAACAACGCCCCCAACGTTTCCCTGTCTTCCGCCACCGCCTCACCCACCCGGCGAATCAACTTCTTCGGCACAATCAAAACATGCACCGGCGCCTGCGGCTGAATGTCCCGAAACGCCACACAAAACGCATCCTCATGCAGCAGCTCCGCCGGAATCTCACGATCAATGATCTTCTGAAAAATCGTCTTCTCACTCATAATCAAAATCCCTTCCCTCCTCCAATCTACCCAAACAACTCCTGCTGTGACGCATCTCGCGGCCGCCGCTCATCCAGACCCTTGATCTCATTCAGGAATTCTCCCACATCCTCAAACTGACGATAAACCGACGCATATCGCACATACGCCACATGGTCGATCCCCTCCAACCGCCTCATGATCTTCGCCCCGATCACGCTCGACGGGATCTCCCGATACCCCTCCTCCTCCAACTCATTCGCAATATCATCCGCCACCTGCTCCAACTGCTCCAACTTCACCGGCCGCTTCTCACACGCCTTGGTCAGCCCACTCATCACCTTGTCCCGACTAAACGGCTGCCTCGCCCCGTTCCGCTTCACCACCCTCAACTCCTCCCGCTCCACAATCTCATACGTCGTGAAACGAAATGAGCACTTCATGCACTCACGCCGCCGCCGTATCGCCTGACCATCCCGTGCTTCACGAGAGTCAATCACCCGATCTTGAGAGCTTCCACATTTCGGACAGCGCATGGTTAGTGAACGTTCAAGCCTTAATCTGTGCCCCACAACCCGCCCTTCGCAACCATTTACCGCACCCCCAGACGCCGCCAAAAAAGAATCTGCAATATTCCCATATTCAGAAACGTTTCCAAATCTGGAAATGTCGCAGCTCCCCCTCACACCCCTCCGCGAAAGCTCCCAGTCCCCCGGAACCGAGCGCACCCTCGCCATCCTCGAACTCCTCGGCCAGCACCGCCTCGGCCTCAACCTCTCCGAAATCGCCCGCGACCTCGACCTCCCCATCAACACCGTCTCTCGCATCGCCACCACCCTCCAACAATGCGGTTACCTTCAGCGCCGCGAGGACGACAAACGCTTCGTCCTCACCCACAAACTCTTCGACCTCACCCGCCCCCACGTCCGCGAAAAAAGCCTCGTCCTCTGCGCCCTCGACGCCCTCAAATGGCTGCGCGATTCCACCGGCGAAACCACTCAACTCCTCGCCCACGCCAACCACAAGGTCACCATCCTCGAGCAGTGCGTCTCCAGCCAGCCCATCAAAGTCAGCAGCACCATCGGCCTCCAAGTCCCCATGTTCTCCTGCGCCCCCGGCAAAGCCATCCTCTCCTCGCTCCCCCAGTCCGAGCTCGATGCCTACTTCACCTCGGTCACACTCAAAACCTACACCCCCAACACCCTCACCACCCGCCCCGCCCTCGAAGCCGACCTCCTCAAATCTCGCCAGCGCGGCTACGCCATCGAACTCGCCGAAGGCCTCGAAGGCATCCACTGCATCGCCGCTCCCATCCTCGATGACTACGCCTGGCCCGTCGCCGCCATCACCGTCATGGCCCCCGCTTTCCGCCTCAAGCGCGACCGCCACAGCGAACTCGGCCAAGCCTGCGCCCAAGCCGCCCAAACCATCACCCAACGGCTCCTGGCATGAAACGCTTCCTCCTCCCCAGCCTCTTCATCGCCCTCGGCCCGCTGCACGCCGCCACCCCGCAGCAACTCGAATTCTTCGAGTCCCGCATCCGCCCCATCCTCGCCCAGGAATGCTACGAATGCCATAGCACCGCCACCAAGCAAAAAGGCGGCCTCCTCCTCGACTCTCGCCCCGGCTGGCAGGCCGGCGGCGACTCCGGCCCGACCCTCGTCCCCGGCAACCCCTCCACATCTCTCCTCCTCCAATCCATCCGCCACGAACACCCCGATCTCAAAATGCCCAAAAACGGCGCCAAACTCGACGCCAACATCCTCGCCGACTTCGAACAATGGATCGCCAACGGTGCCCCCGACCCCCGCGATCACCCACCCTCCAAAGAACAACTCTCCAAAGAAACCGACTGGTCCGCTGTACTCCAACGCCGCAAACAATGGTGGGCCTTCCAACCCCTCGCCCCCCTGGACCCCGCCAAATCCATCGACGACTTCATCAACACAACCCTCTCCCAACAAAGCATCCCCCCCGCCCCACCCTCCGATCCCGCCACCCTCACTCGCCGAATCAGCT
>CANETF010000033.1 GCA_947440575.1 Verrucomicrobiaceae bacterium
CCGAAAAAGTCACCGATGCCCCCCTCTCCATCGAGGACGCCATGAAACTCATCTTCTCTGGAGGTCTCCTCGTCCCCGATGCAGGCATCGCTCCCCTCAACCAGCGCCCACTTGTTCAATCAAACGAGCCCCAGCCCGCGGAAGCCGTCGCAGAAGTTGGCGCTGACCCCTCCGCCACTCTTCCAGAGCAAACCCTTCCCCCGGCCTTTCTTAGCCTGCCCCGCGCAGAAGATTTCGATTCGGGCGATCCCGATATCTTGGCGGATTCCGACCTGCAAACACCCCAGCCCTCTGCCTCCCGCAGCGTGACCGACCGATTGGCCAGAGTCCTCACCTGGAAACGCCGCTAGTCTTAGCTGAACCATCCCTTCCGAATTGGCATTGCATCTGCCCGACGAGCGTCGTATCTCAATCCCATCATCGGCTTCTTAGCGGTGGCTCTTTGACATGCTTTGGCAGACAATTCAGTTCCAATCCGTGGAACCCTTATCTGCGATCCTTTCCTGCAGTGTTCGTTATCGGAATTAGTGGCCCGGCCCGATTCTTCAATCATGGGAGCGCTCGACCAGGAGGTTCTGTCAGGCCCCTCGGGGAAGACGACCTCCAGGATTCGCTGGGCTCCCACCTGGACTCACTGGGATACGTGAGCCCTCATGCCGAACGGCACAGGTGGGATTCTAAGGCACCGTGACTTCGCGTCGCGGTGCCTTTCTCGTCCACACTAATCCCTCCAGTATCCGATTTTGGGTTCAAAGCTTGTTCTCGCCCCCCAATCCCCCTACCCTCTTCCTGTGACCCCCTACTTCCGCTCACTTCTAGTTTGCTCTGTCGCGCTCCTCACTGCCTGCGCCTCCACCAGCAAAGACAAAGACTCAAAGGACGATTCGGATAAAGCCAAAAACGACCCCATCGCGGTCGGCATCATCGAATTCGTCAATCCAGATCAAAAGTTTGTGCTCATCAAGATGCACACACGACAACCCATGCCCATCGGACAATCCTTGACCGCCTTGGACGCAACGGGGGCCCTCACTCAACTGACCATCTCCCCCGAACGCAAAGGCACTCACGTCACTGCCGACATCAAATCGGGAAACCCTCGCCCCGGCAATCTCGTCATCTTCCAGCCAGACCCAGCCGCTCCCCCTCCCACCCCAGCCCCCACAGTCAATCCATCCCTCCCCTCAGCCACCAACCCTGGCGCTGTCGAATGGCGCGACGGACAGCCCCCTCCGATTCTCGCTCCAGACACCCAATCGCTTCCCCTTCCCCCTTTAAACACCCCTTCGACGCCTATTCCGACAATCCCATTAGAACCTCTCCCAGAAGAGCCTCCCGCCTCTAACGCCCCATGATCACCGAGTCCGAAGCCCTGGCCAAAATTCTCGACGCTATCCCAAAAAACTCCGCTTCGGAGTCCCTTCCGCTCCTGGAAACTCTGAATCGCCGCTGCGCCGCTCAGTTACGAGCCACCATCCCCCTCCCCGGTTTTGATAACTCCATGATGGACGGCTACGCCGTTCGCGCTGAAGACACTCGCGACCCAGCTCCCATCGCCGTCATCGGCACTCAACCCGCCGGACCCGATCTCCAACTCAAAATCGAAGCCCCCCGACAAGCCATCCGGATCTTCACCGGCGCACCGCTCCCCAAAGGGTGCGATGCCGTCATCATGCAGGAAGACGTCACGGTCATCGACAAGACCATCTCCTGCACCGAACCCGTCATTCCAGGCGAAAACATTCGCCTCCTAGGCAGTGATCTCTGCTCAGGCCAACTCCTCCTCCAACCCGGCGACCTCATTACCCCAGGTCGGATCGGCCTTCTAGCCTCTCAAGGCCTCACGCACTTGCCCGTCTATCGCCTCCCCCGAATCGCCATCCTAAGCACCGGCGACGAACTCGTGCCCCCAGGCACAGCCCCCCTCTTACCCGGCCAACTCTACAATTCCAACGGCTCCATGATCGCCGCCCTGCTTCTCCAGCTAGGCCTCCCGGTCACCGAATTGGCTCACAGCCCCGATTCACTTGCCGACACCACCTCCACCCTCCGAAGGCTCTCAGAACAAAACAATATCATTATCCTGAGCGGCGGCGTCTCCGTCGGAGACAAAGACCACGTGAAACCCGCCCTCTCCGAACTTGGTATGCCTCCTCAATTATGGCGAATCAAAATCAAACCCGGCAAACCTTTCCTCTTCACGCATCGCTCAATACCCAAGCCCTTGTTCATCTTCGGCCTTCCCGGAAATCCAGTCTCCACCTTCGTCACCTTCCAACTCTTCGTTCGCCCCGCACTCCTCAAATGGTGCGGAACCCCTTCCAGCGATCTTAGCCCACCCTCAGCGAGCGCCACCCTCACACATGACCTCAACAACCCAGGAGACCGCCCACACTACATCCGGGGTGTATCCCAAAAGGGTCAGTTCACGGCCAAAGGACTTCAACGCAGTGATGCGCTCTTTGCTCTATCAGAAGCCAATTGCCTCTTGCGTATCAACCCCGATTCCTCAATCAAATCAGGCGAAAATGTAACGATTTGGAAACTATAGAATAACATTAAGAGCCGCTCTATCGGAACCCTTCGATTCCACTCTCTTCCGTGGCATCAATGAGCCAACGATTCCCATTGAAGCACCCATTGTATCTGCTATATTTTCCATAATGGGAAAGCGCCTCATTCTTCTCCTTTGCCTCGGTTCCGCGATCATCGCTGGCACCGTCAAAGGGCTGAACGTAAGTCACGCCACCACATGGAAAGCCCTTTGGACTCGCCTCACCTTGGGCAGCGAAGACACCAAAAAGATCAACCTGTTCCGCGTCGGTCTGCTCGACTTTGCCAACTACACCCGAATCTCTAACTCCCAACCCCTCCTGCAAACGGACCAGGAACTCGAAAGCTGGCTGCAACACGCCGTTGATGAGGGACTTCCTCTCGACAACCTCGACACGGTCGTCAGTCAGATTCAGGAGTCGGCACCCCGCTACCTCAAAATCTCCGTCAGTTCCGCTTCAGGTCCCACTTTGGACTTCGTCAAAGATAACCTGACCGATGCCCTAAACAAAATCTCACCCGAAATGACTCACTTGGCGAGTGCCCGTCGCTCCACCACAGGCGGCATGGCCCACCATGTGCTTCTCGTCACCGGTCGTCGCCTGCGCGAGTTCTCCCCCGACCTCCTGCACAAAACCTCAGATGACGCCTTCTACAACGTCTGCCCCCTCTGCAAATCCAACCACATCAGCCGCGCCATGCGCCACCAGGAGAGTTCCAGCCTGGAGTGCCCATCCTGCCATCGAACCTACGCTGTCATCGCCGCCGACACCGCTGGCCACTTCCACTACGTCAATCACTACCTCACAGGTTATCAGCCCCCATCCATTTATCCAAAAGGCCAGTCCCGTGTTGAGCAATTGTTCACCATTTGGTCCGCTGTCCACCAAAGCTGCGCCTATACCCGAGATCCCGGTCTGAAGAAGGAAAAAACCGACCGCTGGCAAACCGCGCTTCAAACTCAAACCCGCGGCATGGGCGATTGCGAAGATTCCGCTATCTTCCTCGCCGATTGGCTGACCGTACGGGGCTATGATGTCCGCGTCGCTCTCGGAAAGTATGGCGACATCGGCGGGCATGCTTGGTGCGTTGTTCGCCTGGAAGGAATCGAATACCTCCTCGAATCAACCTCCGAAGGTCGCCCCGATTTCGACCAACCTCCTCTCGTGTCCCGCATCGGCAGCCGCTACGTACCCGAAGTCCTCTTTGACCGCTGGCATCTCTACACCCGCAAAACCAATCATCAGACCTGGAATGGCGACTATTGGTCGCTAGACCAATGGACCAAAATCACCCCGCCTGGCACGGAAGTCCCCGAAATCTCAGCCAAAACCAAAACGCCCCCCCCCAGCGACGCCTCCACGACTTGGGCTCCACCAGCTCCTCACAGCGTTCAGAAAGACTTCTTCAACTCCTCCAATATCGCCTACACCAGTCGCACCGATCTCCAGGCAGCTCCTTTCCTTCATCTGGAGCAAACTGCCGACCAACCCATCGCCTGGCAATATCCCGCCGCCATTCCAGGGTCGCCCGGCACGGTTGAAACCAAGAAAAAACCAAATGATTGACCCCATGCTAAAGTTTGACAGAACGGCCTGAAAGCCGCTAAATCAGACTCTAGCTCAATGACAATCTCTCAAGGTCACGCCGCCCTCCAAGTCACGTTCAATGCCGAGCATGTCGAGTTGAACGCGACGTCCGAAAGTGCCCACCTCAAGCTACCCCTGCCTCTCCTCGCAGGTCCCAATGCTGAATCAATCGGCAGTCCCGCCACCAAAATCTGGTGGGATCATGACTTCCTCCTGACTGAAAGTGAAACCCTCCTCATCGGAGCCATCGTCATCGACGCCCAAAACAGGCTCGAAGCCCCCGTTGAGCGCGCTTATCAGGCCCTCCTGCGCCTCACCCAGGGCTGGCATCTCTATCGCATTTGGAACTACATCCCCAATATCAACGAAATAAGAGACGGCCTCGAGTGCTACCAACAATTCAATATCGGCAGATGGACCGCCTTTGAATCCTGTTATGGCCGCCATCTTCGCTCCTACATGCCCGCGGCATCTGCCGTCGGATTGGGGGGAGACAAAGCCGTCGTTGTCTTCAAAGCAGGCCGTTCCCGCCCCGAATACCTGGAGAATCCCTCGCAAATTCCCGCCTACCACTACCCCGCCGAGTACGGCCCCAGGCCTCCCTGCTTCGCCCGTGGCGTCGTCGCCACTTGTCCCCAAGTCCGCCGCGCCATCCTCTCAGGCACCGCCAGCATCGAAGGCCATCGCAGCATCGGCCAGGGCGATTGGGCGCGCCAGTTCCAGACCACCCACCAAAATATCGAAATCATGCTCAATCGCATGCAGGTCGCTGCCGCTTGGGTTCCCGATCTTTGGCCTACCCATGGGATTCACAGCGCTCATTTCAAATGCTACCTCCGTCACCCGGAAGCGCTTGCTCTGGTGCGAAAAGCTGTCCGCAATTCCTGTGGGCAAGACGATCACTTCAGCTATGTTCTTTCCGATATTTGCCGCAGCGATTTGGATCTCGAAATCGAAGGTCGAATCCTGACCGAACTACAACCCGAGTGCCATGAAACCTGATCACATCAATCACCTCGCCCTCGCGAGCTGTTGGGTTCAGTTCCTAGCCTTGGCTTCGTTCCTGTCCCTACCCGTTTTGGGCCAAACCGAAGGACAAACAAAACCTCAAAAAAAAGTCACCAAAAACCTGTCTCCCGATTTCGACAAAACCAATACCTCCCCCCCACCCGAGGAAATCGAACTCGCACGCTTGGATCACCACCATCAACTTCTTGAAGCCTCTCTTGGCCCACTCAAAACCGCCCTCTCAAAACTGGACGAACTCGCCCTCTCCAATGCCCGCGCACGCGAATACGAAGCCGCCATCGCCGCCCGAATCGAACGCGAACACATCGCGACTGACCTGGATCGCATCGCCAAAGAGTTGCTGATTCTCGAAACCCGCAAACAATTCCTCAAAACATCCCTTCTTCCTGATCACATCCTTCTTCCCCTCGACAACGCCAAACTCGAAAGCGTTCGCTACGATGAGGAAAAGAAGTGGCTTAACCACTGGGATCGACCCGGCGCCTACGCCGAATGGACTCTGCCAGGCGTCCCTCCCGGCGGCTACGAAGTTCTCCTCACCTACCAATGCAGTCCGCTCGAAGGTGGCACCATCATGATCAACGAAAAAACATTTAGCCTCTCTGGAGAAATGGATACCACGCTGCGTGGCCCGGAAGTCAAAAATCTTGGTACCCTCAAAATCACCGACGGCAACACCCCCCTTCGACTAACCGCTCGGACCATCGTCAAAAGCAATCTGATGAACCTCCTCAGCATCGAACTCATCCCCGCCAACCGCTGATCTCCTGCCTCGTCTGATGCTCCCTCTGTTCCTCAGTCCAAACCGCACTCCGACAGTTCTTCTGTTGCTCGCGATCCTTTCCCTGGTCGCATCTTCTCTTCACGCCCAAACCCCTCCCACCTCTGCTGACGAAGTCCAGGCTCTCGCCAATCTAAAGGCCATTTTCACCACTCAGATCAACTCCCAGTCCCAAAAGTTGACTGATCAATACGAGCGCGCACTCGCCCGAATGGAGTCCGAAGTCGCTGATGCAGGCGACTACGAACAGGCCCTGCAAATCAAAAAACGGCGCGACCAACTCCAGCAAATCCTGGCCTCCAACAACTCCTCCACCACCCCCGCCCTCCCTTTGACTCCCCTAGCGGCCAAGGGCAGCGGAATCACCTCTTCCTCCGACGGCAGCTTGACCGGCTGGCGAACGGCCAGCCACTACGCCGAGTGGACCCTCACCAAACTCGCTCCAGGGGACTACTTCTTGGAGCTCGATTTTCTCATGACCGCAGTTCCTTCAAGCGCTACCGCCCCCCTGGAGGAACCCGCTGAAACCGCCTTGTTCGAAATCTACGAGGTCTCATTGCTCGCTGGAGCTGCCGACAACCGACGCAGCTTCGAGTTGACCTTGTCGAAAGGAAACCCCCTCGAATTCAAGCCCCAACGCATCGGGCCAATGCGCTTTGCTCGCTCCCCGATTACTCTTCGTCTGGCGGCTTCTCGATCTTATGCCTCCAATCAAGTGCAGTTCAAAAACATCCGCTTGGTCCCGGCTCCAACCTCCGTTTCGCAACCGGAAGCAAACCTCGTCAAACCTCCCACCAGCAATGTCGACTCGGTCAGGTCAGCGCTCGCTTCCGCCCTGGAACTTGCCTACAAACCAATCAATGATCTATACGCCAGCCAGTTGAAAGAACTCGAGCAGCGATTCCCCGACTGGCAGTCCCTCTTGGACAACGAAAAACGAGGCATCGAAAAGCGCCGATCCTCCACCTCCAAATCCAACGACACCAACTCACTTCACCTCCCGAAACCCCTGGCTAGCCTCGGAGGCATCTCCGGGTTTCAAGATCTCGAAAATGTCACCTTTGTGAACCACCCGGAAAACACAGGAGACCGATTTCGCATCAGCCAGGATGGCAAAGAGTTCTTCATTCGATTGCTCTGGCTCAAGTGCGCTTCACCCTCAGCCGACCCCGCATCTTCACCCGCAAACAACCCCTTCAATCAACACTTCGGCCTGACAAATGAAGACGCCGCCCTGTTTGGTCGGGCCGCCCTGCAATTCACTTCAGGCTACCTCTCAGGTCGAACCTTCCGCCTCCTCGCTCGCAACACTCCCGACTCCGACGGCACCCTTCCTGCCTTGCTTTTCCTCCCCGATATCGGCCTATTCCACAACCTGCTGATCGACCAGGGATTGGCCGCGTTTGTGGGCAAAGTCGGAACTGGCGGCACGCTCGAACGCGCCCTTCAGCACTCCATTTCAGATCGGGAGAACGAGGCGCGTTCTCGCAATCCTCGACCAGGAGCATGGGCCCTCAGTCCAACTCAACCCGCAGAACCGTCTCAGCCATGATGCCACCCAGGTCATACCCCTTTTGGCTTGTTCTCTCGTGTCTGTGGATGCTTCCACTTCACGCTCAAACCACAGGGCCTGCTATCCCTTCCGCCCCCACCACCGGTTGGCAACAACTCGAGTCGACCTATCAAAACGAACTGAAAAAGATCCACCTCCCCCTGCTCAGCGCTTACATAAACGAACTCACTCGCCTCGCTGCCGCCTCCCGCAGCGCCGAAACCACCGTCGCCATCAATCGAGAGTTGCAGGAGATGCAGAAAATCATCACCTCAGGTGGCGTGGTTGACCTGTCACCGCCTAACACAAAAGAAGCGCCTCCTGATCCCGCTCTCAAACCAGCCCTGGCCAAATCGAAGCCCGAACGCCTGCTCGAACTCCGCCCCGCGACAGCTCAAGAAATCACCCCCACTCCTCCCAACCCCATTCCCTCCATCATTCCCATCCAGAAAATCACCTGGACAATCGATGCCCTGCCAAAAGGCAAATTCGAAGTCATCTGCCAAGGCGCCATCCACTCGCTCGATACCCCTGTCTCCCTCGTTATTCAAATCGGCGATCAGTTACTCAAACTTCCTCTCGAAAAACGCCACGTCGCCACCGACCCGGAAAGCCTTCGCCTGATCCAAGTCGGCGTCTTCCAACTCGAAAATGACGAGACTCGCCTCCCCTTGGTTGTCTCACTAGAAACCACCGCATCACCCCCGCCTTCCTTCCTCCTCCGCCAAATCCTCATCGCCCGTTCCAAACCCAACCTGCCCTGAGGATCATTCCGCCCAATCCCGGGTCACCCGCTCGATTCGACGCGCTCTCCCCGTCAACCGATCCACTTCAACGAACACCGCATTGACCCGCACCATCCCCCGCCCCATTCCAAACCGCGTCGGCATCGCATTCAAAAAACGTCCCACCACCGGCTCAATCTGACTCCCAATCACCGAGTCATACGGCCCGCACATCCCCGCATCGGTCAGATAAGCCGTCCCCCCGGGTAACACGCGCTCGTCCGCTGTCGGCACATGCGTATGCGTCCCCACCACCGCCGACACCTTGCCGTCCAAGTGCCAACCCAAGGCCACCTTCTCACTGGTCGCCTCTGCATGGAAATCCACAAAGATCACCGGTGTCTCGTCCCTCAACCTCTCCGCGCAGGCCGCCACTAGGGTGAACGGATTGTCCACCTGCGGCCCCATAAACACCCGCCCCAGCGCATTAATCACTGCCACCTTTCCTTTCTTCGTCTCCAACACCACCGAACCCGATCCCGGCACTCCCTCTGGATAATTCAACGGCCTCAACATCCTCGGCTCATCCGCCAAATACGGCACGATCTCCTTCTGATCCCAAATGTGATCCCCACTCGTCACCACCGCCGCCCCAGCCCTCATCAAACCAATCGCTATCTTCGGTGTGATCCCGCGACCCGCTGCCGAATTCTCCCCGTTCACAATCACAAAATCCACGCCCAATTCCTCCTTCAACTTGGGAATCCAATCCGACACCGCCTTTCTCCCCCCCTCGCCAAAAACATCCCCAAAAAACAACAGCCTCAAACAGTCATCTTCTTCAGCAACCTCAGGAACAGGGACGGAATTCATTCGGCCTCTACTTAGTAGATGATGAACCCGTTGATCAAGTCTAGGATGTCAGAATGATCATGCGCTTCTCACGGCTCACCGCCCTCTGCCTCTTGGCTCTGGTGCCCAGCCTCCGCGCCCAAACCACCCCTCTGGGCTCCCCGCCTGACTGGAACTCCCTCACCACTTACGCCCGCGCCCTCAGCGACTCTGACTTCACCGACGCCCTGAAGTCCATCTACCTCGAGCCCACTCACTACCCCACCCCCTGGATCATCGGGCCCGATGGCGTCAAAATCCAAACCGGTGACCCGGTAAACCCCACCGTCACCATCCCTTTTGCCAGCCGAATCCAGGCCAAAACCAGTCCACCTCGCTTCTGGAGCCGCGCCTCAGAACTCCCACCGCTTGGCGATCGCCCGCCTCTCAGCGACATCCATATCGCCATCGACCCGGGCCACATCGGCGGCAGCTATGGCGTCATGGAAGAACGCCACCTCAGCTTCAATCCCGGTGAAGCCATTCAAGAAGGCGATCTCTCCCTCCTCACCGCCCGCATCCTCGCGGCCCGCCTCAAAACCCTCGGAGCTTACGTCACTCTCGTTCGCGACCAACCCACCCCCGTCACCAAAACCAAACCTTCCGATCATCGCCTCACCGCCATCGAGACCCTCAAACAGTCCGGATTCCCCAACCCGACCGACAGCTACCAGGGCATCCAGGGCGAAGCCAAACTCCTCACCATCCAGTGGCAAAGCGAAAAATTCTTCTACCGTGTCGCTGAAATCCACGCCCGAGCCGACCGGGTCAATCAGGAAATCAAACCTGACCTCGTCCTCTGCCTCCACTTCAACGCCGAATCTTGGGGTGACGCCACCGCCCCTCAATACTCCCCCGTCAATCACGCTCACCTCCTCATCAACGGCTGTTACTCCCCCGCTGAACTGGCCAATCACGACACCCGCTTCGAAATGTTCACCCGCCTATTCTCGCGCATCCACGAAGAGGAAATCCCCCTCGCCAAAGCCCTCGCCACCAGCCTCGCGGCCAGCACCGGACTCCCCCCCTACACCTACACCACTCCCAATGCCCTCCCCATCCCCGACAGCCCCTATCTCTTCGCCCGCAACCTTCTCGCCAATCGCCTCTACCGCTGCCCCGTCATCTTCTTCGAACCCTACATCATGAACCACAAACAAACCTACCAGCGCCTCCTCCTCGGTCACTGGGTCGGCCGCACCCTCATCGACGAGTCCCTCCAATCCAGTCCTATCGAGGACTACGTTCAAGGCATCGTCAACGGCCTCCTCACCTACTACAAGGCCAACCGCCCCGCCTGATACCCCCTCACGATCATGATTATTGTTGCCGGATGTGGATATGTTGGTGCCTCGCTCGCAGGCCATCTGCATGCCGCCGGACATCAAGTCATCGGCCTCACCCATTCATCGGATTCCGCCGCTCGACTCGCCACCGAACATCCCTGGCCCGTCGCCGCCTGCGACATCACCTCACCCGATTCCCTCGCCCAACTCGCCGCTAGCCTCGACCCAAACCACCCGGTCACCGCCTTCGTTCATTGCGCCAGCTCCGGTCGTGGTGGCGCCGACGCCTACCGCTCCGTTTACCTGAACGGCCTGGAAAACCTCATCGCCACCTTCCCCTCCGCCCACCCACTCTTCACCTCCAGCACCTCTGTCTACGCCCAAAAAGACGGCTCAACCGTCACCGAGTCAGACCCCGCCACCCCTCCACGCGAAACCGGACTCCTCCTCCGCCAGGCCGAAGACCTCGCCCTCGCCAAAGGTGGCACCGTCGCGCGCCTCGCCGGCATCTACGGCCCCGGCCGCTCGTTCGTTCTGAAAAACCTCCTCCTCGGCAAATCCGGCGTCGAAACTGAGGACGGCATTGGCCGACTCATCAATCAAATCCACCGGGACGATGCCGCGACCGCCCTCGCTCATCTCGTCCTGCAAAAACTCCCCGGCATCTTCAACGTCTGCGACGACGCTCCCACCACCCAGCGCGATATCCTCAACCCCCTCGCCGACCTCTTCGCCCTCCCGCCTCCAGGCCCCAAACCCCCAGACCCCGATCGCAAACGCGGCTGGACCAATAAAGCCGTCAGCAACGCCAAACTCCGCGCCTCCGGTTGGACCCCCGCCTATCCCACCTACTTCGCCGCCCTTCAGCACGACCCCGACCTCGTCCCTTCCATCCTCGATCTTGTTCAAGAGGAAGCCCCGGATTGCCTCCCCCGCTCACCCAACATCGTCCTCATCGGACTCATGGGCTCCGGCAAAACCACCGTCGGAAAAATCATTGCCCGCAAGCTCGGCTGGGATTTCATCGACACCGACTCCCTCATCATCAATCAAGCCGACGGCCGCTCCATCCCCGACATCTTCGCGCAAGAAGGCGAAACCTCTTTCCGGCAGCGTGAATCCGCCGCCCTCCGCAGCTTAATCGGTCGTCGCAATGCCGTCATCGCTACAGGTGGAGGCATCGTCACCATTCCCCGAAATCTCGCCCTCCTGCGCCACCTCGGCTTCATCGTCTGGCTCGAAGCCCCAGTCTCCCTCCTCGCACGCCGCACCGCTCACAACAACGACCGCCCTCTCCTGCAGGACACCGATCCTCACGCCAAATTAGAGGCTCTCCTCACCGCACGCAGCCCCCTCTACAAAGCCCTCTCAGACCTCCGCATTCAAACTCAAGACCTTCTCCCAGAAGAAAGCGCCTACGGTGCCACCGAGAGTGCCCGCATCTTCTTCATCAATCAGCTCCGCCTCCGCAACTCCCTGCACTCCGACCTCGGATAACCCGGTGGTGGCTTCCGCAATTAAGGCTTCGCCGGAGCCGCAGGCTGAGGCGCTGGCACCTCAAGCTTTGGCTCCACTGGCTTTGCATCTGGAGCAGGCACTTCCACCTTAGGCGCTTCGATCGGCTTCGGAGCCAATGGCTTCACCGCTTCCGGATTCGCCGGCTTCGGCGTCACGACAGCAGCTGGCACCGGAGCAGGCTTCACTTCCACCGCAGGCGTCGCCACCCCATTCGCTCCCACCGTCACCTTCATCGGAGCCGCCGTCGCACCCGCCCCACCCAACTGAATCGGCGGAACCGTCACCCCTGCTGGCGCTCCACCAACCGCTGGAGCCGGCGCAGCACCTGCAGGCGCTGGAGGCGCCGGAGGTGGCGCCGGCGGATCCACTTCCTTCGTCGGAAGCGCCGCCCCCACCCACTTCAACCGCTCCTGACTCTGATCAAAAAACGGCTGGTTCGTTCCAGGATACTTGCTCGGCAAGGTCTCATAAATCGCCTTCGCTTCATCCACCTTGCCCTCGCTCCAAAGCAAATCGCCCAACCGGATCGCAGCCAATGGCGTCACTTCGGAATCCGCAAAACTCGTCATCAATTCTTCATACAACTTCTTCGCTTCCGCCTTCTCCCCCATCCCATCCATGCGCGACGCCAAGGCCAGCTTCGTCTGGGCCAACAAAGGATGCTTGCTGTTCGTTTCCAAAAACGTCTTCAGCGCCGCCGTCGAACTGTCCTTCTGGTTTTGCTCCCAAAGCATCTCCGCCTTCGCCAAAAGCGCATTCGCCGCCGCTTGGCTCCCCGGATACTTCGCGATCACCGCATCAAACCCGTCCACCGAATCCGCCGCCGTAAACGCCCCACCCGCCTCCCGAGCTACCGCATCGGTGCGATACTTCACCACCCCAACAGCCGCCAGCACCAAAATCAGAAGGCAAACGAAGACCAGCAAGGGCTTCAAATTCTTCTCCATCCAGGTTTCAGTAGCAGAGGGGAGAACGACAGCGGCGTCGATGACAGGAGCAGGAGCTTTAGAAGACATGGAGATAAAAAGTCAGATCAAAAATTTCAACAGCGTGAATCAAGCGCCCACCTTGGCCCGAGCTTCGTCAGCCAGTGCCGTCGACAGATAACGCTCGCCAGTCGAGCACCCAATCGTCACAATCAGTTTGCCCGCATTCTCAGGCCTCGCAGCCACTTGCAGCGCCGCGCAAACATTCGCGCCCGTGCTGATCCCAACCAACAATCCCTCTTCAGCCGCCAAACGCCTCGCCATCGCAAAGGCCTCGTCGTTGGAAACCTTGATCACCTCCGACACCACTGCCAAATCGAGGTTCTTGGGAACAAACCCCGCACCCGTCCCCTGAATCTTGTGCGGCCCCGGTTGCACCGGCTCACCCGCCATCGTCTGACTGATCACCGGCGAAGCCTCAGGCTCAACCGCAATCGCAGTGAAGGACTCCTTCTTCTTCTTCAAAGCATGTGCCACCCCTGAAATGGTCCCACCCGTCCCCACTGCCGAGACCAAAATGTCCACTGCGCCCTCGCTATCATTCCAGATCTCTTCCGCCGTCGTCTTCTCGTGAATCGCCGGATTCGCCGCGTTTTCAAACTGCTGCGGCATCCACGCATTCGGCGTCTGACTCAAGATCTCTTCCGCCTTCGCAATCGCCCCCTTCATCCCCTGCGCCCCCGGCGTCAAAACCAAATCCGCGCCCAGCAAGGCCAGCAATGTCCGGCGCTCAACACTCATCGTCTCAGGCATCGTCAAAATCAGCTTGTAACCCTTCGCTGCGCACACAAACGCCAGCGCAATCCCCGTGTTCCCACTCGTCGGCTCCACGATCACCGTGTCCTTCGTGATCAATCCCCGCGCCTCGCCATCCTCGATCATCGCCATCCCGATCCGATCCTTCACGCTTCCCAACGGATTGAAGAACTCACACTTCAACGCAATCGTCGCCTGCACACCAGCAGCTACCCGATTGAGTTTGATCAATGGCGTATTGCCAACCGTTTCGACGACGTTGTTAAAGATGCGGCTCATGGTGTGAAAGACAGAAGGTTGAAATGGGCTCCCTCTGACCCGCTGGGAAAGCCCAAGGGTCGGCAGGGACGGAGTTTATAGTTTCCAGCAGCCCGTCTTGCAATGGAAAAAACCACCTACCGCCGCCGCCACGACGCCCCGGGCGCCAATTGCACCTTCCATCCCGACAGATGCCCGTTCGAGTAATCCGTCTTCCCATACGCCCCCACCAGCGTCAGCCCCGTCGCCTTCTTCCACGCCGCACTCATGCTCTCCGCCGTGTGACATCCCCAACTCTGACAATACGCATTCGGCGTGAAAGCACTCGACCGAATCCGCTTCAAATCCGTCTCATGCAGCCACGACCCCGAACCCCCATACACATCCGAACTGTAGTCAAACATGAAGCAAAACTTGTTCGAGTGCCCAAAATACTCAAACCCGCTCACCTTCACACTCCTCCGATTCATCCCGCTGTTGATGTAGTTGATCACGTCCGACCCCGACCGAAACCACACCAGCCTCACCCCATAAGTGTCCCTCACCGACTCCACAAAACTCACCAACGGCTGCCGATCCTCCGCCGACCTCCGGTCATAAGCATCCCGATACACCATCCAGGTAATGATCGTCCCCGGCGGCGTCCCCTTCTTGATCTCCTGCATCCGCACCCGCGCCGACCGCACAAAATTCCCCCACCACCGGTCATGCTGTTCCCCCGGCTTCCTCAAATCCTCCCATCTCCGCATCGCCGGACCCCCGCTCACCACGATCACCTCCGTCTGCGCCCCCGCTGTTCCCGCTACCAGGAGCGATAGCGCAGCGATACACAGGGCAAAAAACACGGGGCGGCTTGGGCTCATAAGCATGACAGTAAAAAGGCTATCCTTGCACCTTTGGCAAGCAATCTCCTTCAATCAAGCCCACACCCCCTGCGCCAGCAGTTGCTTCGTCGCCGCCTCCGCCCACCCCCGATTCGCCGCCGGGCTTGCCGGACTCGGATGCAGCACCTTCCCCACCTTCACCTTCAATCCACTCACCCCCACCGCCCGCGACAACCGCTCCTCCGCAAACGCCCCCACCCCAATCACCCACTCCGGCTCCACCACTTTCAGCACCGCCCCCAAATGCGCATCACACGCCGCCTCCATTGGCCCGCTCTCCGCCACCGGCAACTTGTCCGGCGTCACGTTCGCCCCCGTCGCACTCATGAATACCAGCGGACAATAATTCATCACCAAATGCTCCCTGAAAAAATCCGCCGCCGCCCCAAATCGCTCCTGAAACAATCCCCACAGTCGTCTCCCACTCACCTCCGACTTGTCACACTTAAAACCCACCACCGGCCGCTTCGGATGCTCAATCTCCGGCTTCCCCACCGCCACTTCGATCCCCATCCAATCCCTCACAGCCGCCACTTCCCCAAATGGCACCCCCGTTTGCGCCATCCCAAATGGCCCCGGATTCATCCCCAAAAACACCACCCGCTTCTTCCCTCCCCCAAATCGCGTCAAATACGCCTCATGTGCCCCCCACGCATACTCCAAAGGCCGATAAACATGCGTCACCGGCTCTCCAAACCGCAAACCCCTCAGCGCCTCATCCAGCGCCCGCGCCGCCGCCACCAACTCATTTTCAACTATCTGACTCATCCGCCTCCGTTCGCTCAATCTCCCCAATCGCGCAACCCCCCTCACCACCCCCGCGCCATCCCCACTACCACCTTCAAAAACGCCGCCTGCGCCTTCACCCGATAATCCAACGCAAACTCCGATGGCGTCTCAAACGTCAACGAGACCCCGCAACCCATGTCGTAAAGCGCAATCGCCTCCGGCATCCCCGGCAACCCCTCCGGAATCCGCCGCCGTTGAATCACCCCTCCCTCCGCCGCCCGACCCTCAATCCGCCGCCGCCCCTCCACCGGCAACCTCTGCGTCGCGATCCGCCTCAGCACCTCGCCACTCCACCCCTTCGGCAGCCAGCTCAACTCATACACATATATCCCCTGCGCATCATAGTCCTCATGCAAACACACCCCCACCTTCACCCGCCTCCCCTGCATCACCTTCCGCCACGCCCCGCACACCGGATCGTCCTCCACATGAAACCGCCGATTCAAATCCAATCCCCGACCATCCACCCGCGTGTTCGCCACCAACCCCACCGGATTCAAACACGGAAAAATCAAAAACGCTCCTGCCTTCAACACCGCCTCATTGGCCTCAGCCCACTTCAACAACCCCGACGTCGCCCCCGGCTCGTCCCCGTGCACTCCCGCAGACAAATACACACTCCGCTCCCCCGCCCTCGCCGCCGGCGTCTCCAACCAAATCACCCGATACCCCTCCACCCGGCACAATTCATTCACCTTCATCCCCACTCGCCTCGCCAATTCGCGCCACCGAGCCATCAGCGCGGCGTAATCATGACAGAGGTGGTTCGGCAAGGCAATCACCCCTCCATCTTCACCTCACCCCTCCTCCCGCGCAACCCTCTTGCTCACCCTCCCTTTCCCCCCCAAACTCCCATCCCATGCTCCCCCGTGAAAAACCCGACCTCCGTGCCCGTCTCCACGACGTCCCGCACCAGCCGGGTGTCTACGTCATGCGCGACCGCCTCAATCGCGTCATCTACGTCGGCAAAGCTCGCGACCTCCGCAAACGCCTCGCCAACTACTTCACCCCCGCTCGCTCCAAACTCGCCGACCGCAAAACACGCGCTCTCATCGATTCCATCTGGGACTTCGACCTCCACCTCGTCCGCAACGAACCCGAATCCCTCCTCCTCGAAGGCAAACTCATCAAAGAGTTCCGCCCCCGCTACAACGTCAGCTTCCGCGATGACAAACGCTTCCTCCTCATCCGCCTTCCCCTCAACGACCCCTTCCCGCGCTTCTCCCTCACCCGCCTGAAAAAAGACGACGGCGCCCGCTACTTCGGCCCCTTCGCCCACTCCGGTGCTCTCCGCACCACCATGAACTGGCTCACCAAACGCTTCGGCCTCCGCGTCTGCCGCCCCATCAACCCCGGCGAGACTGACTACAAGCACTGCTCCAACGACGTCATCAAAAACTGTTCCGCCCCCTGCATCGGCCGCATCTCCCGGGACGACTACCTCCGCCGCCTCGATGAAGCCTGCGACTTCCTCTCCGGCAAATCGAAGGACCTCCTCCCCGCCCTCGAACAGGAAATGCAAACCTACGCCGCCAAGCTCGACTTCGAACGCGCCGCCGAGCTTCGGGACATGATCACCGACCTCAAAAAAACCCTCGAACCCACCCGCACCTTCGAGCGTGGCGCCCGCGCCAAAGTCGTCTCCACCATAGACCCCATGGCCGATGTGCGCGAACTCCAGGAGGAACTCCACCTCGACCGCCCACCTCTCGTGATGGAGTGCTTCGACATCGCCAACATCGGCGCCACCCACTGCGTCGCCTCCATGGTCCGCTTCAAAAATGGCGTCCCCGACAACGCCAACTACCGCCGCTACCGCATCCGCGCCACCTCCGGTCAAAACGACTTCATCGCCATGGCCGAAGTCATCCGCCGCCGCTTCTCACGCATCCTCATCGAAGGCAAAAAAGCCCTCGGCGAAGACGCCGACTACTCCCAGGAACCCCCGCTCGAAGCCCTCCGCCGCCTCGAAAAACAACTCCCAAAAACCCAAACCTCCAAATTCGTCACCCTCCCCGACCTCATCATCGTCGACGGCGGCAAAGGCCAACTCTCCATGGCCATGACCGAACTCCAACGCCTCGGCCTCAGCGGCGTCCCCATCATTGGCCTCGCCAAAGAACGCGAGGAAATCTATCGCCCGGAAGAAAGTGAACCCCTCCTCATCTCCCACGACCGCGGCGCCTTGAAACTCCTCCAACGCATCCGCGACGAAGCCCATCGCTGGGCCAACGGCTACCACCAACTCCTCCTCAGCCGCCGCATGGACGAAAGCCTCCTCGACGACTGCCCCGGCGTGTCCCAGGCCCGCAAAGCCGCCCTCTTAAAAACCTTCGGCTCCACCGCCCGCCTCCGCGCCGCCACCCCCGCCCAACTCGCCACCACCCCCGGCATCTCCAAAACCCTCGCCGCCACCATCCACGACTTCCTCCAATCCCGAAAACCCACCTGATTCCTCAAGTGTCGCAGACACGCCCGCCCCCCCCTGTAGCCGGGGGCATTGACCCCGGTCGCGCAAAGCGCGCACTTCCCCCCCCGTGTCGCGGACACTCCTATCCGCCCCCCTGTAGCCGGGGGCATCGACCCCGGTCGCGCAACGCGCGCACTTCACCCCACCAAAAAACACAGCCCCAGATATTCACCTTTCCATTCCGATCATCATCGCGTTCATTCCCCTCTGACTTCCCGCATGACCGTCGCCGCCTCCACGTTGCTGATCGCCAAAGCCCACTGGCGCATGTTTCAGCACCGCGCCCGACATAGCCTCAGCGAGAATCGCCTCCTCACCCTCACCGTCACCACCTTCCTCGGCGTCTACGGCATCGCCGCCTACGCTCTCGTCAGCCGAGGCCTCGACTTCGTCCAAGCCCTCCCCCTCCTCGGCCCGCTCCTCACCGAGCGCCTGATGTATCTCCTCTTCTTCTTCTTCCTCGTCATGCTGGTGCTCTCAAATGCCACCATCACCGGCATGAGCCTATTCCGCCGACGCGACACTGAATGGCAAATCGCCCTCCCAATCACTCCGCGTAGCCTCGTCCTCTGGAAAACCATCGAAGGCATGCTCCTCGCCAGTTGGGGCCTCCTCGTCCTCAGCGCCCCCATCCTCCTCGCCCTCGGCCGACTCTTTAACGCCGGCCCCGCCTTCTACCTCTCCGGCGCCCTCAGCCTGGTCTGCCTCGTCACCCTCGCCGCCAACGCTTCCACCTGGTTCCTCCTCGCCCTCGTCCGCTGGGCACGCCCCTGGTGGTGGAAACCCGCCGCCGCCGCTCTCGCCGCCCTCATCGGCGTCGCACTCTATCGCTTCTGGAGCACCGACCCCGAACAAGCCACTGCCGGTGACATGGTCGCCAACCTCAACGAGGTCCTCAAGCACACCGAAATCTGCATGCACCCTCTCCTCCCCAGCGTCTGGGTCACTGAGGGCCTCACCTCCGCCGGTCGCGGTCTCTTCGAACGCTCCCTCTTCTACAACCTCCTCCTCATCGCCTACGCTCTCGTTTCCTTTGTCGTCACCGCACTCATCGCCACCTCCTGGTTTCCCGCCGCCTGGCAGCGCGTCATGACCAACTCCGCCGCCGAATCCGCCGGCGCCGCTGGCAACCTCTGGTTCCATCACCCCGACCGCCCCTCCAAAGGCATCGCTTTCTGGCAGCGCCTCTTCGGCCTCGACCGACCCTCCGCCTCCATCATGCTCAAAGACATCCGCACCTTCCTCCGGGAACCCGTCCAATGGGGACAGTGCGCCATGGTCTTCGGTCTCCTCTTCTTCTACGCCTCCAACCTCCGCCGACTCGGTTACGACCTCGAAAACCCCTTCTGGATCCACCTCATCAGCTACCTCAACCTCGTCGTCTGCGCGCTTGCTCTCTCCACCCTCACCACCCGCTTCATCTTCCCCCAGTTCAGCATGGAAGGCCGCCGCATGTGGATCCTCGGCCTCTCGCCCGTCCCGCTCCACCGCCTCCTCGGCCTCAAACTCCGCCTCAGCGCCGGCGTCATCGCTCTCCTCACCACCGCGCTTGTCGTCATCTCCAGTTCCAGCCTGAACCTCCCGCCCCAGCGCACGCTCTTCTTCTCCGCCGCCATCATCCTCCTCAGCTATGGCCTCACCGCCCTCGCCCTCTCCATCGGCGCCCTCATCCCCAACTTCCGCGAACCCAACCCCGCCCGCATCGTCTCCGGCTTCGGTGGCACGCTCTGCCTCATCTCCTCTTTCCTCTACATTCTCCTCAGCGTCATCGTCCTCGTTCTCCCCACCTGGTGGCGATTCAAAACCGGCACCATGCCGCCCGTAAACATTGCTCCAAACGCCCTTCCAGACCTCCTCGCCCTCCTCGGTGTCTTCGGTCTCACCCTCCTTTTTGGGGCCCTTCCATACACCCTCGCAAAAAATCAGACGAAAAAACTGGAATATTTAAGACTTCTGTAATATAACCATAGAGGAAATAATTTCCAATATGGCTATGGCACGCAAATCCACCGCTTTCATCCGCGACGAAGAAGACAACGTCCTCCGCTTTGAACCCGTCACCGGCTTCATGGACGGACCCGAAGACTCCATGGATGACGTCAATCACAAGGTCAAAGCCGCCCAGGAGCGCCTCACCCAACTCCGCCAGCAACAGGAGGAAATCGAGCGCGAACAAAAACACCTCGAAGAACTCCGTCAAAAACAGGAACTCTTCGGTTCTGGAAAACGCGATATCCTCGAAAAACTCACCCGCAGCACCAGCAGCCTCGATCGCGAACTCTACGACGCCCAAAAACTCGTCGAAGAAATCTCCATCACCCGCGACACCTTCTCCCGCCACCTCGAGATCATCCGCAATCTCCAACCTGAAAAGTGGTCCCGCTCACAGGTCGAATCCGAACTCGACAATGCCCTCACCGCCATTGAGGACGCCGACGAAGACTACACCAAAGGCATTCGCCGCCTCTCCACCTGCCGCCGCAGTGAAACCGCCTCCGCCCCGGAGTCCCACGATTTTCAGCCCACTCCCTCCAGCCTCCAAGCCACCCCCTTCGCTAACGATGACTGGAACGCCTGGCTCCGCCGCGGCCTCGCCTTCACCCTGCCCCTCATCGGCACCCTCATTTTCGCTCTCATTCTGATCCGCCTCATGTTCTGACCTCCCCCTGTCCCTTGTTAAGCCAATCAACCCTCGACTCCTCCCGAATCATGGCCAACAAACGCATCCGCTCCCGTCGCCCTCAAGAAACCGAGGACATCCTCGCCGGCCTCGATCTCCCGACGCCCAAAAGACAACGCCAAACCACTCGCCGCGCCTCCGAAATCAGCGAGGAAATTCATCGCCTCGAGTGCGTCATCGCCGCTGCACCCACCATGCAACGCCAGCGCGCCATCTCCCGACGCGACACCCTCCCTCCCCTCGAAGACTCACGCTCCCCGGCCCGTCGCTCCCGCCAAAGCCAAACCGCCCCACTTCCCCTCAACGCCCGCCGCCTCCGCTCCCAGCAGCGCCTCATGCAAGGCGCCCAACTCCTCATCATCCTCGTCGCCATCGCCGGCGTCGCCGGTTGGATGAAGCAGTGGCTCCAGTGGTAAAGCCTACCTTACTCAGCAGGCTCAATCGTCGCACTCATCGACCCCTTGCTCTCCGGCAATCGCGGGTCCGCTCCATACTCATGGATCTGCTCCAACCTTAGCTCGGCCAGTTCCTTGTGGCACGTCGCCACAATCACCCGCCCATCCGCATTCACCTTGTCCGCCAGCTTGAACGCCGTCTCAAACGGATGCCCAAACAAGCCCTGCAGCATCTCGATCACATACGCATAAGTATGCTTGTCATCGTCCAGTAAAATCACGTGATACGGTGGCTCCACCTCCGGTTTCGTCACCACCTGCGTCTGCGGCAATCCAGGACGCCGCACTGGCACCATCGCCGGACTCGTCAAACACCAGCCATCGCCAGATTTCGAGGCATGGATTCCACTTCGCACGCCCCAAATTGCCCCAAAATCGGCTTTTCGCAAGCCACCGTTGCCTGCCTGCTCCCCCACGCTCCCTCCGCCGCTTCCGCCGCCCGGCAAATCCACGCAAACACCATCTGATACACTTCCTCACAGCGATCCGACACCACCATGGCCGCGTGCCCACTCGCCACCGACTCCGCCTGCGTCTCCCAACCCGGAAAACGCACCCCATCCGTCAACCACTGCGCCAAAGACATCCCCGGCTTCATCGGTGCCTCCACCTGCTCCAAGTCCGCCAGCAATCGCCCCATGCAATGCCGAATCTTCGGCACCAAATACTCTAAAGCCTTGCCCTGCGCCTCCAACTCACTCCCCGCCTCCGCATGCTTGAACCCGTCCACCTGCCCATCCAGCCCCAGTGACTCCAGCGCAAACACCAGATTGCGCATCTCCCACAGCACCGGCACCCGCGCCGACAACGCCCCATACGCCATCCCCCACATCGGCAGCACCGCCGCCATCTCACCCAACTCTCCCGGGCAACTCCCCGCAGGCCGACTCATCATCAACCCCAACGCCGCCGCCAATCGCCGCTCCATGTCCGCCTCGATCGCCCTCAGCGAATCATCCGAATGCTCCATCGTGATCATCTGCCGATCAATCTCCTCCCGGTAAACCGCCGCCTCATGCGTCCGCAACCCATACTGCCGCGGATCCATCGGCATTCCCGCCAGCGCAAACGCATGCGCCATTTCCAAATCCCGGCACCGCTGCCACGCCATCGTCCACTCCTTCTGCACGATCCTCGCCTGCTCGCCCCGCTCCGCCATCATCCGGCGACTCACCACCAACTGTTCCCTCATCTCCTCCTCCGTCGGCGTCGAATGCCCCTCTTCCACCAAACCACACATCGGCCTCAGCGGATGCGCCAACCCCTCAAAATACCGCTGAATGTCCCCCAAAGCCGCCTCATCCACCTTCCGCTGCGTCCCCTCTCCCACCGCCACCAGTCGAATCAGATTCAGCGACAAGCCCAAATCCTGTTGGTAATGCGTCTGCGTCAGCTGCCGGCAAATCTCCTGAAACCGGCGCACCAGCGACGAAGCCGCTCCCCCTTCATTCAGCATCGCCCCCGCTTCCTTCTTCAAAGCCCACACCCTCCGCTTCTCCGTCTCCACGTCCTCAATCTGAGACACCTCTCCCACCAGCGCCATCTCCTTGACCGTCTGCTGCACCACATTGTCCGGCATCCGGTCCGACTTCATCCCCTCCTCCAGTTTCCCTTTCACCGCCAGACTTGCCAGCCTCAGCCGCTCCTTTTTCAGCAGCAACTCCGCAAACCCCGCCCCGCCCAGCATCTTCACCCCCGCTTTGTCGCACGCCAGTTCGATCTGACTCAGCGCCGGCCGTGTCATCACACGCCCCAGCACCAGCATCATCCAAATCGGCCGCCGCGTCAGCCACTCATAGCCCTTCGCCAGCTTCACCACCGCTGGCCGCTGCCACCAGCTCTTCTTCCGCTTCGCCAACCCCTTGTAACCCTTGTTCGGCCCCAGTTCCACCTTCGCCTGATACTCCCCGCTCACCGCCCGGCTCAACCACCGCATCACCCCGTCCATCAACCAGTAGCAACGCCCACTCAATCCCGCGGGCGACAGCCCCAAACTCGCCATCAACTCAGTCGTCAACTGCCCCTCACTGCACACCCCCACCCACGAAGCCCCCACCGTCAGCCGATGCTTCCCTCTCAATCCCCCAATCACCCCGCCCAGGGGCTCCAACCGCACCCCGCATCCCGAATCCAAACACACCTCCACCGGCTTCGGCGCCTTCGTCTGCTGCACCGCGATTAAGACCGTCTCCATCCACTCCGGCTGCGCCCCAGGATGCATCTCCAACTTCGAAATCGGCTTCTCGCCCTTCATCCAAAACGGCTTGAAGAACCAAATCCATGTCGCCCCCCCAAGCATCAGTCCCGCACAAATCCCAATATTCTTCACCCCCCACCCCGGCTCCAAAGCCCAACGCTCAAACGTCTGCATCGTCGTCGTCACCAGCATCCACGCCGTCCAACCCAGGAACGCCAGATAAAGCATCGGCACCAGCAAAACCAACAACCCTCCGATCACCACCCGAAACCGGGTCATCATGGGCCAACGAAACGCTTGCGGCTTGGAGGAATCAGAAGGATCAGGCATCAGAATCTCTATTATTTGTTCTAGTAATTATATTAGAAGTGCTAAACATTGCAAACACAAATCTTACACCCCAGCCCTCCGACCCCCACTTCCTGCACGATTCCCCGCTCTCCGAACGTAGGTAATCTTACCCCCCCAAATGCCCCTCCGTTCCTTCATTCTCCTCATCTTCCTCGGCACCGCCGCCCAGGCCGCCCCCGACTGGAAACCCGTCGCCTCCGCCCTCGATGCCACCTGCCTCCAGTGCCATAGCGACAAAAAAACCAAAGGCGGCGTCAACCTCCAGCCCCTCCTCTCCGATCCCCAGGTCGAAAAGGAATTCGCCCTCTGGGAAAAAGTCCGCCAAGTCGTCGAAGCCGGTGAAATGCCTCCCGAAGACGCCGACGAAATCCTCCCCGCCGAAAAAACCGCCCTCATCGCCTGGATCAACGCCTCCCTAACCGAAGTCGCCAACCGCGACGCCGGCGACCCCGGACCCGTCACCCTCCGCCGCCTCACCAACTTCGAATACGACAACACCATCCGCGACCTCACCGGCCAGGACTACCGCCTCTCCAAAGAGTTCCAACCCGACGGCGGCGGCGGCGAAGGCTTCTCCAATATCGGCGACGTCCTCTTCGTCAGCCCCCAGCAGCTCGACAAATACCTCAAAGCCGCCCGCACCCTCGCCGACCACGCCACCATCCTCCCCGGCACCGGCGTCCAGTTCCACCCCCAGCGCATCGGCCTCCGCGGCGCCAAACAAATCAAAGACCAATCCCAGCAGGCCCTCTACGTCTGGTATCAAAAAGCCGCCACCCCCCTCCTCCCCAAAGACGGCGAAGACTTCCGCGAGGAAGACTACATGCTCGCCTGCTGGAAATGGAAACACAAAGACCTCACCGGCGACCAATCCCTCGCCCAACTCGCCACCGACGCCAAACTGGTCCTCCCCTTCCTCGAAAACTGGTGGACCATGCTTCACAACACCAAACTCGAATCCCGCTTCCTCGACCTCACCCGCACCCCCTGGCACAACCTCCCCCCACCCTCCCCACTCCCCGAAGGGAGCGCGGACACTCCTGTCCGCCCCACCCCAAACGGCGCAGCCGCACGCTTCTCCATCCCCCCCGCCGTCACCCAAACCCTCGCCGCCATCAAAGCCCAACGCCGCTCCTGGCTCGGCGAAAAAGACCCCGGCTCAGGTGTCCAACGTCGCCAGCAGGACGCCGACGGCCTCCGCCCCTACAAGCTCGCCGACCCCTTCGCCCGCCATGACGAAGACTGGGACGGCGCCGGCAGCGGCCTCCCCAACCAGCCCAAAATCGACAACCCCAAGCACGTCCACCTCGTCCTCGGCGACCTTGGCGACGGCAATAAAGGCGACTACGTCCACGTCAACGACCTCAGCTTCACCATCGGCGGCAAAAACCACGAATACTTTTCCTTCATGCAGCAGCGCCGCGACGCCAATCGCAAGCTCCTCGCCGAAATCGAAGCCGGCAAACCCGCCCCTCCCGACATCACCCCCGCTCTCCTCAAAACCTGGATCACCGAAGTCGACAAAGCCCTCGCCCACTTTGGCAAAGACCCCCTCGGCAAACCCCTCCCCCCCAAGACCCTCGCCCGCCAAGCCCCCGCCGTCATCACCCTCCCCCTGCCCGAAGGCGTCACCCGCATGTTCGGCTCCGCCAAACTCGACCTCACCAACCCCGACGCCGACCACGCCACCGTCCAGTGGACCCTCACCCTCGCTCCCCCACCCGACCCAGCCACCATCCTCCCCGGCATCCTCACCGTCTGGAAACGCCAAACCGACGCCGCCCGCCGCACCATGAACGATTTCAACCGCATGAAATCCGCCTTCCCCGACGTCCTCGAACGCCGCCTCGAAGAAGTCGCCAACAACCTCCAACGCAACGGCCAGCCCGGCCTCGGCGTCTACTACTTCAACGACACCCAACTCGCCACGGTCCTACCCGACGCCGAAAAACAAAAGCTCCAGCAAATGCGCGACGACTGGGCCTTCACCTCCCCCGCCCAGCTCAACAAACAAAAACAGGACGAATACCACGACCGCCTCCGCACCCACCTCCACCGCTTCGCCGACCGCGCCTGGCGCCGTCCCATCACCACCGAAGAAAAAAACCAACTCACCCAGCTCTACAACACCTCCCTCACCGCCGACCTCGGCCCCGAAGCCGCCGCCCGCGAAGTCCTCGTCCGCATCCTCGTCTCCCCCCACTACCTCTACAAAACCGAAACCCTCCCCCAAAGTGTCGCGGACACCCCTGTCCGCTCCCCCAACGTGGAGCAAGCCGCTGGCTTGCCTCCCAAAAGTGACGCGGACACTCCTGTCCGCTCCCCCAACGTGGAGCAAGCCGCTGGCTTGCCTCCCAAAAGTGACACGGACACTCCTGTCCGCCCCACCCCAACCGGCACCGCCGCTTATCCCCCCAATCCGCAGCCGAGCGGAGCGAGACAGATAGCCGAAGGCTACCCGAAGGGCCCAGCGGGGGCGCTGGGTCAATCCAAAACTCTCCCCCTCAACCCCCACCAACTCGCCTCCCGCCTCTCCTACCTCCTCTGGTCCTCCACCCCCGACTGGCCCCTCCGCCAAGCCGCCCTCGACGGCTCCCTCGCCAAACCCGACGTCCGCAAACACCACGTCCTCCGCATGCTGAAGGACCCCAAAGCCGCCGCCCTCGCCAAAGAGTTCGCCGGCCAATGGCTCGAGTTCGCCGGCTTCGCCGAAAAAACCACCATGGACGCCAAAAAATTCCCCGAGTTCACCCCCGAACTCCGCGCCGCCATGGACACCGAAACCCGACTCTTCTTCGAAAGCCTCATCCGCCAGGATCGCCCCGTCCGCGACATCCTCCTCGCCGACTACACCTACCTGAACGAACCCCTCGCCCGCCACTACCAAATCCCCAACGTCGTCGGCCCCGAGTTCCGTCAGGTCAGCGTCAAAGGCCACCCCCGCGGCGGCCTCCTCGGCATGGGCAGCATCCTCGCCAAAACCTCCCGCCCCCACCGCACGAGCCCCGTCCTCCGCGGCAACTGGCTCCTTAACGCCGTCCTCGGCACCCCCGTCCCCCCACCCCCAAACGCCGTCCCCGAACTCCAGGAACACCCCGAAAAACCCTCCTCCCTCCGCGCCCAACTCGAGCAACACCGCGCCGACCCCGCCTGCGCCGCCTGCCACAACCGCATCGACCCCCTAGGCTTCGCCCTCGAACGCTTCGACCCCATCGGCCGCCTCCGCCAAAAAGACGACCTCGGCCAGCCCCTCGACACCTCCGCCTCCCTCACCGACGGCACCACCTTCGACGGCTTCGAAGGCCTGCGCAAGTACCTCGCCACCCGCCAGTCGAACTTCACCCGACTCTTCTCCCGCAAGCTCCTCGGCTACGCCCTCGGGCGCCCCGTCCTCCCCAGCGACACCGCCCTCCTCGACACCATGCAATCCCGCCTCAAAGAAAACGACACCCACTTCTCCGCCGCCGTCCTCACCATCATCGAAAGCCCCCAATTCCAAACCCGCCGCACAGACTAACAAAGCCCCCGTACCTGCGCCAGCATAGTAGCCATCTCGCTCCGCCGAGATGAGCGAGCGACTCCGCCTACAGCTAACAATCACAACCCACCACCAACCCTCGAAGCTGCGCCAGCAAACCAGCCATCTCGCTCACCCGAACCGACCGCAGGGAGATAGCCAACCAAAGGTTGCCCGCAGGGTGACGCGCAGCGTCAGCAAATGAGCGAGCGACTCCACCAACACCTACCAATCACAACCCACCACCACTCCCCGAAGCTGCGCCAGCAAACCACCCATCTCGCTCCCCCGAACCGACCGCAGCGCCAGCAAATCCCCCCTCTCCCCCTTCTCCGCTTCTCCCGATCTCCCCCACTCACCAATCACCCCCCAATCCCTCATTCCCTTTTTTCTGCCCCCCTTTTTTCTGCCAGTATCCCCCCTACTCCACCCGCCGCACCTCATACCCCTTCCCCCTCAGCAGCGCGATCACCCCCTGCTCCCCCCCCAGGTGCCCCGCCCCCACCAGCACCATCGCCTTCCCCCCACGCTCCAGCACCTTCGCCAACACCGGCACCCACGCCCGATTCCTCGCATTGAGGAACGACTCCATCAGATCCGGATACCGCTCC
>CANETF010000034.1 GCA_947440575.1 Verrucomicrobiaceae bacterium
ATCTGGCTCAACGGCATCCAAACCGTCGACTACACCGAGACCGAACCCAACATCGCCACCTCCGGCATCATCGCCGTCCAAATCCACGGCAACGCCACCTCCATCGTCCGCTACAAAGACCTCATGCTCGAGGAACTGAAGTAGCCCGCTCAGTTCACCGTAAACCCATTCGTAATCGTCCGCACCACCCCGCCGTTATACGTGGTAACCACATTCCTCGCCCCAGTGGTCGCATTTGAAGCGACCGTAAAGGTGGCCGTGATCAGCGTCTGACTGTAGCGCACAATGCCACTCACAGTAACCCCCGTGCCGCTGCCAAACGTGATGCTCGACACCCCGACATTCGCAGGCGGCAAGGGCGTCGGCAACTCTATCACCACACTCACCGCTGTCCCACGTGCGCCACTGCTCGGCGTCACAGTGTTTGCCCCACCCCCGACCGGTGCCGTGCTCGTGAAATAGGTGCCCGCGATGCCATTCCGATCATACGTCGCCATTGAAACTCGCGAGGTGCGATAAAATCGGCGCGGATTGGCGCTCGCTGCCGCCGTCTCGACAAGGCTCACCGTGTCATCACCGCTGGCCGTGACATTTGGCGTCAAAGCACCCCAGCTGACGAGGTCATTGCAGGCCTGAACTTGATACGTCCCGCCTTCCACTCCGCTCCACGTCAGCGTGATGTTACCGTTCGCGGGATTAACCCCGACCGAATGACCGCTGTCCGCCTTGAGTGGTCCCGCCACAACCACCGTGTTCACTGGCTCGGCAATCGTCGTCACCGCGCCACCGGTCGGACTGCCATAAAATTGGCGACCCGTCGTGTAAGGAAAGGTGGGCGTGCCATTACTCTCGATCGTCGTGAAGTAAGCCCATGTGCCACTCGGAAACTCCGGCGTCACACAGAAGCGGGCGTTCTGCTCATTGAGATCAAAGTGCGTGCCCTGCACCTGCCCGAGATCACCACGATAGTCGTAGTCTTCAATGTAACGCCCGAGAGCAAACGCAGTGCTCACTGCCGGACCATTTTGAAACCCGACTGTTTGAATGCGCGCGGCCCAGGCTGGCAGGCTGGTGCGAGTCGTGATGTTGCGCAGCGCAAATCCACTCACCATGCGCCGCACACCGCTGCCCGAATCCATCGCCGACGAATACCCATACGGTCCATACACCGGCAGCCCATCCTGTGCCCAGGCGACGATGGGCGAGTGCTTCGTCACAGGCGCCGTGCTCTCGCTGTAGAGCTTCGTCGCGGGATGGTAGTCCACATGATCGCCGAGTTGATAGCGCAGCGCGATCGGTTGCGCATGGTAATGATAATTGCTCCCCGCCTGATGCGCGAAGGCAGGGTCAAAGGTCACGCTTTCATTATGATAGGCATCGCGGTTCCAAACACCATCCCCGGTGAATGCACCGCCGGGCGTGGCATCCGCGCCATTGGCAAACGAATAGGAAAACGCATCTCGGCAGTCAAAAAGGCTCACCCCATTCACCATGCGACCCGTCGCACCCAAACCGGTCAGTGTCTTCGTCGTCGGAATGACTGGCGTGCGTGGAAAGCGCCACTTCACCCCCTGATTCGCCGGATAATTCGGAAACAGATTCGTCTTCGCCGCATTCAAATACCAGGGCCCCATCACATGGCTAGCAAGTCCCGTACTGTGAATGTAAACCCAATTCGCGCTGTAATCGACCTGATGCACATCACTGTAGGCCGGTGTGCTCTGCGTGCCCGTACCGCGCGCCCAGGTCGTAACTGACGTGCCAGCGTTCAAATCCGCCAGCGTGGGAAAAATCCGTGCGTACTGCCCGCTGTTCGCCGTGTGCCACGACGTCATCAGCGGCTCATTCGGCGCGGACGCCGCGTAGTTCGTCGACTGCAGTTTCAGCGCCGCATAAGCCGTCTGCGCGGCACTCGTGATACTCGTTCCCAGCAGGTTCGTCACCTGATTCACATCGGTGGTGACATTAAACAGCTCCTCACGACCATCATCAAACTGCAACAGTGTGTAACCCGCCGCATCCGTGATCACCCGCCCGCTCACGCTCGCCGCCAAATCAGCACTGAACATCTGGCTCATCACCATCCGGCTGCTCTCCACCGTGTTCTGCAGCACCGGCAGTAGACTGCGTGAATCAACCGGATTCGCCGCAGGTTGCGTGGTGGCCACATTGATGCCCGCCAACTCCAAAATCGTACTGTAAAGATCCACCACATGCACCGGCACATCACTGTTGCGGTTCGGATTCGCCACCGACGGCCCCGCTATGATCAGCGGCACCCGCGTGCCCCCCTCATAAATCGTTTCCTTCGAGTGCGCCGCATTGTAAGGCGTCTGAATCACACTGGCCGGGGTTCCATTGTCACCCACAAAGATGACATGCGTCGTCGCCAAATCCACATTCGCCAGGATCCGGCCCACCTCCGTGTCCAACGCTTCGCACATCGCCTCATACATCCCGCGATTCGTCGTCGGAGTTCCGTAGCTGTGCAATCCCGCCGGCGGCACATGAAACGGTGTGTGCGGCGCATTAAACGCCGCCCAAGCAAACCACGGCGTGCCCACTGGCCTCGAGCCAATGAAGGAAATCACCTCATTCGCCACGTCAGTCGTCGCATAAGTCGTTGTCGCCACAGACACATTGTTCGTGATCTTCGTCCACGCCGTGTAACTGGGAATGGCGCCCGTGATCGTACCGGAAAAACTCGGCCATCCGCCGATCGTCCGGGGCGTGTCATTCGTGCCCGCTCCGGAATTCAAATGCCATTTGCCAAACATCGCCAGCGAGTAACCAAGCCCCGCATTCGCAGCAAAGGCCTCCGGCAGCGTGAACTCCGCCGCGCTAAGCTGCGGACTCGTCGCCCCCGTAAGCTGCGCCCCAATCCCCGTCCGAAATGGCTGCCTCCCCGTCAGGATCGACGCCCGCGTCGGCGAGCACGTCGGCTGCGAATGCGCATTCCGAAACAGCACCCCGCTGTTTTTCAGCGCCGTGATGTTCGGCATCGGTGCCGTCGTTCCTCCCGTCGCCGTCAGCGGAAAACTGTCCGCCCCCAAATCATCCGCGATGATGACCAGCACGTTCGCCGGCTGCGCGAGTGCCGCACAAACACTCAAAAAAAGAAAAAGGACCGTTCTCATGCCCCAATCCTACCGTCTCCTACCTGATGGCAGCATGACGAACTCATAAATCTTTTCGTCATCTTGACGTAAGGTTTCATGCTTTAGTCTCCCCCCAATGCGCTTGCTCATCGTCGAAGACGAACCCGACCTGCTCCGCGCCCTCACCCGGGCACTGCGGGAAGATGGCTATGCCGTCGACACCGCGGAAGATGGCGATGACGCACGCTTCAAAGCGCTGGAATGTGACTACGATGCCATCGTTCTCGACTGGATGCTGCCCGTCATGAGCGGACTCGAAGTGTTGAAAGCCCTGCGGGCCAAAAAACAAACGCCCGTACTCATGCTCACAGCAAAGGCAGCTATCAATCATCGCATCGATGGCCTCAACTCCGGAGCGGATGACTACCTGGCAAAACCCTTCGACATCAATGAACTCCGCGCCCGGATCCGCGCCCTCATTCGCCGGAGCTCCGGACAGGCACGAAATCAGATTGTCCTCGGTGACGTGTGCGTGGATACCTGGAGCAAGACCGTGACCCTCTCGGGTCAGACAGTGGCGCTCACCGCACGCGAGTACGCTCTCGTCGAGTATCTGGCAGTTCGCCGGGGCAAAAGGGTCAGCCGCACCGAGCTTTACGAACACCTCTTCGACGAGAACGAGGACTCCTTCTCCAACCTCCTCGACGTCCGCGTCTCCCTCGTCCGCAAAAAGCTCGGCGCAGACTTCATCCACACCCAGCGTGGGCAGGGCTACTGCATCCCATGACATTCCAGCCCCTCACCATCCGCTCGCGCATCCTGCTCTGGCACGGGCTGCTGCTGGCGTGCATCCTGACCGCTTTCGGCATCACCGCACATCGCTTGCAATGGGAGAATGAACTCTCCAGACTCGACCGCGGGCTCGATGAGCCGCTTTCACAACTGCACCGCTCCCTGCATTCGCAGAACAACCGTGGGGTGCCATCAGGCCCTCGCTCGGAACCCCCAGAATCCTATTCGCTGCCCCAGGATCTCGCCGCTTCGTTCACGGCACGCGGCGTTGAGTTCAGTATCTGGAGCCGCACCGGCACGCATCTCGCGTATTCGACCGAAATGTCCGACTCCATGACCATGCCGCCCATCGATGGCGTGGTGCCCTTTGTGATTCAGCGCCGCAATCGCGATGGTCTGCGTGAGGCCTACCTCATCACGCCACCGGGTGAGTGCTTCCTCGTGGCCACTTCGATGGTGAACGAGCAGCGCAGCGCAGCGCGGCTCGGCTGGTGGTTGCTGGCGCTTGGCACAGGCATTCTCGGCATCGGCCTCCTCGTGGATGCCTGGATCCTGCGCCGGGCCATCCGACCCGTCGAGGACATCATCAGCGCCGCAGAACGCATCAGCCGGGGCAATCTGGGTACCCGCATCGAATCCTCGGCAGGTGCCGAACTCGGCCGCCTCACCAACGTGCTCAACAAAACCTTCGCCAGCCTCGACCGTGCCTTCACCCAGCAGTCACGCTTCAGCGCAGACGTCGCGCATGAACTGCGCACACCCGTGAGCGTGCTCATCGCCGAGACACAGGGCATTCTCGAGCGCGAACGAGACAGCGACGAATATCGGGAAACCATCTCCACCACCCTGCGCTCCGCCCAACGCATGCGTGGCCTCATCGAATCATTGCTCGACCTCGCGCAAATCGAATCCGGCGCCGATTTGAGCCGCTCGACGTGCGATCTCGCCGGCTTGAGCTCCGAAGTGCTCCATAATCTCCAAGGCATGGTCGAAACCCGTGGCCTCCGCTTGGAACACAAACTCGAAAAAGCCTCCTGCCAAGCCAACGCTGCCCAAATCACCCAAATCATCGCCAATCTCCTAACCAACGCCATCCAGCATAACGTACCCGGTGGTCACGTCCGCATCGAAACCGGCCTTTCAGATGCCATAGCCTTCGTCAGCATCGAGAACTCAGGCCACGGCATTCCCGCAACCGATCTGCCTCATGTATTCGAGCGTTTCTACCGCACCGACACCTCCCGCAACCGAAAAACCGGCGGCGTCGGCCTCGGCCTCGCAATTTGCAAGGCCATCGCCGACGCCCATGGCGCAGCTCTTGAAGCCTGCAGCCTCCCAGGAGGAATCACCCGCTTCACCCTCCGCATGGCGCCATAAAACCATCCCTGCCCGGGTTTTGACGGTGAGAATCCGGCTGCAAAAGCGTTTTATCACCCCTGCCATGATTTTGATGCGCCTTATCCTTCTCGTTCTCCTCAGCTCCGTCGCGCTCGCCCAGCCCTTCGAACTCAAACCCAACGACGTCATCGCCATCACCGGCGCGTCCAACATCGAGCGCACCCGCTTCAACGGCTACCTTCAAACCAACCTCATCGCTTCCAAACCGGAGCTGAAAATCAAAGTTCGCAACTTCGGCTGGGAAGGCGACACCGTCTTCGAACAATGGCGCGACAACGGCAACGTCGAAAACCTCGATCCCAAACGCGCCGCCGCCGAGCGCCGCCTCCAGGCCGAAACCGGCTCCACCAGCTGGCGCCAGCAGCGCGACTGGCGTCAACAACTCAAAGAAGTCGGCGCAACAGTCGTCATCGCGCAATTCGGCCAAATGGAGTCGCTCCATGGCGTGGAGAAGCTGCCTCAATTCATCGAAGCCTATGAAAAACTCATCACCGAGTTTGCCGATGACGGTCGGCGGGTCGTGCTGGTGGCTCCCGCAGCATTTGAAAATCCCATGCCACAAAGCAACGAAGCTCTGGGCACCTACATGAGGGCGATTGTGCAACTTGCGGAAAAACTAAAGCTTCATCACATCCCAATGGATCTCGACGGAGCGGAGCGTGGACCCCTGACTTCGAACGGCTACCAGCTTTCCGAGGACGGCCATCGCTTCGTCGCCAATCGTATCTCCATTGGCCTCGGCCTCACACCCAGCATCAACGAATCCGTCCGCACCCAAGTCCTCGAATTCGAACGCCTCTGGTTCGACTACTGGCGCCCCATGAACTGGGCCTTCCTCACCGGCGACCGCACCAACGTCCCCTATTCCAAAGACTGGAAGGACTCCACAAAGCGCATCTTCCCGCAGGAGATGGAAGACTTCCGTCCCCTGCTCGATCAAGCCGAACAAAACATCCAAAACGCTCTCGCAGGCAAACCCATCACCCCTATCGCCGTCCGCTCCTCCATCCCAGTCGAACCTCCCTCCGCCGCGCCTCAATCTCCCGAAGAAGAACTCGCCAGCTTCACCATCCTCGACGGCTTCAAAGTCAACCTCTTCGCCTCCGAGGCCGATGGCATCATCAAACCCATCCAAATGCGCTGGGACGAGCGCGGCCGCCTCTGGGTCGCCTGCGCCATCAGTTACCCGCAAATCAAACCTGGCGAAAAAGCCAACGACTACGTCCTCGTCTGCGAGGACACCAACGGCGACGGCAAGGCCGACAAGTTCCACAAATTCGTCGAAGGTCTCTTCATGCCCAGCGGACTGGAACTCGGCGACGGTGGTCTCTACGTCGCCCAAGGCACCGAACTCCTCCACTTCAAAGACACCGATGGCGACGACCGCGCCGACACCTCGCGCATCGTCCTCGGCGGCTTCGGCACCGCCGACTCGCACCAAATGATCAACTGCATCAACTGGGGCTTCGGTGGCGAACTCTGGTTCACCCAGGGCCACCACATCTACTCGCGCGTCGAAACCCCCTTCGGCGTCGAAACCCTCAATCGCGCCGGCGTCTGGCGCTTGCGCCCCCGCACCGGCCACCTCGATCCCTTCTTCCAGTGGTCCTCCGCCGGCGCCAACTGCTGGGGCGTCGTCACCACCAGCTACGGTCAGCCCTTCCACAAAAGCGGCGCCAACATCGGCTCCTACTACAGCACACCGGGCCTCATCCGCTCCGACCTCGCCCTCAACACCCAGGCCATGAACCTCTGCCTCGCTCCCATCAAACAGGTCGGCATGGAGTTCCTCCACAGCTCCCATTTCCCCCCGGAAATGCAGGGCCGCATCGTCATCGGCGGCTACTACGCCAACCTCCTCGAATGGCACGAACTCAACTACGAAAACGGCCTCTTCAGCACCACCCGCCTCCCCAACATCATCGAAACCAAAAACACCGTCTTCCGCCCCGTCGAAGTCCGCATGGGCCCCGACGGCGGCCTCTATGTCGCCGACTGGTACAACCCCATCATCGGCCACTACCAGGCCTCCTATCGCCACCCCGACCGCGATAAAGCCCACGGCCGCATCTGGCGCGTTACCCACCAGGACCGCCCCCTCGTCAAACCCGCCCCGCTCGCCAACGCAACCATCCCCACGCTCCTCGACCATCTCGACTCCCCCGAACGCTGGGCCGCCTACCAGGCCAAGCGCCTCCTCTTCGAACGCGACTCCCGCGACGTCACCACCGCCCTCGACACCTGGACCTCACAAAACAACACCAACGACTACCGCCGCCTCCAGGCCCTCTCCGTCTTCGAAGCCCACGAATCCCCGCGCCCCGAACTCTTAAAATCCCTCCTCCGCGCCCCCGATCCCCGCATCCGCGCCTACGCCACCCGCACCCTCTCCACCTGGGCACGCAACGCTACCCTCCCCGACGCCCTGCCCCTCCTCGAAACCCAAATCGCCGATGCCGATCCCCTCGTGCGCCTGGAAGCCATCGTCGCCGCCAGCTACATCCCGGACCCCCGCGCCGCCATCGTCGCCGCCCGCGCTCTCGACCAAGACTTCAACGCCTACCATCAGCACGCCCTCACCAAAACCCTCCACGCCACCAACGCCCTCTGGGCCCCTCTCATCAGCGCAGGCAAACTCCAATTCGACCAGGACGCCCACCTCATCTTCGCCCTCCAAAACGGCTGGCAGGAAAACAATCCCTCCCACCTCACCAAAGTCGCCAACGCCTCAGCATCAGACCAAAAAGCCCAACTCAATTCCCTGGGCAACCCCTCCTCACAAGCCAGCACCATCATGCGCCAGCAGGCCATCCTCCACGCCTCCGATCCCCAACGCGAGACCCTCTGGCTCAAGGCCCTCGCCGCCGTCGCCACCATCGACGACCTCCCCTTCCTCTTCGACCGCGCCTCCACTCAACCCGAGGTCCTCGCCGCCCTTAAATCCCCCAAACCCCAGGACGCCGAAACCCGCCTGTCCCCTCTCTTCGACAGCCCCAACCCCGCCCTCCGCCTTCAGGCCATCCGCCTCGCCGGCCTCTGGAAACTGAACGCCTTCGATGACCGCATCCAGACCATCGCCCTCGACCCCTCCGCCTCCCTGCCCCTCCGCACCGCCGCCGTCGCCTCCCTGCGCAACGCCAGACCCCTCCTCGAACTCCTCAACGACCCTGCCATCCACACCGCCGCGCTCGACGCCCTCATCGTCATCCACCCCGCCGCTGCCGCCAAACACATCCTCCAGCGCCTCGCCACCATCAAAACCCCGGCCGAAGCCGTCCCCCTCCTCCAACCCCTCCTCGATCGCAAACAAGGCCCACCCGCCCTGCAACGCGCCCTCCAGGAACCCAACGCCCTCCCCGCCGCCAGCGCCAAACTCGTCCTCCAAGCCCTCAATAGCATCGGCCGCAGCGACACCACCCTCTCCCCCCTGCTGATGAAAATCGCCGGCATCAACGCCGCCCTCCCCGCCTACACCAAGGAGTACGTCACCAACATCGTCAAAGCCGCCCAATCCTTCGGCAACGCCGCCGAAGGCAAAAAAATCTACGAGCAGACCGGCTGCATCGCCTGCCACATCCCCGGAGCCGCGCAATCCAAAATCGGCCCGGACCTCTCCGCCATCGCCCGCGGCCTGCCTATCGACATGATCGTCACCGAAGTCGTCTGGCCCGCTCTCAACATCAAAGAAGGCTACGAAGCCGTCACCGTCACCCTCAAAGACGGCTCCGTCGTCACCGGCTTCAAACAAACCGACACCGCCGACACCCTCTCCATCCGCGACCTCACCGGCGCCATCACGCCCATCCAAAAAGCCAACACCTCCCACATCCAACTCGGCGGCACCGTCATGCCCGACGGCCTCACCGCCACCCTCAACGAACAGCAACTCGCCCACCTCATCAAATACCTCAGCGAACTCGGCCAATAACCCGCCTCTCATGAAAAACCGTCACCTCTTCCTCGCCACCATCCTCCTCAGCCTCACCTCCCTCGTCTCCGCCGCCACTCCCGGCAAGGACTCAGCCTGGCTTGAAGAAAACGGCACCCTCATCTTCCACGATTCCTTCGACCGCGAAGAAGACGGCAACCTCGCCAAAGCCATCGGCAACGGCTGGAACAGCGCCACCGCCGATCGCGTGCCCCACATCAAAATGGCCGACATCGATCAAGGCATCCTCAAAATCGCCAGCGCTTCCAAAGAAGCCAAACACGCCGCTCACATCCATCACGAAGCCGGCTTCCAGGACGGTGGTGCCATTGTCCGCTTCAAATTCCCCGGCCTCAACCCAAACGAATCCCTCCAACTCGGCTTCGTCGATCGCGAAACCCCGGGCGTCCACGCGGGCCACCTTTGCTACGGCATCCTCTCCCAATCCAGCATCACTCTCACCGATCACAAAACCGGCATCATGAACCTCGAAAATCGCAAACGTCGCGATGCCGCCGTGGCCGCCAAACAAAAAGTCCCCGCCGATCTCGAAGCCCTCCTCAAAACCAAAAACCTTACCGTTCCCTACAAAGCCGACACCGAATGGCACGAACTCGTCCTTGTCACCGAAGGCGACGAACTACGCCTCAGCATCGACGGCAAACCACTCGCCAAACACCGCTCCGAAGGCTTCGCCCATCCCATGAAACGCTGGTTCAGCTTCCTCGTGAACTCCACCGTCTGGATCGACGACGTTAAAATCTTCAAAGTCCGCTAACCCCCCTCCCGTGGAGCGACCGGCTCGGTCGCCTCCCTCCTCCCACACTCCCCCGTTGAGCGACCGGCCCGGTCGCCTCCCTCCTCCCGCACTCCCCCGTGGAGCGACCGGCTCGGTCGCCCCGCCCCCCCTACACCGGCGTCCGCCGATGCCGCCACCGGCTCGGACTCTGCCCCGTCCGCAGCTTGAACTGCTCCGCAAACCGGCTCGCATCGTGAAACCCCGCCCGGCGCGCAATCTCCGCCGCCCCCAGGCTCGTCTCCTCCAGCAACTGCATCGCCGTCAGCACCCGCGTCTTCACCAGAAACTCCTGCGGACTAAACCCAAAACTGTCCTGAAACCGCCGCTGCAAATGCCGTAGCGACAGCCCGCACGCCCGCGCCACCTCGCTGATCACCACCTTCTGCGCATGATCCCGCCGAATGATCTCCACCGCCTTCGCCACCGTCTGCAGCACCGGCAACCGCATCTCATGCTCCGCCGCCCGCCTCAAAACCCCCATCGTCCCCACCGGCTGATTCCGCGGCCCCAGCAACGGCAGCTTGGTCACGAAAAACCAGTCCGGCAGCCCCTGCCGGTCAAACCACAACTCCAGTCGCTCCACACACGCCACCTTCCCATCCACCAGTAACCGATCGTCCTGAATGTACCCCGACGCCATGTGCTGCGGACTCAAATCATAGTCCGTCAGCCCCAAAATATCCCGCTCCTCCTGCATGTGGTAATGCTGCGGAAAATCGCGGCTCGCAAACATGAACCGCCCCTTCTTGTCCTTCGCAAAAAAGAATAGCCCCGGCAAATGATCAAACAACCGGTGAAACAGCGCCGCCGGCTTCACCGTCGCCAACCACGCATCCCGCTCCCGCTCCAACGCCAGAATCGCCGCTTTGCTCCGGGTTTTGGGCTTTCCATGGCTCTCTCGCCGTGGCGCATTGGGTATAGCTTTTGTCGTCACAACTCGAACATGCGGTGTGATGATCTCATGTCCAGCCCAATCCCGCTGGTCCACCAACCATACCACCATCATCATGAGCCAGGAACATTTCCCCGGAATCAAAGCCATCGCCTACGAGGGTCCCAAAACCAAGAACCGTCTCGCCTTCCGCCACTACAACGCTGACGAAGTCGTCGGCAAAAAGAAGATGAAGGACCACCTCCGCTTCTCCATGGCCTACTGGCACGCCATGAAAAACACCTCCAGCGATCCCTTCGGTGGCGGCACCCGTCTCCGTCCCTGGGATGATGGCAGCGACACCGTCGACAACGCCAAACGCGTCGCCGATGCCGGCTTCGAGTTCATGCAGAAGATGGGCCTCGACTACTACTGCTTCCACGACCGCGATGTCGCCCCTGAGCTCGGCGACCTCCAAGCCAGCAGCGACGCCCTCGACGCCGTCGCCGCCCACCTGAAAAAACTTCAGCGGCAGACCGGCATCAAGCTCCTCTGGGGCACCGCCTGCCTCTTCTCTCACCCCCGCTACATGCAGGGCGCCGCCACCAGCCCGAACGCCGATGTCTACGCCATCGCCGCCGCTCAGGTCAAAAAAGCCATGGACGTCACCCACATGCTCGGCGGCATGGGCTACACCTTCTGGGGCGGACGCGAAGGCTACGCCACCCTGTTGAACACCGACATGAAGCGCGAAGTCTCCAACCTCGCCCACTTCCTCCACATGGCCGTCGACTACAAAAAACAAATCGGCTTCAAAGGCCAGTTCTACATCGAACCCAAGCCACGTGAACCCTCCACTCACCAATACGACAGCGACTCCGCCGCCTGCTTGAACTTCCTCCGTGAGCACAACCTCCTGGAGCACTTCAAACTCAACATCGAGACCAACCACGCCACCCTCGCCCTGCATCGCGTCGAACACGAACTCGCCGTGGCCGCCGCCGCAGGTGCCCTCGGCAGCATCGACGCCAACACCGGTGACGAACTCATCGGCTGGGACACCGACCAGTTCCCAACCAACGTCTACATGACCACCCAAATGATGCTGCAACTCCTCAAAATGGGCGGCTTCAAAACCGGCGGTCTCAACTTCGACGCCAAAGTCCGGCGCGAAAGCTACGAACCCGTCGACCTCTTCCACGCCCACATCGGCGGCATGGACGCCTTCGCACGCGGCCTCAAAATCGCCCACCAAATCATCGCCGACGGCGACCTCGATCGCCTCGTCAAAACCCGCTACGCCTCCTTCGATTCCGGCATCGGCAAAACCGTCACCACCGGCAAAGCCACCTTCGAAAGCCTGGAGAAACACGCCCTCAAACTCGGCAATGTTCTCCCCGCCAGCGGCCGCCAGGAAATGATCGAAAATCTGATCAACGACTACATGGATTGATCTCCATCCGGCATCGCCCGCACTCCCGCGGGCGATGCCCTTTATTCCACGACAAGCTCAAGAGACGAGTCCTGCCCAGCCGTCTCAATATCCCAGATCGATATTCGAATCGGTTTAAGTCCCTGATTCTCGCACCTCTGATGCAGACAAGGGTATCAGGTGCGTCCCCGGTGCATTTCAGACACTCACACGCGGAGAACAGACGATCAAACCGTCCCCGCCTCCGCGTTTCATTGGCCATCCATGCGCTCCTTCGTTCTCTCTGTCTTGCTCTCTTCCTTCTGGATTTGCACCCACGCCGCCGAGAAACCCAACATCATCCTCATCCTCGCCGATGACCTCGGTTACGGCGATCTCGGTTGCTACGGAGCGACCAAGGTGAAAACGCCAAACATCGACCGCCTCGCCAGCGAGGGACGTCGGTTCACCGATGCGCATTCCGCGTCGTCCGTGTGCACCCCTTCACGGTACGCGCTGCTCACGGGCGAGTACCCATTCCGGAAGAACCTCTGGGGGCCAGTGATGAATCCGAGTCCGCTGGTGATCGATCCAGAAAAACCCACCGTCGCCAGCCTCTTAAAGCGTCAAGGCTACGCCACAGCCTGTTTTGGCAAATGGCACCTCGGCTTCGGCAAAACACCCAAGCCCGATTGGAACACCGATTTGAAGCCCGGGCCGCTGGAGTGTGGTTTCGATCATTATTTTGGCATCCCAGTCGTCAACAGCCACCCACCCTTCGTTTGGGTGGAGGATCATCGTGTGGTCGGCCTCGATCCGGCAGACCCCCTAAAGTATGGCGGCAAACCAGAAACTCAGAGCTTCCCGGAAAAGATGATGGCACCCGCGATGTCCGGCGCAAAAGCCGCTCACGCCCTCTATCGCGAGCAAGAACACGGCACCACGCTCACCGAAAAAGCCACCCACTGGATTCAAGGGCACAAAAACTCGCCGTTCTTCTTGTACTTCGCCACGCCCCACATTCACCATCCCTTCACTCCAGGCGGGCGCTTCAAAGACAGCAGCCAGGCCGGGCTGTATGGCGACTTCATCCAAGAGTTCGACTGGATGGTAGGTGAAGTGATGCGCACGCTCGATGAATTGAAACTGCGAGAGAACACGCTCATCATCCTCACCAGCGACAACGGCGGCATGCTCAACCAAGGCGGCCAGCAGGCCTGGAAAGCCGGTCATCGGCTCAATGGTGACCTGCTCGGCTTCAAGTTCGACTCCTGGGAAGGCGGCCACCGCGTGCCTTTCATCGCCCGCTGGCCCGGGAAGATCGACGCTGGCAGCATGTCCGATCAACTCATCTGCCAGATCGACCTCCTCAGCACCTTCGCCGCGCTCACCGGTTCCGACACGCGCGGCCCGGACAGCCTCAACCTCCTTGAAACCCTCATTGGCAAGCCCGCCAAACCCCTCCGCACCGAACTCGTGCTCGCACCCCACAAAGAAGCCAACCTTGCTCTCCGCGACGGCCATTGGCTCTATATCGGTGCCCAAGGAGGCGGGGGATTCAGCAGCTCAAAGCCGGGTTCTCACTCCCTCGGCGGCATCGGTGCGCTCAAATTCACCGGCGAGATCAACAGCGACATCACAAACGGAAACCTCGCCCCCAACGCCCCCAAACAGCAGCTCTATGACCTAGCCTCCGATCCATCCCAAAAGAAGAATGTCATTCGCGATCATCCAGAAATCGCAAGCAGGCTAGCCGCTCGCCTCACCCATCTCCGGTCCGGAAACCAAAGTCGCTAATCGGGGATTCGTTCGCATTCATTCTTGGAACCGAATCCCATTTCACTCATGCTGTATTCATTCATCATGCGTTCCACTGCCTTACTCCTCGGATACTTCGTCGCAGCAACCCTCGTCGCGGCCCCTCCCAACCAAACCCACGTCACCATCGTCGGCGAGGACTTTCACCTCAACGGCCAACCCACCTACCGAGGCCGCACCTGGAACGGCCACCGCATTGAAGGCCTCCTGCTCAACTCCCGCATGGTCCAGGCCACTTACGACGACCTGAATCCCGAAACCGCCTCCCGCTGGGCCTACCCTGACACCGGCAAATGGGACGCCGATCGCAATGTCAGCGAGTTCATCGCCGCCATGCCCGAATGGAAAGCCCACGGTCTGCTCGCCGTCACCGTCAACTTCCAAGGCGGCTCCCCCGAAGGCTACTCCAAAACCCAACCCTGGATCAATTCCGCCTTTAACCAGGACGGCTCTCTCCGCCCCGCCTTCACCGCCCGCATGAAACGCGTCCTCGATGCCGCCGATGCCCAAGGCATGGTCATCATCCTCGGCTACTTCTACTTCGGCCAGGATCAGCGCCTCCAAGATGAAGCCGCCGTCATCAAAGCCACCGACGAAGCAACCCAATGGCTGCTCGATGGCGGCTGGCGCAATGTCCTCGTCGAGGTCAACAACGAGACCAACATCAAAGCCTACGATCACGAGATCCTAAAACCCGCTCGCATCCACCAACTCATAACCCGCGTGCGCCAAACCGAAAAAGACGGCCGCCGTCTCCTCGTCGGCACCAGCTACGGCGGCGGCGCCATCCCCGAAGAAAACGTCGTCCGCTCCTCCGACTTCCTCCTCCTCCACGGCAACGGCGTCAAAGACCCCGCCCGCATCACCGAAATGATCAAACAAACCCGCGCCGTCCCAGGTTACAAACCCATGCCCATCCTCTTCAACGAGGACGACCACGAAAACTTCGACCAACCCGCCAACAACTTCGCCTCCGCCATCGCCGACCACGTCTCCTGGGGCTGGTTCGACTTCCGCCGCAAAGGCGAGCCGCTCGAAGACGGCTACCAATCCCCGCCCGTGAATTGGGGCCTCTCCTCTCCCCGCAAGCGCGCCTTCTTCATCTACCTCTCCGAAATCACCGGCTCCAAGGCCCCGTAAGAAGCCCAGCTCGGGCGCGTTTCCACCGCACCCCATGAAAAAGCTGGCCTTCGCACTCCTCTTCCTTCTCGGCACATCGCTCTCCGCCGCTGAATCCAAACCTAACATCATCGTGGTCGTGGCCGATGATCTGGGTTACGCCGACGTGCTCTTCAATCCCCTCCACGCCAAGGAAATCAAAACACCGAACCTCGATTCCTTGGCCAAGCAAAGCGTCATCTGCCGCCAAGGTTATGTCAGTGGACATGTCTGCTCACCCACTCGCGCCGGCTTGATGACCGGACGCTATCAGCAACGCCTTGGCCTCTACACCGGCGGCGAAGCCGGCAGCGGCTTGCCCATGACCGAAACCATCTTCCCTCAATACCTCAAACCCGCCGGCTACACGACCGCACAGTTTGGAAAATGGCACCTCGGCCCTGATCCCTCGTGGAGCCCGGCACTGCGTGGCTTCGACGAAGTCTTCGGCTTCCTCGGTCGCGGCGCCCATGACTACTTCAAACTCGATGATCCAAACGACCCCATCTATCGCGGCACCGAAGTCGTTCAGGAAAAAGGTTATCTCACCGACCGCCTCGGCGAAGAGACCGCCTCCTTCATCACCCGCAACAAGTCGAAGCCCTTCTTCGCCTATCTCGCCTTCAACGCCGTCCACGCTCCACTCCAGGCACCCGATGACGAGATCGCCCAATTCAACACCGGCAACAAAGACCGCGACACACTCCTCGCCATGGGCAAACGCCTCGATGACGCCATGGGCAAAATCATCACCACCCTGAAGAGCGAAGGTATCTGGGAAAACACCCTCCTCTTCTTCATCAGCGACAACGGCGGCCCACTGGCCCAGAGCGCTGACAACACCCCGCTTCGCGCTGGCAAACACTCCGACTACGAGGGCGGCATCCGCGTGCCCTTTCTCGTTTGTTGGCCTGCCCAGTTGAAACCCGGCGAATGCCTGTCTCCCGTCATCTCTCTCGATATCTTGCCAACCGCGCTCGCCGCCGCCGGAGTCGAACAATCCAAAACCTTCGACGGCCAAAACATCCTCCCTCTCCTGCGCGGTGAGGCCGCCCCAAACCCCCGCAATCTCTTTTGGTGCTCCGGTAGCGACGAAGGCTGGTGGGCCGTCCGCTCGGGCGATTGGAAACTCGTCGGAGAAAAAGCCAATGTCAGCCTGTTCGATCTCGCAAAGGATGTCTCCGAAGCGACCAACCTCGTCGCCCAAATGCCCGACAAAGTCGCCGAACTCACCAAGCTTCACGACGTCTGGCTTGCTGATATGGCCAAGCCAGTCAAAGCCGGCGAAAAGCGCTACGACATGGCTGCCAAAGAGGGAACACCACCCAAGAAGCCAAAGAAAATGACCAAAGAGGAAAAACAAAAAGCCCGAGACCTGGAGCGCCTCAAAAAACGCCAATCCGACTCTCCAAACGCCACCCCCGAAACGCCCAAATCATGAAACCCTTCCTTCTTCTCCTAGCCCTCAGCACCTCGATTCTCGCGGCTGACAAACCGAACATCGTTTACTTTCTAATCGACGACCTCGGCTATGCCGACTGCGGTTTCAATGGCGGCCAGGACATTCGCACTCCCAACATCGACCAACTGGCCAAAGAAGGCGCCATATTGAAGTCCTACTACGTTCAGCCCGTTTGCTCTCCCACACGCTCAGCCTTGATGACCGGTCGCTACGCCACCCACACCGGCGTCTACAATGTCGTCCGGCCAGGCGCCCCCTGGGGCCTGCCTTTGAACGAGCGCTTGCTGCCACAGGCCTTGAAGGAAGTCGGCTACACAACCGCCATCACCGGCAAGTGGCACCTCGGCGAATTCCAGGCCGACTACACCCCCACCCGTCGCGGCTTCGACCACCAGTATGGACACTACTTTGGCGCGCTGGATTACTACACGCACGACCGCGACGGCAAAACGGATTGGTATCGCAATGACAAACCGCTCGTGGAAGAAGGCTACACCACCCATCTCGTCGCCAAGGAAGCCACCCGTCTCATCCGCGAACAACCCGCTGACAAACCACTGTTCCTCTACGTCCCCTTCAACGGCATCCACTCTCCTCATCAAGTGCCCGACAGCTACACCGAACCCTACAAGCATCTCCCCAAACTCCGCCAATCCATCGCCGGCATGTTGTCAGCCGTCGACGAAGCCATCGGCCAAGTCACCGCTGCGCTCGCTGAAAAAGGGCTTCGCGAAAACACCCTCATCATCTTCTCCAGCGACAATGGCGGCCCCGGTCCCGGCAGCGCTACCATGAACACTCCATTGCGCGCCGGCAAAGGCACCCTCTATGAAGGCGGCATCCGCGTCTGCTCCTTCGCCACCTGGCCAGGCAAAATCCCCGCTGGCATCACCATCGATGAACCCATGCATGCTGTGGACTGGTATCCCACCCTGGTCAAACTCACCGGCGCCCCCGCCACTCAAGCCCTCACACCCGATGGCCTCGATATCTGGCCCGTGCTCACCCAAGGCGCCAAATCGCCACACGCTGCCCTCCTCCTCCCAGGCATGGCACCCGACAAAATGGCCCTCCGCATGGGCAACTGGAAACTCCTGCTCAACGCCTCCGACAAAGACGCTGAGGAGTCGAAGGGCAAAGAAGCAACCTCCGGAAAAATGGAACTCTACAACCTCGCCGACGACATCGGCGAAAAACAAAACCTCGCTACCTCAAAGCCCGAAAAACTAGCCGAAATGCGTGCCCGACTTGACGCCTTGCTCAGTGATGCCGTCCCTCCAGGGGGCGTTACCGAAAGCCCGCCAACCAAAAAAGGCAAGAAGGGCAAAGGGAAAAAGCGATAGTGGAAGCAGGTCGAAGTAACCTCCAAAGAAAGGTGTTGGTGAATCTGCGAGCGGTTTCCCTTTTCCTTCGAAGGCTGAAACCCTTGCCACTCCGCCGCTGAACAAAACTCTTGGCTTGGAACAAGAGAAGCTTATCTCCATGGCATTGAAAATTCGACCAGAATTCTGGCTCATGCGTGCGACGACCACCCGCTGCATTGAAGTCTTGGAGCATTTTAAGAAAAGATGTGGCCGTTGATTTGGGAGTGCCGGAGGTGGAGATGGGCCGTTGCCAGCGCCGGGGCATATGAGAACATACGTCCCAAGCTGACAACGGCTCAGATCCACTTCCGCCACCCCAAAAAAGCGGCTGCAGTTTTGCTTAAACTGCTCTAACTCCAAGCTCCCACATTGCCACTTCACTGCACTCGATGTCTCCGGAAGAATTCAACCTCGCCGCCTCCCGCCTGTGTGTCACCTGCGGAATGTGCTGCGATGGCACCCTGTTTCACATCGTCCGCATGCAGCCATCAGACTCTGTCGGTGCGCTCAATGTGCTGGGCCTCAAACTCAAAAAAAAGAAAGGCCAGAACTGCATCGAGCAACCTTGCTCGATGCTCAAACAACAGCAGTGCTCGATCTACGCAGGCAGACCGGAGCGCTGTCGTTTATTCGAGTGCGAACTCCTCAAACGTCTCGCCGAAGGCACCATCACCGAAGCAAACGCTGCGATCACGATCAGCGAGGCCCGGCGCCAGGTCACTGAGATCCTGGATCTGATCGAAAAGTGCGGTCACCACAACAAACGCCAGCCTCTAACCATCCGCTACGACCGAGTCATGGCCCAACCCGTCAGCGATGATTGGGACCCAACTGAGGTCAAAAGGCGCGAAGAACTCAAAATGCGAATGCGCGTTCTGCAATGTTTGTTGGCCGATGAATTCCGCCCACCACCTCAGTCGTCACCAGCCAGCCCGCAGACATAAGGGCCGTCGCCGTCAAACAACCTCCCAGCGCTGGGACTTGCCACTCCTCAAAATAGCCTCGCATAACTCGACTTCATGGTGCCCGTCTGCCGCAGTCGCAAAGAGCGCCGGGCTCGTCTTGCCGCTGGCGATGTGTTCATAGACCGCACGGTAGTGCATCTTATGCACATACGAAAAGCCCTCCGCATGGCCTCCTGGATAATCGGTGAAATTCGCCACATCGACGTCAAACCCGGGAGTGTTCCGCTGCAATATCTGGTTCGGCTGATCTCGACGACCTAAAATGATCTCGTTCGATTGCTGCGAGTCCCACCGCACGCTGCCCTCGGTTCCATAAATGCCAAAATAGAGACTGCACTTCCATCCAGCCGCCACTTGTGAAACGGCACAATTCGCGTGCACTCCATTCACATGGCCGTGCTTGGCTTTGCCAAACTCGAGCAGGACACTCGCAAAATCCTCGGTATCCACCGCAAAGGATTCCATCTTCTTCGGATCCATCTTGGCAAAAGTCTTCACCTCACCCTTCGGCCGCAGTCGGGTCTTGTGAAACGTCTTCATTGTGCCGAATACCTTCTTCACCCGCGCCCCAAGAATGAACGACACTGAGTCGATCCAGTGGGTCCCAATGTCACCCACCGCCCGCAACTCGCCGCCTTCATTCGCCAGCAATCGCCAATTGTAGTCCGTCTCCTTCAGCAGCCAATCCTGAAAAAAATGACCCTGCACATGGATGATGCGCCCCAACTCACCTCGCTCCACCATCGCCCGCATCTGCAAGACCGCCGGAAAGAAGCGGCTCACATAATTGACCGCGAACACTCGCTTCGCCTTTCTGGCCGCCACCACCACCTGCGCCGTCTCTTCACTCGTCATCCCCAATGGCTTCTCGCAAATGACATGCTTTCCCGCCGCCAACGCCGCTAGCGATTGCTCGACGTGGACCTTATTCGGTGAAGTGATGTGAATCACATCGATCTCTGGATTCGCATACATCGCCTCGTAATCGTAGTCGCCATACGCTTCCGGAATCCCCCATTGCTCAGCACACGCCAACGCACCGGCGGTCGACCCGCACACTCCCTGAACCTGAACCCCCAATCGCTTCAGCGCCTCGATGTGAACCGGCCCAATAAATCCCGTTCCGATGATGCCTGCTCGAAGATGATGTAGCGGTGTCATGAGTGAGTCAGCAACAAGCTGGCCCCCACCCTGAACGTGCCTCGCTCTCCAAGCAACCCTTCGCTGGGCCCCAGTTCCTAGCCTCTACCATTTCACTTGACCTATGTGAGTGTTTACTTACAATCCAACGTCGTGTCCACCATTGCTCCCTCAACTCGAATGCCCAGCGACGAGCGCCGCGACCAAATCCTGGACGCGGCTCTCAAGGTCTTTGCTGAACGCGGGTTTCATGGCGCGACCACCCGCGAACTAGCCAAAGCCTCCGGCGTCTCCGAGGCCCTCATGTTCCGCCACTTCCCCTCCAAGGAAGACCTCTACCTCGCCCTCCAGTCTCACTGCTGTCAGGCCAAGTCAGGAGAAAAAGCTGAAATGCTCGGCACGCTCGAAGATTCCACCGCTTCCCTGGTCACTCTCGTCCACTACATGATGGCTAAAATGCTCCGCCCCCCGGATCGCGTGCCCGAGTTGGAACAAGCCTTGCATCGCCTGCTGGCCAATAGCTTTATCGAAGATGGACGATTCGCCCGCGGCTTCATGGAAAAGGTCGGACGCGAGTTCATCGACAAACTCGAAGCCTGCCTGCGCGCCGCCGTCATCGCCGGCGATGCCATCGAAAACCCGGTCGGAAGCCATGTCGGTGCCTGGTTTGTTCAACACTTTGCAGCCATGCTCATGCTCAACGAAATGCCCGGCAAACCCGTTGTCGCTCTGAATATCGATCGTTCCGCCCAAGTCGAGCAATCCGTCTGGTTCGCTCTCCAAGGCCTCGGCGTCAAAACCGAAGCCATCCGCCGCCACTATCACCCTCAGGCATTCGCCCTGCTCATGTCCTGATTTTTTCACCCCTTAACGAAGTAAGCACTCACTCTACCCATGGCCTCTATCCCTGAAAACACCCCGCCCAAGACCCCACTCCGTCGTGGTCTCCCCTGGTTCCCCCTCTCAATCCTCATCCTCGCCATCAGCAGCGTGGCTTACGTCCGCTCGCTACCCGAGTTCGAACGCAACCTGAAAAGCTGGCTCACCGCCGGCATCCCCCTGCTCGCCAGCATCCTCATTCTGCTCTGGTTCTTGCTCACCAAACGTTTCTCCGGCCGCACTCGTCTGAAAGGACTCGCAGTCGTCATCCTGCTCGGCCTCGCCTGGAAAGCCGCCGTTCGAGTGGACGGCACCGTCGACGGCACCGGCATGCCAAACTGGGTCTGGAAATGGTCCACCCCTCAGCAGCCCGACTTGAAAGCCCTCCCCCCCTCAATCACCACCCCCGCCACCCCCTTACCCTCCGACCCCCGCCTCAGCGAAGCCACCGATGTCCCTCAGTTCTTTGGCCCCTCACGCAACGGCATTGCCCCACCAGCCACCTTTTCCGACGACTGGAAAACCCATCCTCCCAAAGAACTCTGGCGTCAGCCCATCGGCGCCGGATGGTCCACCTTTGCCGTCGTTTCAGGTCTCGCCTACACTCAGGAACAACGCGGCGAAGAGGAACTCGTCACTTGCTACGAACTCCTCACCGGCAAGCTCCGTTGGGCGCATGCCGACAAAACCAAATTCACCCAGTGGCAGGGCGGCGAAGGCCCCCGCGCCACCCCGACTCTGCATGAGGGCCGCGTCTACGCCTACGGTGCCACCGGCCTGCTCAATTGCCTCGATGCCAACACCGGAAACCCCATCTGGCAAAGCTCGGTCCTCAAAGAAAACAAGCTCGAAAACATCGAATGGGGCGTCAGCGCCTCACCCCTGATCGTTGGCGACCATGTCATCGTCACCGGCGGCAATCCGCGTGGCCCCGTCCTCTTTGCCTACCATCGGGAAACCGGCATCCCTGCCTGGAAATCCGGCGACGACCAAGCCAACTACGCCTCGCCCATTCTCGCGACTCTAGCAGGCAAACAACTCATCCTGAGCAATAACGTCGGAGCTCTCACCGCCTACGATCCCGCTAATGGCGCCATCCTCTTCGACCACACCTGGGGTGGCGAAAAGTTCCCCAAAGCCTCCCAACCCGTCATCGTGGGCCCTTCCCGCCTGTTTATCTCAGCCGGTTACGGCATGGGCTGCCAGCTCCTCGAAGTCAAAGCCTCACCCGACGGCAAACTCAGCGTCACCGAAGTCTGGTCCAGCATGAAGATGAAAACCCAGTTCAACAGCCCCGCCCTCCTCGAAGGCCACCTCTATGGCCTCGATGACGGCCGGCTCGCCTGCCTCGACATCGCCACCGGGGATCGCTTGTGGAAAGACGGCCGATTCGCTTCCGGCCAAACGCTGCTCGCAGGCAATCGTGTCATCGTCCAAAACGAAAACGGGTCCGTTCACCTCTGCGCCGCCAAGCCCGACGGCTTCACCGAACTCGCCAAACTCGACGCCCTCAGCAGCAAAACCTGGAACCACCCCGTCCTCGCCGGACGCTTTCTCCTGGTTCGAAACGACCGCGAAGCCGTCTGTTACGAGCTTCCGACCGCTCCATGAGCACCCCCTCTTCCTCCACCCTAAGCCCCCAGTTGCCAACACCCCAGTCCGTGCCATCTTTACAACGCATGGATGACTCCCCTCGCGGCCCGATCAGCACCTTGGGCCGGGCCGTTTTGAACTTTATCAACTACTTCGGCCAGCTCGGAATCCTTCTGGGCGAGGGCTTCGAATCCCTCGTCAAGTCCAAGCCCCGACTCCGTCTCATGATGGAGCAAATCGTTCGCATCGGCTTCGGCTCCCAAGTGGTCGTCATCGTTACCGGCGCCTTCACCGGCGCCGTCTTCACCGCTCAATCCTATTTCAAATTTCGCGACTTCGGCATCGAATCCACCGTCGGCAGCATCGTCAGCGTTTCCCTGTTTCGCGAATTGGGGCCCGTGCTCACCGGCCTCATGGTCGCCGGCCGCGTCGGCGCCGCCATGGCTGCCGAAATCGGCACCATGAAAGTGTCGGAACAAATCGACGCCCTCCGTGCCATGGGCGTCCACCCCGTCGACTACCTCGCCATGCCTCGCTTCTTCGCGATGACCATCTCCATGCCCCTGCTCATTGCCGAAGCTGTCGCCTTCGGCCTGGCCGCCTCCTGGTTCGTCGCCGTCCTAGGCTTCGGCATCCCCAGCGCCTGGTTCTGGATGCACACCATCGACCACACCAACCTCGAAGACCTCAGCTACGCCATGATCAAAGGCCTCGTCTTCGGCATCCTCATCGTCGTCATCTCCTGCCATCAAGGCCTCAGCACCACCAACGGCGCCGTCGGCGTCGGCCAAAGCACCACCCGCGCTGTCGTCTTCTCCTCCCTCGCCCTCCTCGTCACCAATTTCTTCCTCACGCTCCTCCTCAACTACATCTTCCCGATGGGGACGATCACCTGATCAAACCTATGCCCGCACCCCCATCGGCGGAGCCCGCTGCGTCCCCTTTCATTCAGATCCGCGGCCTCCACAAAAGCTTCGATTCCCAAAAAGTCCTCCAAGGTATCGACCTCGATATCAGCCGGGGCGAAACCCTCGTCCTCGTCGGCCCCTCCGGCGAAGGCAAAAGCGTCCTGCTCAAACACATCATCGGTCTCCTCCATCCCGACGCCGGCTCCATCCAGTTCGACGGCACTTCCCTCTGCGGCCTCTCCGAACGTCAACTCGCCCCCCTCCGCCGCCGCATCGGCTACCTCTTCCAAAACGCCGCCCTCTTCGATAGCCTCACCGTCGCCCAAAACGTCGCCTTCCCACTCATCGAAGCCGGCATCAAAAACCCCGCCGAAATCAAAAGCCGCGTCCAGGAAGCCCTCGAAGTCGTCGAACTCGACGCCCACAAAGAAAAAATGCCCATCAACCTCTCCGGTGGCATGCGCAAACGCGTCGGCATCGCCCGCGCCATCGTCGGTCGCCCCGAAATCATCCTCTACGACGAACCCACCGCCGGCCTCGACCCCATCGTCACCGACGTCATCGACCACCTCATCAAACGCCTTCAAAAGCGCTATCATGTCACCTCTGTGGTCATCACCCACGACATCGCCAGCGTCTTCAAAATCGCAGACCGCATCGTCATGCTCAAAAATGGCATCGTCTATTTCAATGGCAGCCCGGACCAGCTCCGTCACTCCCCAGACACCTTCATCCAGGACTTCATCGCCGGCCGCTCCGGCATGACCTCCTAACCCTCACCCCGTCCCCCTTTTCCACCCATCATGAATCCCAATCGCAAGACCGAATTCCTCGTCGGCCTCTTTCTCCTCGTCGGCCTCTTCATGGTCGGTGCCCTCATCCTCCAGTTCGGCCGCGTGAACGAAATGTTCACCGACTCCTACACCCTCAAACTCGCCTTCCCCAACGCCCCAGGCATCAAAAAAGGCTCGCCCGTCTACCTCGGCGGCTCCCGCATCGGCAAGGTCAAAGACAAACCCCTCCTCGAGGCCGACTCCTCCGGCGTGACCCTCGAAATCGAAGTCTTCGGCGACAAACGCGTCCCACTTAGCTCCAGCTTCCTCGTCGGCACCAACGGCCTCATGGGCGACGCCCTCATCGACATCAAAATCCACGGCAAAGAAGACGGCAGCCCCATCACCGAGTTCTATCCCTTCAATCATGACCAAGTCATCGAGGGCACCCGCGACGGCGGCCTGGGCGGCCTCCAGGACACCGCAGCCTCCGCCGCCAAAAAAGTCGATGTCGTCCTCGATGACGTCAAACTCGCCCTCGTCGACGTCCGCACCGCCATGAAAAAAGTCAACGAAGGCGCCCTCTCAGACGAAGTCATCGGCAACTTCAAACAAAGCATGGAGCACCTCAACAAAACCATGACCCGGGTCGACGACAAAGTCCTCGGCGAGGAAAACGCCGCCAACCTCAAAGCCGCCATCAGCGACATCAAAGACGCCGCTGCCAGCTTCAAAAAAACCGCCACCAACCTCGAAACCACCACCGCCAAACTCGGCCCCATGTTCGACAAGCTCGATCCCGCCATCGCCAAGGCCGACAAAGTCATGACCTCCGCCGACGAAGCCCTCACCTCCGTCAAAAAAGGCGTCGACGACTTCGCCGCCATCGCCCGCACCATGCGCTCCGGCAACGGCCTCATGGCCGCCCTCCTCAATGACCCCGAACTCAAAAGCGAATTCAAGTCCCTCATCGGCAACCTGAAAGAGCGCGGCATCCTGCGCTACAAAGACCTTTCAACGCCAGCACCCGCCCCAGCCCCCAGCTCAGAAGCCCGCCGCGGCCTCTTCAATCGCTGATCCCTCAATCAAGGCACAAAAAAAGCCGCCCTCTTCAGGCGGCTTCCTTCAAAAAGGGGTTTCCCTCGGGCTTACGCCTTCAGCGCCTTCAACTTCAACGCCATCCGGCTCTTCATGCGGGAAGACGTGTTGGAGTGAATCACCTTCGTCTTCGAAGCCTTGTCCACCGCCGCCGCAAAAGCGCTCAATGAAGTCTGAGCCGCAGCCGCATCACCCGAATCCACCGCCGCCAGGACCTTCTTGCGAAGCGTGCGGAGTTTGCTCTTCACAGAGTTGTTTGCCAGCGTGCGCTTAGCGGTTTTACGGATGTTTTTTTCTGCGGAACGTGTGTTAGCCATGACAAAAAGGGGCGAGAAGGGCAGAGTGTTTAGTCGCTCTTACCGCCTCGGTCAAGCAGTTTTCATGGTTTCAACCCGGAGTCCGACATTCGAGGTGCTTGAGAGGCGCAGAGGCTTTGTCGCTCAATGCTTCCCAATCCGCAGCGGCTGCATCTCTTTATGATGCCGCCCAAGGAGCGGGAAGCACTGAGCGGCCAATGCTCAAGCCTATCGGGTGCCTCCAATGTCGGAGTTTGGGCTCAACACCCCGGCTCGCCAAAGCGCCTCCTTTTCAATCCCTCTCGCCAACCGATACCGCGCCATCTGCACCGGCATTTCCCCCAGCCGTTGCCAGCCCGTAAACAACTCCACCAGCACCTCCGGCAGCTCCCGCGTCAGCAGGTAATCGTGCGCCAAAAGGAAACTCTCCGCCGCTGGAAACGCCTTCTGCCGAATCAAAAAGCGCGCCCATCCCGCCGCCAGCGCCGGTGTCAGCGTCGCCGTATCCCGCGCCTGCTTCAGCCCCGCCTCCCAAAGCTCCTTGGCCAACTCCGCATGCCCCACCTTCTCAAACACCGCCGCCCACTCCGCCAGCCGATCTCCCCCCACCACCGGCATGTGCACCACTTCGGTGAACAACTCCCGAATCCGATCCTCCCGTCCCATCGCCGCCGCCGCCTCCACCATCACCGGCAAATGCCGCCCCACCCGCCGCACCGTCGCCAGCTCTCCCGCCACCCTGGCCGCCTCCCACGCCGCCCCCGCATGCCCCCCCGCCAGCAACACGCCCGCCGCCGCCTCCACACACCGCCGGTCCCCCTCCTTCCGCACCCCCTGCCTCCACCCCGCCAGCACCTCCCCCAAGACCTCCCCGCCATCCCCCCAGTGCCCCGCCCACCCGCACAGCACCGCCGCCGCCAGCACCCCATCCCCACCCGATCGCACCTGCGCCCGCAAAAACCGCACCCACCCCTGCGCCTCAGCCCCCTCCACCTTCCCC